>JACOUA010000378.1 GCA_016178075.1 Acidobacteriota bacterium
ATTACGGACAACATGGTCGTGAACATCAATCAGGGTGCGAGCGGGTGCCAGGAAGGCAACGGGATCGAGGTTCGAAACATGCCGTTCGATACGACGGGAGCCGACCTGAACGTCGAGATCCGGAATAATACGGTGATGGGATATCAGAAGAACGGCATCACGGCGAATGGATCCATCTTCGCCATCATCGACGGCAACACTATCGTGGGTGCCGGGCCCGTCGACTACATCGCCCAGAATGGGATTCAGGTCGGGTTTGGCGGGAGGGCCGTCGTGACCCGAAACGCGATCTCCGGCAACGACTACACACCCAGGAGCTTCGTAGCTTGCGGCTTGCTGTATTTCGACGCTGATGGCGTGCGGGCGCACGAGAATCTCTTCTCGCGCAACGAGCGTCAAGTTTGCAACTTCGGAAGGGGCGACGGGAACCCGTTCTAACGTCTAGCGCGGGCTTCGACGAGGGCCTTGTCGTTCGGAACCGATCGATCAAGACGCTCGTGATCTTTCCGTGATCACGGCCGGCTACCGCTTCGCGGGGGCCTCGACGAGGATCTTGTCCGAGAGCAAGTAATCCAGCGTCTGATTGAGCTCGCCGGCATTCTCCGCCGGCAAGACCAGGCCCCCGGCCTGCTTGACGGCGTCGAAGCGGCTGGCTCCGATATCGAAGGCGACGAAATACAGCGAGGGCCGATCGTAGCCGGTGAGGGTGGCAAGCGTGGCGGCCACGTCGCCGGGCTGGAAGCCGTCGGTGTTCTGGCCGTCGGTGACGACGAGCACGTGGCGACGGGTGAGGCCGGTGCCGCGCAGCTCCCGCGTCGCGGCGATCATCGCGTCGCCGATTGGGGTGCCGCCGTCCGCGCGCATGCGGCCAATCGCCTTCTCCGCCGCGGTCACATCCGGCGCGCCGATCGGGACAACGGGCCGGGACGACGGTTCGCCGGTCCGGCTGCTGAACTCGTACACGCCAACCTTGACGGGCTGGTCCGGATGTTCCCGCGCGAACTGCTCGAACCGGCGGACGAGATCCAGCGCGGCCCGGCGCGCGATCTCGATCTTCGGCTCGCCGCGCCCGCCGTCCTCGCGCACGCGGTCGCGCATGCTGCCCGAGACGTCGAACAGGATGATCGCGGCCAACCCGTCGCGCGACTCGGCGGCGGCCGGCCCCTGCAACTGCCCCGCGATTTCGCCGCGGCGACGCGCGTCCCCGTCGTCGGAGGAGGACTCGGGCGCCGCCTGCCGTTCGCGCATCCGCCGACCCGCGACGATCGCGACCAGGAGGAGGATCGCGAAGATCGGCATCCGGCGGCGTCGGCGACGTGGGTCGATCACGCGGCGTCCTCCCGGATCACGCCGTCGCGCGCGGCGAGCTTCTTCGCGAGCGCGGCGCCGGAATTGAGCGCCCCTTCCATGTACCCGACAAACGCGTAGCAGGTGTGTTCGCCGGCGAAGTGCAGGTGCCCGATGCCCTGCCGCAGGATGGGCCCCATCGTGGTGACCTGTCCCGGCGCCGGAAACGAATAGGATCCACCCGTCCACACGTCGCCAGGCCAGTCCATGAACCGCGCCTTCACATAGCTCGCGCGGAGACCTTTGTAGACCTTGCCGAGCTCCGCGAGATAGTTGGCCACGCGTTGGGCCGCTGGCCATTCCCGGCAGCGTTCCGCCGACGTGCCGCCGGAAAAGGCGACCATTGCCTCGCCCGCGCCGCGTTGCCCGTCGGTGGCGTGCCACGTCATGTTGATGGGGCCATCGGACAGGAGATCGGGCGCGAGCCCCTCCTGCCGCCAGAAGGGTCCCTTCACCGCCATCAGGAACTTCACGTTCGATCCCATCTGCGGCGCGAGCTGGCCGGGAAGCGGCGGGTCGAACGCGATCTTGTTCCACGTCCTCGGGGGAATCGCGACGATCACCTCGTCGGCGTCGAGCGTTTTGCCGTTGGCGAGGGTGATGCGCGCGCCAGTGTCGTTGGTCGCGATCGCGCTCGCGGGCGTCCGCAACAGCACCCGGGCCGTGCCAATGGCGTCCGCCAGCTTCCGCGCCAGTTGCTGGTTCCCGCCACGGCAGCGGTACACCTCGCTGTCCTTCCAGAACTTCTCCAGGCCCCCGCCCTTCACCATCGCGAGGTTGCCGAGGTAGCTCTGCCACGCGGTGCGGACGCCGTTGTCGGACATCATCATGGCGTCGAGGGCGGCCTTGCAGCGCGGTGACGCGTCGACGGCCGCAATCCAGCCGGCCAGCGTGCGCCGATCGAGCGCCTCCGCGTTCGGCGTCTTCCACGGCTCGTACGGATCCGTCACGCGCGCCGCATCGTCGTTCATCCGATTGAGGGCCGTCTCCACCTCTTTGTAGAGGGCCTCGGACTCGTCCGGGGTCAGCGCCTTGCCGCCCAGGACGATGGGGAAGTCGAACTTGTCCTCCTCGGTCACGTCGAGGAACTGCAGCTTGAACCGTTCCTTGTAGGAGACCCAGGTGGGATGATTCGATCCGATCAGCTCACCGCCGCCCTCGACGGTCTTGCCGGACACGAGGTCGGCGAACGTGATGACGCGCCCGCCGACGCGATTGCGCGCTTCCACGATCGTTACGTCGTAGCCGGCGCTGGCGAGCTCGTGTCCGGCCGCTAGCCCCGAGAACCCGGCCCCGACGATGACGATTCGTTTGCCCGACGGGCGAGGTTGACCGAACACGAACCGGTCGCTCACGAGCAGACCTGCGGCCGAGGCAAGCGTTGCCTCGAGCATCTCACGACGCGTCACCCCGTTGCGCGGCCCGAACCGTCTGTGAAGGGCGGAATAGAGATACGGCATGTTGAGTTCTCAGTTATCAGTTTTCAGTCATCAGTTTGGTCTCAGCTTTCAGCTCTCAACTGCAGAGAGAACTGAAAACTGAAAACTGAGAACTGAAAACTACACGGATCATTCAATCGTGAACCACTGCACTTCCACGCGACGATTCGCGTCCGAGTCGCCGCCGACCGGCTCTTCCCAGCCGCGCCCGACGATCTCGATGCGTGAGCCATCGACCTTGTACTTGTCGAGCAGCAAGCGTTTGATCTCCGCGGCGCGCTGTCGGCTGAGCTCCACGGCCTTGAGCGCCATCTGACGCACGAAGCCGTCGCCGCCCTTCCGACGGAAATCCCCGACGAGCGCATTGTCGACGTGCCCTCGCAGCAGCACCGTCGACCCCGGGCTCACCTGAAACAGCTTCCTGATGGCCTCGAGGTTCTTGATGTTGTCCTGGCTGGAGAGATCCAGGATGGCCGAGTTCGGCTCGAACAGGAAACGGATGTCCTTGCTGAGCAGCGGGTTGGTCTCGACCGCGGCTCCGCCGCCGCTGCGGATAGGTGCGATCGCAACCTTCTGCTCCTTGAACGCACCTAGTTTCTCGAGCTCGTGAAGATGTTTCAGATCGAGGAAGCGATCGGCGTCGAGTGGATCCTTGATGAGATCCGAGCCGTACGAGTAGACCGCAGACTGATAGATCCCGCCGAAGCTGCCGGCGGCGTCGATCGATCCCGAGAAGAACGCGAGATTCTCCGGCAGGTTCGAGAGGTGGACCTTCGACAGCTCGTCGCGAGTCTCTTCGCGGGTCCATTTGAACGCGCGGCCGACGACATCCAAGTACGCCTCCGGGCGATCCCGCACCATCCGGTTGCCTTCGAGCAGACCGTGCACCAGTCCGGCGACGATCTCGGGATGCTGCTCCGCGAATCCCTTGTGCACCACCAGGACGTCGCCGACGATGAGGAGGTTACGGTTCGTCGTGAGGACGTGCGCCTTGCCGGCGCTCTGCTGGACGACCTCGGAGGTCTTCGGCTCCCACGTCACGCAGCCGGCCAGCCGATTCTTCCCCGACTTGATGTCGTCGAGAAACAGGTCGCCTGCGCCGAAGCCGTCCTCGGTGTAGACCAGGTTCAGCCGGTCGGGATCGGGCGCAGCGTCGGCGCTTCCGAGCATCTTGATCCGCAAGCCGGCTTCCTGCGCGAGATAGCGGATCAGAAAGTCGACCTCGGTGAACTGCGCCGTGGCGACGATCTTGCCCTTGAGGGCGTTGATGCGCGTGATATCGCTGCGGACGACGACGGCGTCGGCGCCGCGGGAGAAGCCGATCTGCGCCGGCACCACGGCATGAAACTGCCGGCCGTACGCGGCGAGCACGTCGACGGTCGTGACCGACGCGGCAATCTTGCCCGCGTTCAGCTCCGACCAGTCTTCATCTTCCTTGACGGTGAGCTTGACCTTGAACCCGTGATCCTTGAAGAAGACCGAGTTCTCGGTGGGCTCGAGGCCGCCGTTGGCGGCGATCAGCCCGGCATAGCCGGCGTACTCGCTGATCTCGAGGGGGACGGTGTTGTCCTTGAGCTCGACAGGCCCCGGCGGTCCCAGCTTCGGCACCTCGAGCTTCACCTCCGCGACGGCGGCGGCGCTCTTGCTGTCACTGGCCTCGCTCGCTGGATTCGCGGAGCTTCCCGTGCGGCCGCGCTGGACCATGTAAACGCCGAGCCCGATGAGCCCGGCGACGAGGACGATCGAGAGGAGCTTACCGAGGGTCGTCAACCGCTGTTCGTCAGGCATAACAGATCTCTATCAGCGTGCCCCTACGCCTTCTCCGAGGGCCCCATCTCCTTCGCCGCGGGCGTGACTTGGGCGGACGCGGGGGCCTGGATGCCTTGCGTGGCGAGAAAGTCAGCGAGCGCGGCCTGCTCGAGCGCGCGCCGCTCGCCCTCTTTCTCCTGGATGGCTTCGAGGTCCACCAGGTCGCGCGCCACCCGCGCCTTGCCGGCCGACACCTCGTAGCGCTTCTGCAGGATCTCCTCGACCGTCTTCATCGTGTCGCCGAGGTCGCCGACCTTGAAGGCGGCGCTGCTCAGCGCACCGGCCGCTTCCGCCTGCGCTTCCTTGATCTGCACCTGCGAGAGCTGTTTCTCCAGGCGCCGCACCTTGTCCTCGAACTCCTTCTGCGCGAGCTTCGCCTGGCGCAGATTCGCCTGGTATGCCTCTTCGGTCTCCTTGAGCTCCTCGGTGTCGGTGGTGAGGTCGGCTTTCAACTCCTGCAGCTCGCGCGCCAACGCGCCAGCCAGCTCGTTGTTGCCGGCGTGGTGGTTGGCGAGGATCCGGCGCTCCAGATCCTGCGCGCGGGCCGCCTTCGCCTTCACCTGGCCCTTGAGCCGCTCGGCCACGCCGGCCATCCTGGCGAGCGCCAGGTTGTACTGCGTGACCTTCTGGCGGAACTCCTGCCGTGCCGCTTCCATCAAGGCTTCCGGGTTCGCCTCCTCGATGCCGCTGATGAACAAGCCGAGGAATCCGCGGACCAGTCGACCGATGCGGGCCAGAATCGCCATGTCAGCTCCTTGTTTAGTGCGCCGTTCACGCAAACGTTCGCAACTCGCGCAGCCGCGCCTCGACCTGCTCGGGCGTCATCCTGGCGAAGCGGCCGGTGAGAAAGCGCGCGTCGGTGCATTCTTTCACGGCCACCAGATCCATGTATTCGAGCATGCGCGTGTGGGCGCTCGGCCGCACCTCGCGGAAGGCGTCAGCCAGCACGGCGCCGATCGATGGCTTCGGATCGGGCGCCAGGGTGCGCTGACGCAGCGCCCGCACCAACACGCCTTCGATTTCGTTCCCGCCGAGCACCACGCCGTCGGGCGGCGCTGCCAGATCCGCCGTCTCCAGCGTGAGCTTCAGCTTGCGCGCGACGGCCGCCAAAAGGGCACGCTGCTCCTCCGCGGTCTCGGGGGGAAACAGCGGGATGTGGACGTCGAGCCGCCCCTGCCGCTTGAGATCGACTTCGAGCAGGTCCGGCCGCGAGGTCGCGAATACCCAGAGGATGCGGCCCCGGTTGCCCGTGTCGGACATCTCCTTCGCCAGCATTGCGTACACGCGTCCGGACAGGCCGCTGTCGCCCTCGCCGCTCTCGCGGCGGCCTGCCGCCTGATCCGCCTCGTCGACGAAGACCACGACCTGGCCGAGGGCACGAAGGATCGCGAAGATCTTTTCCA
Organism: Acidobacteriota bacterium; assembly: GCA_016178075.1. GTDB lineage: Bacteria > Acidobacteriota > Vicinamibacteria > Vicinamibacterales > JACQTH01 > JACQTH01. The sequence continues at coordinate 5,999 of JACOUA010000378.1, forward strand.
GGTTCGACTCGGTGGCTCCGACCCAGCGGTCGCGAAAGTTCTTGAAGACGACGCAGGGCACACCAAGCTCGCCCGCCCAGCACTGCACGATGAACGTCTTGCCGGTGCCGATGCGGCCGGCAATCAGGTATCCCATCGGAAGCGCGGTGAGGGCCCCCTGCCGGAGGAGCGTCGCATCGTCGCGAAGCCACGCCTTCACGGCGTCGTGGCCGGCGATGTTGTCCAGTGTGAAGGGCGATTCGAGGAATTCGAGCAGGCCCTGACACTCGCGCTCGATCGTCTCCTTCTTCCTCTGGCGCAGCCAGGCGGCTGTGATGGTCGGCTGGCTCTTCAGCGCGAGCGCGATGACCGATCTCGCCCCGACGCGGCTCATGCCGGTCAGCCGCCGCGCCAGCACCTCGAGCGTCACCTCGCAGCGCGCCGGAAGCTCGGGGAACTCCGTCGCGGCGAGCGCGCGCACGTACTCCAGCATCTGCGCCTCGTCTGGCAGCGGGATGCGGAGCGCCACGCAGTGAGGGTTCTCCACCACCAGCTCGTTCAGATCGTGGGCCTCCTCGGTGATCAGCACGGTGACGATGTTCGAGTGCAGGATCGCGGGGTCGTTGGCCCACCCGAGAACCTTCACGACGTTCGCGCTGAAGCCGCCGCCGAGCTGGACCGCATCGCCCCGCGGCACGACGAACTCGGCGAAGTCGATGATGACCGCGATCCGGCGCGGGGCCGGGGAGGAGGGCGAGAGCGCGCCGAGGTTCAACGTCCGCAACAGGTAGCGATCCACGAGCTCCAGCGCAGCCGCCGGCTCTCGCAGGCGGGTCAGCGCCGCCTCGTCGTCGCCGAGCGCCGACCGCAGCCACGCGGCGAAGTCGTCCTGCCCCTTGAGTGCGCGCACGCCGCGGCTCCGATCGTAGTGCAGCACGACCTCATAGCTGCCGAACATCACGTCGTCGAGAAACGCGAGCACGGAGAGGGCGCGCGACGCCTCACCGCTGCCATGCGGCACGACGTCGAAGATGTTGCCGTGGAGCAGGAACTGTGCGCCCGACCCCGAGAGGTAGAGGTCCCGCATCTGGTCGGCCCACGCCGGGAGAGCCGCCGTCATTGGGCGATCTTCTCCTCCGAGGCAGGCGGCTCGGTCAGCGGCGGGGGCTCGAGCAGCAGATCCTCCACCGCGCCGTAGATCTGCTGCTGTTCCTTGATCCACTGCGACGTGCCGGCGAGCGTCGTCGCGATCTCGTCGATGCGCCGCGAGAGCGCTTCGGGATCGGCCGACAGCGCGGCTTGCTCTCGAATGAGCTCCACCTGTTCCTGGATGCGCGTGATTTCCGCGTCGAGGAAGGTGAGCTTCTGGCCCGCTTCGGATCGTTTGTCCAGCCGCTGTCGCAGGATGTCGAGCTGCGACGAGAGGCTACGCCGGAGGTCGGCTGTCAGGTCGGGCGCCTCGAGCTGCCGCTCGACCTGTCCGATCCGGCCCGAGAGCTCGTCGCCGGCTTCGCGCGGCGGCGCGCCTTCGCCCAGCACCTGGCGAACGATTTGCCGCGTGACGAGGAGCCGCAGGTAGATCCAGCGCAGGCGGCCGAGCGAATCTGCCTGCGCTTCAAGTCCGGTCGGCACGGCGCTTCCCTGGATCTGCAGGTTCAGGATCGACTGACAGCGGCTCTCGAACGCGCGATACCGCCGCCGGTCTGTCTCGTCGAGCCGCGACATGAGCGCGTCGATCTGACGCTGCCACTGCTGGTGCGTGTCGGACAACTTGGAGGCGCCGACGCTCCGCTGGAATCGCGGGTTCGTGGCGAGCGTCGTGAGGTAGGCGAGCTCGAGGCCGAGCCCGATCGCCCAGAATCCGGCGTTCGTCATTCCGAGCAAGCCGAACGCGGCCAGCCCGATCCAGTTGGGCGGAACCAGCATCCCGATCGGTCGTGCGTTGAACGCGGCCCGGAGGTAGTCGCCGAAGCCAAGCTTCATCGCTTGTCGCGCGAAGTCACCATTCTCGGCGACACGTCAGGGTCAATCAAGTTGGACGAGAGACGTGGCCGCGAGGTTCTGCGGGGCCTAAAGCCTAGAGCCCAAAGCCCGTTCTACATGGGCCGGCCGGGCGTCGTGTAGTGGCAGATCGCCTTCACCGGGCTGGTGACGATGCGGGTGCCGTTGGCGTAGATCTCGAGGTTGAACCCGACGTAGATGCCGCGCAGCTTCAGGAAGCTTCCGCCGAGCGAGCTGCCAGCGACGCGCCCATTCGTGAACTCGGGGAAGAAGCGGCCGCCCCGCACCATCACTTCCCCGCTGCGCGCCGAGAGGATTGTGATCTCGTACGTGCTGTTCATCGTCCGGACCGACAGCGACTCGAGATCCATCATCTGGTCGACCTGGACACCGTTGGTCCAGTCGTGCTTGCACCAGGTGTCGAGGAGGGCGTGCGCGGGCGTGAGTGCGCTCTCGTGGGTCGGCGTCGACCGACTCTCTCCGCTGGGGGCCGGGACTCGGCGGAGGCTCGAGCGCGTGGCGTCGTCCATCTCCGGTCATGATAACGCGATCGGCGACGATGATCCAAAAGGAAGCGAACCTGCGCGGTTCTGCCTGCCCGGTCGAAACTTGGCTGAACCGTTGCCCCCTGTTGCTCGGCCCTGCACCTCGCATGCGGGTGTACGCCCTTTCTGGTCAAGCCGATACGAGTACGGAAGCTTATGCGTATCCCAGAGGATGCGGCCGTGCCGCCATCGTCGACCGACGCGGATGAGCTGGCGAGCGCAGCGCCGTTTCGCGTGATCGTGATTGCCGACAACGCCTCCGTTCTTCGACGCGTGTCTCTCTCGCTTGGCGAAGCCATCCGGGGTGGATGCCGGGTCGAATCGATGAGCGGATCGGAGGCGGGCCTGGCCGCGCTGTCCCGTGAGACCTACGATCTCTGCCTGCTTCACCACCAGATGGGCGGGGGGCAGGGGCTGACCGTCATGAAGACCGCGCGCGCCAGCGGGTGCCGGGTGCCATTCCTGGTGCTGCTGGATCAAGCCGCCGACACGCTCGAAATGAGCGCGATCGCTCAAGGCGCGGACGAATGCGTTCCGCTCGACACGGCGAGCGATGCGGCGCTCGAGCGGCAGGTCCGCCGATCGGTGGCGCGTGCCCGCGCGCTCGACGCGGAGCGTGAACGGGACCTGACCGAACGGCGGCGTCTCGAAGATCAGCTCAGGCAGGCGCAGAAAATGGAAGCCATCGGCCAACTCGCCGGTGGCGTGGCGCACGACTTCAACAATCTCCTGATGGTCATTCTGGGGTACTGCGAGACGCTGAGCCTGTCGTTGCCGGAGGGCGGCCCCACGCTCGGTCAGGTCTTGGAGATCAAGAAGGCCGGATCCCGCGCCGCGCAGCTCACGCAGCAGCTCCTGGCGTTCAGCCGCCGCCAGATCCTGCAGCCCAAGGTCATCGATCTCAACTGGATTATCGCGGACACCGATCGGATGCTCCGGCGTCTCATCGGCGAGAACATCGTCTTCAGGACGAAGCTGGCGTCCGAGCTGCGTCCGGTGAAGGCCGACCCCGGCCAGATTCAGCAGGTGCTGCTGAATCTCGTGGTCAACGCCCGTGACGCGATGCCGGACGGCGGCGCCGTGACGATTGAGACGGCCAACGTGCAGCTCGACGCGACGTACCTCGGGATGGTGCATTCCAGCCTCAAGGCCGGCGGTTACGTGATGCTCAGCGTCACCGATACCGGCACCGGGATGGATGCCGAGACGCTCTCACATCTGTTCGAGCCGTTCTTCACGACCAAGGGGCTCAAGGGCACGGGGCTCGGCCTCGCCACCGTGTACGGGGTCGTTCAGCAAAGCGGCGGCGACATCCTGCCCGACAGCGAGCCCGGACGCGGCACGACGTTCCGGATCTATCTGCCGCAGGCGACGGCGGATCTCGCCGAGCAACGGTTGGAGACGCCCGCCGCGCTGGCCGGCGAGGAGCGGGTCCTCATCGTGGAAGACGAAGGGCCGGTCCGGGCGCTCGTCACCGCGATGCTGCGGCGCCAGGGCTACGACGTCCTCGAAGCGGCTTCGGCGGAAGAGGCGCTGGCGCTGGAAGAAAAGGATGGCGACGATATCGATCTGCTGGTGGCCGACGTCGTGATGCCGGGGTTGAGCGGGACGGAGCTGACCCAGCGCATGAAGGATCTCAGGCCCCGGATGAAGGTGCTGTTCATATCGGGCCACACCGATCACGTGCAGCTCCGAAACGAGCTCCACAAGCCCGGCGTCCATTTCCTGCAGAAGCCGTTCACGGCCACCGCCCTGGGTCGGAAGGTGCGGGACGTGCTGGACGGGTTGCTGGTCTAAAAAAGGGATCAGGGGTCTGGGATCCCGATTCCCGCCCCGCGTCTGCGTGTTTCCGGTCCCTGATCCCCGATCCCTGATCCCGCTCTTTGGACCTGCGCTAGAATGCCCTCTCCATTTCAGAGAGGGGTTGGCCATGAAACATCTATCAGTTGCGCTCATTCTGCTGTCGGCGACCTTGGCGTTCGCCCAAGCACCCTCGCCCGCCCCGTCCGTGCTGGAGCTGCGGTTTGATGCCGACACGAACTTCCTGAAGCTGCCACCCGATCTTCATCTCGGCGAGGCGTCAGGCGTTGCGGTTAACTCGAAGGGCCACATCTTCGTCTTCAACCGCGGCACCACGACGGGCCCCGCGTATGCGGCGACGGCGTCGCAGCTGCTCGAGTTCGGCGCCGACGGCAAGTTCATCCGCGAGATCGGCAAGAACCTCTATGCCTGGTCGTACGCCCACACGGTGAGGGTCGACAAAGAGGACAACATCTGGTGCGTCGACAAGGGGTCGGACATGATCGTCAAGTTCAACCCCGAGGGGCGCGTGGTAATGGTGTTCGGGCGCAAGAAAGAGGCGTCGGACGAAGCAGGCCCCTGGACGCGCGTCAACCCGCCGCGGCCCCCCGTCGACGGTCAGTTCCGGCAGCCCACCGATGTCACGTGGGATCCGCGAGGCAACATCTTCATCAGCGACGGCTACATCAACTCGCGCATCGCCAAGTACACCAAGGCGGGCGACTGGGTGAAATCGTGGGGCGAGCCGGGGCGCACGAAGCCGGGCGAGTTCAACACGCCGCACAGCATCGCGGCCGACGCGAAGGGCAACGTCTACGTCGCGGACCGCGGCAACCGTCGCATTCAGGTCTTCGATTCCGACGGCACGTTCGTCCGCGAGATCAAGATCGACGTGCCGATCCCGCCCGACGCGCACCCGTGGATGGGCAACCAGCCGACGCCCGAAGGGGCCGCTGCGCAGAACGGCGCGCCGTGGGCGATCTGCATCACGCCGGGCCCGACGCAGTTCCTGTATTCGTCGGACGCGTTCCCCGGCCGCGTCTACAAGCTGACGCTCGACGGCAAGGTGCTGGGCGTGCTCGGCAAATCGGGCCGGCAGCCGAAGCAATTCGGCTGGATTCACGAGATCGCGTGCCCGTCGGAGAACGAGCTCTACGTGGCCGAGATCCTGAACTGGCGCGTGCAGAAGCTGACGCTGCGGCCGTCGGCCGCGACGACGAGCACGAAATAGAAGTCTTCAGTTCTCAGTTGTCAGTTGTCTCGTTTCAAACCAGCCGCCCAGTTGACCAACACTGTGATCGGCGGCACCTCTGATCCTGGCTTGGGAACCGCAAGCAGGAATCGCTGACCGTCAGCCGTCACGTCGTAACTGTAGACATTGTCAATCGGATTATCAGCCGCAAGAACCCGGTGTTCGAAGAGCGAGATTGGCGCGCCGACTTCCAATCCGACGCCGGAAGACACGATCGGTACCGCCATCAGGACTCCGCCTGGCGCGACATAAAACAGCTCCTTGCCATCGCGCCGCCACCGTGGCTGGGAACCGCCGCCGCTCGACACCTGCCACCGACGACCCGTCGTCGGAAATGGCTGGATGTAGACGTCAGCCCGCTTCGATTCGTTCGAGGTGTAGGCGACATATCGTCCGTCGGGCGAGAACTGACCTTGCGTCTCATCGAACGGACTCCGTACGAAGGGAATTGGTTTTCCGTCCGTCCCGGGACCAGTCCTCCGGGTATTGCGGTCTATTCACCGCGGTCAGACGCTCTTCCGTCGATGCCGCATCGGTCGCTTTTCTGTAGAGGTTGAACGGTGCGATCCGGTCGGACGAGAAGGCGATCCACTCTCCGGACGGTGACCAGACGGGGCTGCGATCCCATCGCGCCTCGACGGCAAAACGGGACATGACGCCACGCGAGAATTCCAGCAGCCAGATCCCGATGGTTCCTGTTCGGGGGTCGACCAGCTCCACGGCCGCTCGGCGGTCATCGGAAGACAACCGCGACGAGCCATACGCGCCCGGCGCATCGACGACGCCCAACACCTTGCTGTTTCGATCCATCCAGGTCAGCCGCCGTTCACTTTGATCTCCGCCCCAATGGGCGAGCAGGCCGGAGGCGGACGTCGAAAAATATCCCTGCCCCATGCTCCCCATTGATCCCACTTCGTCTGAGACGGGAACCCTCTCTCCGATCAGTCGCAGGCGGCGCTCGTCGAATTGTTGGGCCACCAACGTTTCGCCGCTCAGAAAAAGCAGATATCCGGGCGCGGCATACGCGGCCATGGAATTACCGCTGACGAGCCGCAACGGCTGTGCGTCGAGGCCCGCTTCGGCGTCGATGAGGTAAATCGCGTTGTGCTCGGGATCGGCGCTTCGTGCGAAGTACAGGACGTGCCGGCCATCGGGAAGGAAATGCGGCCAATAGTGCGCGTCCTCCCTGCGTGACGTGTCGAACCGGCTGATGGCCACCGGCACCCCGCCCGCAGCCGACACCGAGTGCAACACCCCGCCGACCCGCGGAGTGAAGGCGATGGTTCCCGTCGTGCTCCAGGTGCCGCCTCGTCCCAGAGCCGCATCACAGATCGTTTGCGGCGGGCCGCCGGACGCTGCGACCTTTTTCAGCTTGCTCTCGGCGAAGAACGCGAGGTATCGGCTGTCGGGAGACCAGAACGGACTTTCGGCGCCCTCGGTTCCCGGCAGTGGGCGCGTGGCCGGCGCGTCGAGAGGCCGGATCCAGAGTTGCGGCGTTCCCCCGGTGCTCGCCACAAACGCGAGGAAACGGCCGTCCGGAGAGATCTCCACCCCGGAACCCGGCATGAAACTGGCCTCAGCCGGCGGGAGGATCGAGAGACGCAGTGCCTGATCGGAGACGCCAGGACGAACTGAGGGGGACCTCCAGACCAGCGCGGCCACAATCAGCACAATGGCGGCAGACAATGCGAGGGCGATCGCTGCAGCACGCCGCAACCGTATCTGGCGGTGTCCAATCGGCGTATCTGCAGTGACGGGCGGGCCGAGCGCTTCATTGAGCTCGACGCGGGCGTCGCCGATGTCACGCAGGCGCTGCCGGCGATCTTTCTCGAGACAGCGCTGCAGCAGGTGTCGAACAGGCGCCGGTGTCGTCGCGGGCAGCGCACGCCAGTCGGGCTCACGTTCGAGGATCGCGACGATCGTGTCCGACACCGTCGCGGCCACAAACGCCAGCCGCCCGGTGAGCATCTCGTACAGCACGCAGCCGAACGACCAGATGTCGGTGCGTTTGTCGAGCGTCGTCCCCCGCGCCAGCTCCGGGCTCATATACGCCGCCGTGCCCAAGATCACCCCTTCACGGGTTCCCGCCGCCGTCACCGTTGGCGACTGCGACAGATCCGGCGGTGGCCCGTCGCCCGCCGTGGCTTTCGCG
>JACOUA010000379.1 GCA_016178075.1 Acidobacteriota bacterium
CGCTGCGCCGCCTCGGGATCGTCGTAGAGGGCGCACGCCACGTTCATGGGCAGAGGCTTCTCGGTCATCAGGCCGGCCCGGGGCGGACTTGAAGGTCCGCCCCTACATCAGAGGGGGTCATCGCCCGCGCCGGTTTCGCGGCGATCCCTGGCGCGGCCATCCGCTCCCCCGCCTTTAGCTCCCAGATCGAGACGATCGGCACGGCCTTCGCGAACAGCACGTACAGCAGCGCCATCGCGGCAAACGTCGCCGCGGTAATCGTGATCTCGACCCACGTCGGTCGATACGTTCCCCAGCTATAGGGCAGATACTTGTTGGCAAGCGATGGGACGATGATGAGGAACCGCTCGAGCCACATGCCGATGATGATCGTTGTCGAGGCAACGACCGTGCCGGCAATGGTCCGCAGCCGCTTGATCGCCAGCAACGGAAACGGCACGACGAAATTGCATATCACCATTGTCCAAAAGAGCGGTGCGTAGGTTCCCCGCTGCGTCGCCCAGAAGACGGCCATCTCCGACGGCTCGTTGCCGTACCAGATCGTGAGACGCTCGGCGAAGACGAAGTAGGTCCACAGCAGGCTCATCATGAGCAGGAGCTTGCCGAGGTTCTCGAAATGCAGCGGGCGCAGGTAGTCCTCGAGGTGAAGAACCCGGCGGAGGATTGCCATCGCGACGATGAGCGCCGCGATCCCGCTGAAGATCGCGCCGGCCACGAAGTACGGGCCAAAGATCGTCGAGTGCCACATCGGAACCATCGTCATCGAGAAGTCGAACGAGACGATCGTGTGGACCGAGACGGCGACGGGGATGATCACGATCGCCATGATGTGCATCGCCGTCTCGAGTCGGTGCCACTGTCGGGGCGTACCACGCCAGCCGAGCGCCAGCGTGCCGTAGATCTTCCTCCGCCAGCCGCGTGACCTGTCCCGCACGAGCGCGAGATCCGGGATGAGCGGCAGGGCCAGGAACAGCGTGCTGCCGATCAAATAGGTATTGATCGCGAAAAAGTCCCACAGCAGCGGCGACCGGAAGTTCGGCCACAGCCCTCGCTCATTGGGGTACGGAAACAGCCAGAAGGCGAGCCACGGCCGCCCGAGGTGGACGATCGGGAACATCGCGCCGATCATCAACGCGAAGACAGTAATGGCCTCGGCGCAGCGGGTAATGGGTCGCCGCCACGTCGCGTTTGAGATTCGCAGGATCGCCGAGATCAAGGTGCCGGCGTGGCTGATGCCGATCCAGAAGACGAAGTTGGTGATGTAGAAGCCCCAGAAGACCGGCCAGCGGATCCCGGCGACACCGATCCCGCGATTAAGCTGGTACGCCCACGCGCCCAGCCCGGTCAGCACGACGCTGCCGAGCACCACCACGATCAGATAGAAGCGCCACGAGGTCTGAAACATCGGGCGCAGCAAGTCGTCGTTGATGCGAGGAGCGGAGCGGGGCGATGGGGCCCCCGCCCCTCGACTAACGCTCGGGGCGCCCTGAGCACCGTCGAAGGGCGCGAGTGACGAGCTTGGCGGGGTGCAGGGATCCCCGCCACTCATGCGATGCTCAACCGTGGTCGGAGTCATTCGGATTCCCGCTGCAGATAGATCACTTTGGGCTGAGTGCCCAGGTCGTCGAGCAGACGCTCGGCTCGGCGTGAGCGAGCCAGCTGCGAGACCCGGCTGTCAGGATCGTCCAGATCGCCGAACATGAGCGCGGTCGCCGGGCAGGCCTGCGCGCACGCCGGCGTGATGTCGCCGTCGCGGACCTCGCGTTTCGCGGCCTTCGCCTGGATTTCTGCCGCGTTGATCCGCTGCACGCAGAACGTGCACTTTTCCATCACGCCGACTTCGCGGACCGACACGTCGGGATTGAGCTGAAGATGAAGGGGCTTGTCCCACGCCGGGTTGAAGAAATTGAAGAACCGCACGTTGTACGGACAGGCGTTCGCGCAGTAGCGTGTGCCGATACACCTGTTGTAGACCTGCGCGTTGAGGCCGTCGCTCGTGTGGTGGCTGGCATAGGTCGGACACACGGGCTCGCACGGCGCGGCATCGCACTGCTGGCAGAACACGGGCAGGAACTTCACCCGGACATCGGGGAACTCACCCTCCCAGTACCGCTCGACCCGCATCCAGTGGATGGCGCGCCCGCGCGCCGCCTGCTCCTCACCGACGGTCGGGATATTGTTTTCGGCGCGACACGCCGCCACACAGGCCTCGCAGCCGGTGCAGCGGTCCAGGTCGACGACCATCCCCCAGCGATGTGACATGTCAATACCTCTCGGCCCCAACCACGTCCGGCCCCTGAGTCCGGCGCCCCGAGAGCCCGAAGAACTTTGAAGAAATCAGGCTCACCACAAAGCTCACAGAGCCCACTGAGGCAAAACCTGTAGGTTCTTCTCTGGGTTCTCTGTGGGCTCTGTGGTGAACGTGTACTTACCGCGGCTGACCCTCGTGCGGCCGCTCGCGCAACCCTCCTGCAAACAGGACCGGCCGTCCTTCCCCGAGGCGCCGCACGCGCACGCGCGTGGCGGCCCACGCCAGCGTGTCGGTCTCCGGCTCGACGAGCGGCGCCAGCAGGGTTACGGGGTTCGCACCCCGGCGGCTGGCGTACCGTGTGAACTGTTCGTGGCCCTGGCCGACCGGCATGGCGATGACGTCTGGCGCGATGCCAGGCGAGATCAACGCGGGCGCCTGAATGCGGCCGTGCCGCGACGCCACCTCCACCAGATCTCCCAGTTCGATGTTCAGTCGCTCGGCGCTCCGGGGGTTGATTTCCACCCAACTGCCCCACATCGCCGTGGAGAGCACCTCCGGGATCTCCTGCAGCCAGGGAAGATGGGCCAACGATCCGTCGAACAACATTTGCGACGCATACGGCAGCAGATGGAATGGGTATTCCGCCCGATCGCCATCGAATGCCGGCGGCTCGTAGTTCATTGGCGGGGACCCCTGCCTCCCGGCTCGCGCCGCGGGCATCCTCGACACCTCCCCGCCGTCGCGCCACCAGCCACCATTGGTCTGCGCGCGTTTCCAGAACGCATCCTTTGGATCGGCGGGGACCCCATGCACCCCGCCTGGCCTCGCGCTCGCGGGGACCCCTACGCGCCGCTCCGCGCTTCGGCGACCCCTCTCCTCTTCGCCGGTCGAGCCCTGTGCGATCGCGAGCCGATCGACCCTGGCGCGGAGCATGGCCTCGAACGACTCCCACGGGAGCGCCCGGGCCACCTCGCCCCCGAGGACGTGGGCGACGTCGAGCATGACGTCCGGCGTGGCGCGTGTGTCGTGGAGCGGACGCACGGCCGGCGCCGCCAGGCTCACCGTCGCCTGCCTCGTTCCGGACTCGGGCACATCGTCGAGCCACGCCTCCAGAGGCGCGTGATCGGGCAGCACCAGGTCGGCCAGGACGCTCGTGTCATCCAGGAAACTTCCGAAGCTGACGATGAAGGGGATCTGCTCGAGCGCCTCGCGCATACGCCAGACCGGAGGCGAGGAGAAGATCGGGTTGGCGTCATGGACAAGGAGCGCCTGAACCGATGCCGGGCTCGAGTTGATCTGTTCCGCGAGCATGCGCGAGGAGCGGAGCGGGGCGATGGGGTCCCCGCGAGCGACGAGCTTGGCGGGGTGCGGCCGTGCGAAGGGCCCGGGTTGACTTCGCCGTGATCGCGCGGATGCGCGGGGTCCCCGCCATTCAAAACCGGAGTCTGCGTGCCGAGACGGCACGTCCGCCGAAGCGTCGCGCGCGGTCGGATCCGGCTGCGGGGTGAAGAAGAATCCGCCCGGTTGCTCGACGCTTCCGAGGAGCGCGTTCAAGGCGTTGACCGCCAGCGCGGTAAACAGCCCGTTGGTGTGGGCGAGTGGGGCTCCACCGACGATCACGACGGCCGGTCTGTTCGTGGCGAGCTGGCGCGCCAAGCGAACGATCCGCGCCGCCTCGACGCCTGCGATGTTCTCGACGGCTTCTGGCGTGTACTCGGGCAAGCCGTCGTCCCACCCCCGAATGCGCGCACCGGCTGCGCGCGCGGCAGCGGTCGGCAAGAGCCGCTCGCTGAGAATCAGGTGCGCCACGCCCAGCGCGACGACGCCTTCAGTCCCGGGTCGAGCGGGGATCCATTCGTCCGCGTTCGCGCCGGTCTGAGACATTCGCGATTCGACTTGAACGAGTCGCGCCCGCTCGCCGGGCCGCCCCTGCCGCATCTCGCCATATGCGAGGTTCTGAGCCACGGGCGAGTTCCAGGTCCCCAGCAAATCAGCGCCGAAGCAGATCACCGATCGCGACCGAGCCAGATCGAAGGTCGGCATCCGCACGATGCCAAAACTCAAGCCGTTCGCGCGGCGCAGGACCTCGTCTGAGAAGAGCTCCACGGTGATGGGCGGCGGGGCGCCGAACGCCTCCAGGAACCGCGCGAAGAGGTCGCGTCGCGCGCCGCGCAGCGGTCGCGTGAGGCACGCCAGCGAGGCCTGCGCGCCTCTCGTCGGCAACTCGCGCAGGCGGGACGTGAGCTCTTCGAGCGCAGCGTCCCAAGAGATTTCCTGAAATTGCCCCGAGGCACGCGGGCCGATCCGCTTGAGCGGATGTCGCACGCGATCGGGGTGGTAGACGATTTGAACCGATGCCTGGCCGCGCGCGCACAGCTTCCCCTGACTGATCGGATGAACGGGATTGCCCTCGATCTTCTTCGCCAGTCCCATTCTGATTAGGCCGGTCCGCCCGTTGCGAACGACTTCGGCGTCCCCTTCCATGACGCGAACGAGCACGCCGCAGCCGGCGGGACACAGCGTGCAGAGGCTCGGCTTCCACGCCGCGACGCCCGGCACGAGGGTCTCTTCCGGCACGAATCGAATGAGCTGATGCTCGGGATTCCCGCAGCTCGCGAGAGCGGCGCTCGCCCCGGTCACAGCCGAAACCTTGATGAAATCGCGGCGATCCATTTGGTCAACTCTGCAGTGGCCAGTGTCCAGTGATCAGTGTCCAGTGTCTTCGGCGATTTCTGTTCGGTGGGTCCATAACTACTGGCCACTGGCAACCGGCCACTGGCTACTACCTAAAAGTGACAGGTCAGACAATCCACCGGCGCGTTCTTCGCGCGGTGACAGCCCACGCACGTGCCCATCGTGAGATCCGTCGACCTCGTCGCGACCGTCCGGTGCGCCACGTCGCCGTGGCATGTCGCACACTCGACGCCGGCGCGGACGTGGGGCGCATGGTTGAATCGCACGTGCGCCGATCGCGGGTACCCGTAGACGCGCTGCCAGGAAATGTCCTCGCCTCGATCCAGGTACGCAGCGACCTTTTTCACTTCAGGACGATCGGTCGCAATCGACCCGTGGCAGATCATGCAGGTCCTGACACTTGGAAGCCCCGCCACCGGGCCCACCGCCGCACCGGCGTGACAGTAGTCGGTGCAGCCGAGCCGGTTGGCGATGTGCACGTTGTGAGGAAACGCGATGGGTTGGACGGCTGCCGGTCGAACACCCAGGAAATCCCGAACCGCATCGGCGACGTTGCGATGCGCCGGCGTGAACACGGCCGGCGGCGCGGCCTGATCTGACCCACGCTGCGATGACTGTCCGGTCCGCGACGAGGATTGCGAGACCGAGCTCGTCACGCTGGCGAGCCACACGACGGCCAGGGCCGCCGCTGCAACCCATCCCGCGCCTCCGTGGCGGCCGCCCCGTCTCGCGCGGTCATCATCATCGGGTTGCGTGCCATGGCTCGAGGTGAGCGAGTCTCGGGGTGCCTGCTTGTCGGCCATCAGTGTCGTAATGGAAAAAAAGGGTGCGGAAGTAGCCAGGCATACGCTGGTGTGTCAACCGCACCCTCGACATGAAGAAGAGCGCCGCGGACTCGTTTACATCATTGCGCCCAGCTTGACCTCTTCCCACTTGCCGCCCTTGTTCACCGCAACCGTCTTGGCGAGGATCGTGCCGTTGGTGACAGGCCCGGTGACCCGGACCTGCTGGCCGACGTACGGCGCCAGAGCGATCGACGGCGCGCTGATAGCATGGAACTTCTTGTCCTTGGTGAGCACGGCGGCCGGCGTGCCACCCTTCAGGCACATCGTCCCGCACTCCTTCATGGCACCGTGATCGTTGCCCGTCTCGCCGCCACCCAAGTAGCACTTACTGTCGACGAGCGTTCCCTCGATGGTGGCGTCGGCGGCGCGCGCCGAGATGGCAGCGACCGTGAACGCGAGTAAGACCAACAACGACAACCGAACGTGTTTCATTGCAGACTCCTCCTGTGTGTACTGACAGGTTTCCGACAGTGGGTTCGCAGAAAGTTTCGTTGAAGGCCGCGGGGAACCTGCGACCCACCATATGTCACGCCCCGCGCCACCGAATGATTCCCTAGCTCCGCGCACCGCCCGCCCGAACCGGCGGGTACTGTGAGCTTGCTCACAGATGACTCTCCCCGCTGCGGCATATGCCGCCCCCGTGAGAGCCGTAGACAATTCCCAACGTGCCGCCGTAGCCCAAGTGCGCGATCAAGCTCGACAATGCCGCCCCTGGACCCAGACCAATCGCCAGAAAACCGGGGACCGGTCCCGAGAGCGTACCGGCAACCGACGCGATCGCGCCGAGCAGCGGGACAGCCATGGCCTGGGCGCCAAGCCACAACCCCAGGCCGAACCACAGACCCGCGACGCTCGGTCGGACGGAAAGCCGCGGTTCAACCTGCCCCGCGAACAGCCAGGCGTAGCCAAATCCGACGCACACGTGCAATCCGAGCGCGAGCGCTGCCGCCCCTGGGGAATCGCCGGTCAACGTGCGCGCCGTCCACAGCGGGAGATCGACTTGTCTGGACAGACGCGCCACCCAGACCGGAAGCGGGACTTCTCGAAGGCCAACGAGCGGGAGCACGAACATGATGGTCGTCATGACGATCGTCGCCAGAAACCCGCTCGCGAAGACCAGGCTGGCGTCGCGCCGTAACGCCGTGGGTCGCGGCAGGATGTAGGCTCTGGCGTTCACGTTTACCACTCTGTCTTCAGAGTCCTCGAACACGCCGTTTCGTTACGCCAGTCTCCGTGGGCTTCCCCGCACCGGCCGTATCGGCCGTCGCCCTTCCGGACCAGGAAGCCGGTCTCGACGAGGGCCTCCAGCAACGCGAGGGCGAGACGCCGATCCAGGCCCCACAGGCGCGCCGCCTGCGCCAGCGTGAGCTGCAGGCCCGGCATCTCCAGGTACTCCCCACGAACGCGGTTCAACAGATCCTCGGGCGCGGTCACCGTATTCGACACGGGCCCCAGGAAGGCAGACGCCGGTGTTGTCATCACGCCTCTTTCGAATAAGGGTGCCTAAGATCATGCAATCGTGGAAGACGCGAGCAGGGGCCGAAGGGAGGAACGGCCCCTGTTTGCAATCGCGCGTTTGGAATTTCAGCCGCGCCTCGAGGTTAGAAACCCAGCCTGACACCCAATCGCACGATGCGCGGGCTGAGGTTGACATTCAGCCGGTCGAAGTTTGGCGAGGCGATATTGCGCTCGCGATTGAGCTCGGTGTCGCTGTTGAACACGTTGAAGAGATCCGCGATCAGCTGCGCGCTGAAGCGGTCGTAGTGGAACGTCTTCGCCACGCGCAGATCCAGGTTCCAAAGATTGTCGAACCGCTCCGTGTCCACCTTGGGCGTCACAAGAATGCGGTTGCTGCCGTCGTTGCCGAGGTTGCCATCTTTCCAGAACGGGAACGGTGTTCCCTGCTTGCCGAACAGATTGCCGGCGACCTCGATCTCGTACCAGGGCAGTTGATACATTCCGTTGAGGTTGACCTGCCACTTGCCGTTGATGAACACGTCGCCCGCGCCGCTGCCGGCGCTACGCGGCGAGGACTGGCCGCCGCTGACCAGCGAGTCGGTGTCCGTGCGCGTCGGGTTCCCGAAGCTCGTCAGTGGCGGGTTGCCCCCGAAGAACTCGCGCGCGTTGTTGTAGGCGAACGACAGCCTCGCCATCCACCGGTCGGACAGCCGCTTCGTGCCCGTGACCTCGATGCCGTGGAAGCTGGTGTGATAGTCGGGACGGGTGCTGAGGATCCGGCCGTTCCCGTTCGCGGCGATCTTAGCCGCGTTGGGGATGAAGATCGGGATGCTGAACGGGGTTCCGCCGGGCAGCGTGCCGGTGACTGGAGTGCCGGGCGTGAAATCCGCTGCCGTCAGGCCAATCCAGGGAGTCCAACTGAAGTCCGACGTGCGGCCGTACGTGTAGGCGACCGACACTGCCACGTTCCGCCTCAACTCCCGATCGATGCCGACCACGATGTTGTTGGTCGTCGGCGCGTCCAGGCCGGGATCGATCTGGTTGGCCGACACGCCGGAGGTCGGATTTGCGGGGTTGAAACCGCCGCCGAACGTCAGCACTCGAGTGGTGTCGATTTCGTCCGCCTGCGCGAAGTGGTCGCCGTTGCGATCGCTCCAGGGAAAGTCGACGAACCCGGCCTGCGAGCTCAGGTTGTTGAAGCCGACGGTGCCGTTGTCGAGCTGCGCGGCGAAGCGCGAGAAGCTCGCGCGCAGAATCGTCTTGCTGTCCGCGTCGAGAGCATAGGTCGCGCCGACACGAGGAGACACGTTATTCCATGTGAAGGGAGCGCGCTCGCCCCCGAACACGATGCCGGGCACGAGGTCAGGGAATGCCGGGTTTCCCCGCGTCTGGCTGTCGAATGTGCTGCCCCACTGCCGGTCGTAGCGGACGCCTGCATTGATCGTCCAGCGATCCATGGTGACCGTGTCGGCGACAAAGAAGTCCAGATAGCGCGCCCGGTTGTTGCCGGCGCCTTCGCGGAACACCCGCGCCCGTTGGTTGGTGACCGAATTGTCGAGCGCCAGGATCATGTTGCCGGGCCAGATGGTCTGCGAGAACGCGTCGTTGCGGCGATAGCCGAACCCGAACTTGAAATCGTGGTTCGCGCCCAGCCAGTTGCGGAAGTAGCTGCCGTCGGTGCTGAAGAAGTTCTCCGGCCGCGTGAACCGCGACAGATTCACGCTTCCGAACGACTCGCCCAGCCGCGCGCTGCGGCCCGCCTGCTGGTCCAGGCCGCCGATCGGGGTCAGACTGAAGCCGGTGCCGTAGTAGGCCCAGCGGGCGCTCACGAAGAGGCTCGACGAGAACACGTGGTTGTCTTCGAATTTCAGCAGCCCGTGCGGCCCGTCGGGATACGCATTCCCCTGGTTCCAAGTCGCTGTTGGTGCCTCCCGCCCCACTGCCCCCGTGGGACGTCCAGACTTGATCTTCCGCGTCAGGAACCAGAGACCGTTGATCGTGTCCTGCTCGCTCAGCTTCCAGGTTCCTTTGACCGTGCTGTTCTTGAGGTCTGTCTTGTCGATGAAGTTACCCGCCTGCCGGACCAGCCTGATGTCCTGCTCGGAGAGCGCGCCCCAGAGCCACACCTTGTCCTTCAATTGCGGCATGAGCGGCCCGCCAAGCTCGAAGCCCCACTCCGAGATTTGCTTGTTGTGATCCGCCGTGTTCGGCGTCACCCCCCGCGCTCTCAACTCGTCGGGCACGTTCGAGTCCTCGAGGCTGTCGCCGGTGAAATAGCTGCGCGCCGAGCCCTTGTACTGGTTGGTGCCCCGCTTGACGACAAAGTTCAGCCCCACCCCGCCGGTGGGCTGGCTGATGTCCTGGCCGCCGGTTGACACCTGGATCTCGGCGAAGCTATCCATGTCGAAGTAAGTCGGGGAGGCGCCGACGGCCGCCATGTCGGTGATGACGACGCCGTCCATCGTCCACACGGCGTCCTCGCGGCGCGTGCCCTTGGAGGCGAAGCCGGATTGCTGGCCGGTCTCGTTGCCGGCGATGTTGATCCGGTCGACCACGATGCCGGGCACCGTGCGCAGGAGCGCCCATGGATCGCGCGAGGTCGGAATCCTCGACAGCTCGTCCTGCGTGAAGTTGGTGGCAGTGCCCATCTGCTTGGTGTCGACGATCGGGGATTCGCCCGTCACCGTGATAGTCTCCTGGACGGCTGCGACCTGCATCGTGATGTTGATCTCGACGTTCGACCCGACGATGATGATGATCTGCTCGCGCTTGACGGTCTTGAAGCCGGAGAGCTCGGCGCTGACCGTGTACGCGCCGGGTGGAAGGTTCAGGAAGCGGAACTTGCCGTCGCTCTCGGTGACGAAGGTCACCGTTCGGTCGGTGCTGGAAAGCGTCAGCGTGACACCAGGAAGCACACCGGCTTGCGCGTCCTGTACGGTGCCGTAGATGGTGCCGCTTTGAAGCTGCGCGGACGCGGGGATCGCGACCGCCAGCAGACACAAGACCACACTCGAGACAAAGACCTTGCGCATTTGCCCTCCTCCTCATCCCGGGCCGGTGCTCCGCCCGGACACGCCGAACCGATAGAGCAAACGAGAAGCCGCGCGAGCAGGAAGAGCGGAAGGCGAGGGAAACTACCGGTGGGCGAACGGCTTACGGATCCGCGCGAGCAGCGAGGCGAACGGCGACCAGGGGCGCGGCACGTCAGACTCTCTGACAGGTGTCGGAAATCGCCGTCGGCCGTGCCGCGTGCGTCACGCAACAACAGTCGGGTAGGCGCGCCAACGCGGGCGGTCACGCCGGAGCGATCGCGCCACTCGGCGCGCGGCGTGCTGATCCCGCGGCGTTCGCGCGCACGTTGCGCACAACCAACACGCTCAACCCGACGACGGCCCAGAGCAGAGATCGCGCTCGGCGCGTCAGTGCCAGGCTTAGCCCGTAGGTCGGAGTGAGGCGC
>JACOUA010000380.1 GCA_016178075.1 Acidobacteriota bacterium
CTCGCCCGATGGCACCCAGTGGATCGCCCCGACGAACCCCGCGTTCCTCGTCCCCGTGCAGGCGGTGTCGGTCATCTTCCGCGCGAAGGTGTGCGCCGGCCTGCGCCGCGCGGGGCTCCTCGACCAGGTACCGCCCGGGATCTGGACGACGCCGTGGGTGGTCCATGCCCAGCACGCCGGCCGTGGTCAGCGAGTCCTCGACTATCTCGGGCGGTATGTGTTCCGGATCGCGATCGCGAACAGCCGATTGGAGGCGATGACTGATGACGACGTGACGTTTCGCTATCAGGACAATCGGACGCACGAGACGCGCCGCGTCACGCTCGCCGGCGTCGAGTTTCTCGAGCGGTTCCTCCAGCACGTCCTGCCACGCGGCTGCGCCAAGGTCCGCTACGACGGCCTCTCGAGCGTCGCGCATCGCGCGGATCGCCCCCGGCCGCGGGCCCTGCTGACGGCTCTCACCGTGATCGCCGCCCCGCCGCCCTCCGAGCCCACGCGCGCCTCATCCCTCGGCGACCTTCCCCGGTGTCCGCACTGTCGCCTGGGCACGCTGATCGTCATCGCCGTGCTCCGACCGTGGTGGAGCCGGCCGCCATGAGCACGCCATGCGGACGCACCGCTCTGCCACCTCGCTCAACACGCCGATCGGCCGTGAGGGGCCTCGTGTCGCCGATCACCCCTGCACGGACGTCTCCGGCATCGTTGAACGTCCACCTCGCCGCTCACCTCCACGCCCATCGCACCCACAGACCTCCCGTGATCGTTCACACCGATCACTCACCGCACCCGTGTCACGCACTCACGCTCGATAAGAACCCCAATCGCAATGCTCGTGCCGGGATTTAGTCCAACCCAGGATTGTGTCGCGGCTTCGCGCGACACGAATCCTTTATTCGTTAGCCGGCGTGTTGGTAGCGGTCGATCTCCTTCCAGCGATAGTATTTCTTGTTCGCGAGGGCGAGCATTTCTCGGTCCTCCGCGGTGTCTCCGTACGCGTAGACGTTCTCGAACCCAGCAAGATCAAAGGTCGCCCGAATGAGCCTGGCCTTGGTCGGGCCAGAACAGTCTCCGCGCCTATACCGGCCGGTCATTCGGCCATCTCGTTCCTCGAGCTCGCTGCAAATCAGCTGAACGCCGTGCACCTCGCACCAAGGCTGCAGGTAGACGTCTAACCCGGCCGATACTATCGCCACGGTGTCCCGTTGGCTTCGATGCCACTGTAGGCGTTCCATCGCCTTCGGTTCGACCAACGTCGGGAGCACTTCTGTCGCGTACCGTCGCCCAAGGGCGCGCACGGTGTCGGCTGCTACTCCTTGAAATCCGGCGCGGGCTACGATCGGCCTGGTCTTTGTTGTTGAAATCAGGCGAAATCTGTTCGCGATGACTACAGGGCTGATCAAGAGTCCCCCGAGTACCGCTCGCCTCGCCCCTATCGCAAAACGCAGGAATGGCGTAAACGTGTCCCCGGTCGTGATGGTGCCGTCAAAATCGAAAAGAGCCAGGTTCATTCGAGCCTAATTCGTCCGGCTAACGTTGGCGCTCACCCGCGGCGCACATGGTGCCGGAGCGCCGTCGGGTGCAGCGCATGTTAGACCGCGTCGCCATGGCCCAGAAGTCCATGCGTTCCGGCTGACTACCCACCATCGAACACAATCCCCTGCTCGAATGGTGCGCCGGCTGTATGGGTGTCCGCTTCAGCGACTCGTTAGACCGCAATCGCAGGGAACCCTGCCGCTCGCGGCGTCCGCCTACTTCAAACCGAGCTTCTTTCCCGCTGCCAACAGTGCGAGCGATTCGCGAATACGCCTTTCCCGCGTGTCCGGTCGCTTGGCCGTGTGAATCCAAACGACGAAGTCACGTCGGTTCCTTGGTGACAGCTCCCGGAAGAACTTCCAGGTTGTGGCATTGGCCTTGATCGCTTTCGCGATGTAATTCGGAAGCTCGGGGATGACCGGTCGCGGCCCGTAGGTGTTCTCGGTCGGTGCGGCCGCGAGGCCTGCCGAAGTGAGCAAGCCGGCTGCCTTCAGTTCCTTCCACCGCCTTCGATTGATGTCCGACCACTTACTGCTGGGCCGTCGCGGCGTCACTTTGACCGCGTATCGGTCGTCATCGACTCGCTTGATGAGACTGTCGATCCACCCAAAGCACAGCGCCTCACGTGCGGCGTCCTCGAGCGGCATCGACTTCCGCCCCGTGTGCTGCTTGTAGAACACGAGCCAGATTCCGGAACTTGACGTGTGGTGCGTCGCCAGCCACGCCCGCCACTGTCGGCGACTCCGAACGTCGAGCGCCATGAGTTCTGCCGTCACACCTTGCTGGTCTCCGCTCCGTCGTGTCATCGGTCGGTCTAACGGCTGCGCTTCACCCGCGGCGCTTCACGATCGCACCAAGCGCCGTCGGGTGCAAGCGCTGGTTAGACGCCGCACTGGCTTGAATCTTCATCTATCGGCTTGAATCCCTCAAGAACTCGGCGCCAAAACCTGTGATGTCGCCAAGAACTTGATCGCTAGAGACTCGAGTGACAACTGGAAAGCGCTGGACGCCATGCGGACCGGGTACACCGATTGGGGACGGATGCCTGAACGCGAACAGCTCGCTCTCGCCCGGGACCAAACGGCTCAATTTGATCTGCAGCGTGAGATAGAGAGAGTCGCCATGCGACCACGCTCTGCTTGTGAATTCGAATGGCTTCTGCTCTGCCACCACAATATCGCCAGGACAATCCATAACAAGCTCTACATTCGTTGCAGTCGAGCCCCCTTCATTCAGGAACTCAATCATGTAGACCGTCATCGGAGGCGGCTCTACGCCGCGAGTGGCAAACGTCGCCTTCAGTGTTCGAACTATCAGCCTCGGCTTCGCGTAGTGCTCATAGAGAAAGGGACTTGCGAGAGCACCTGTAATCAACGAGATTGCCAGCGCAACTATTGACAGCCATATTGCGAGCCAGTCGCGCTGGACCGCACTGTCTTGTGCCGGCGAGTTTGGTACGCTCCCAGACTCGAGATCCTTGGACACGGGTATTGGACTCTCCCCAGAGAC
>JACOUA010000304.1 GCA_016178075.1 Acidobacteriota bacterium
CTGCGCCTCGGGCGACCCGGAGGTGGGGAAGTCCAGCGTGCCGACGTTGTCGAACTGCGCACGGGCGGGCGCCGCAACGAGGAGCGCCAACGCGACGAGCGCGAACACACAGCCGCAGCGTTTCATGGGGCGAGTCCTTTCGGGGGACAGAGACGATGTCACAGACTGTAGCGCGCCGCTCGCGCGGGTGCAACGGAATCCTCACGGTGTCCGCATCCACGACAGAAGCGATCGTGTAGGCGGTGGCCCGGGTCGGGTGGTCGTAGATGCCGTGGGACTCTCGGGGCCGCCACGCGCGCTCAGCGCCGCCGTTCAGATCACGATCGACGCGCCTCGGGCGCAGGACACTGGTACTATTATCGTCGTGTCATCCGAGGCGAGCATCACCGCGTTCGCGCCGGCTTCGGTCTCCAACGTGGCCTGCGGGTTCGACGTGCTGGGGTTTGCCATCAGCGGGCTCGGCGACCGCGTCACGGCGCGTCGGACCAGGGCGTCCGGAGTGCGAATGTCGAGGATTACCGGAGACGAAGGCCGCCTGCCGCATGACGCGCGCCGGAACACGGCCAGCGTCGCGGCCGCGGCGCTGATCGAAGGGCGTCAGACCCCTGCCGGTGTCGAGATCGTGCTCGAGAAGGGCCTGCCGCTGGCGAGCGGCCTCGGGAGCAGCGCGGCGAGCGCGGTTGCGGCGGTGGTCGCCGTTGACGCGCTCTTCGGCCTTGGAGCGCCTCTCGAAGAGCTGCTTCGATGCGCCGTCGAGGGAGAGCGCGTCGCGTGCGGCGCGGCGCATGCCGACAATGCCGCCCCCTCGTTGTACGGGGGCTTCGTGCTCGTCCGCTCCACCCGCCCGATCGATATCGTCCGGCTGCCGGTCCCGCGCGAGCTGGCCTGCGCGGTGCTGTGTCCGTCACTCGAAGTCGAGACAAAGGCGGCGCGGGCCGTGCTGGGAGACAGCGTCCCGCTGGCGGCGGCGGTCGCGCAGTGGGCGAATGTCGGCGCGCTCGTCGCAGGTCTCCACCGCGATGACTACGATCTCATCGGCCGCGCGCTGCAAGATGCCGTCGCGGAGCCGCACCGGGCGAGGCTCGTCCCTGGGTTTGCCGACGCCAAGCGTGCGGCGCTGGATGCCGGGGCCCTTGGGTGCAGCCTGTCGGGATCGGGGCCGGCGATGTTCGCGCTCTGTCGAGGGTCCGACCGTGCGTCCATCGTCGGCGCGGCGATGCGGGAAGCGTTTGCGGCGTCGACCGGCGTCACTGCGCGTGCGGTGATCGCCAGTCTGCCGGCTCCAGGCGCACACGTCGAGCCAGCCGAGTCGCGGGTGTAGAACAGACGTGCGTTTCGTCAGCACCTTCGGTCACGGCCCAGCCGTCAGCTTCCGCCGGGCACTCTTTGAAGGCCTGGCTCCGGACGGTGGCCTGTACGTGCCGGACCACATTCCGCGACTGGCTCCCGATTTCCTCGCTCATCTTTCAAAGACGCCGCTCGACGTGATCGCGACCGAAGTGCTCCGGCTGTTCCTACACGATGACATTTCAGAACCGCGGTTGCGAGAGCTCGCATGCGACGCGCTGAGCTTCCCGATTCCGCTCGTAGACGTCGACAAGCGCAACGCCTCGGACGTCATGGCGCTCGAGCTGTTTCATGGGCCGACCCTCGCGTTCAAGGATGTTGGTGCCCGTACCATGGCTCGACTCATGGAGCATTTCCACGAGGGCGACACGGAACGCGGCCCCGTAACGGTGCTGGTCGCCACGTCGGGTGACACGGGCGGCGCCGTCGCCGACGCGTTCTACGGGCTGTCAGGATTCCAGGTCGTGGTGCTCTATCCCGACGGGCAGGTCAGTCCGATTCAGGAGGTGCAGTTCACGACGCTCGGGGGCAATGTCCTGGCTGTCGCGATCCAGGGCTCGTTCGACGACTGTCAGCGGCTCGTCAAGCAGGCGTTTCTCGACGCCACGCTCCGCGAGCGGATGCGTCTGACGTCGGCGAACTCGATCAACGTCGGCCGTCTTCTGCCCCAGATTATCTATTACGTCCACCTCGTCGCGCGGCTCCCCCCGGAACACCGTCCCGTCGTTGTCTCGGTGCCGAGCGGTAACCTCGGCAACTTGACGGCCGGCCTCATCGCCATGCGGCTCGGCGTGGCGATCGATCGATTCGTCGCTGCGACCAATACGAACGACGTCATGCCCGAGTACCTTCGGACCGGCCGCTTCACGCCGCGTCAGTCGCGCCAGACGCTCTCGAGCGCCATGGACGTCGGCGATCCGAACAACTTTCAGCGCATCCAGACAATGTATGGCGGCGATGTGGAGGCGCTCCGCGTGGATCTGGATGGCGCTGGATACGACGACGGCCAGGTCAAGGCGACGATCGCGGAGGTCCATCGACGCTGCGGCTATCTGATGGATCCCCATTCGGCGGTCGGCTACCTTGCGCTGAGTGCCGCGTTGGATCGCCACGGCCGGCCGGCGACCGGCATCTTTCTCGCAACCGCGCATCCCGCCAAGTTCGCGCCGATTGTCGAGGCGATTGTGGGTCAGCCGGTTGCTGTCCCGGATCGGCTGCGGCAGCAGCTCTCACGCCCGCGGCAGATGACGAAGCTCGCGCCCGATCTGGGCGCGTTGCGGCAGCTGCTGCTCTCGCGGCACAATGCCGCGGCCTCGGGCGGATGACTCGCGCGGACCGCAATCATCGACCCGTGCAGCCGCCGAACGGCCGTCCGGTCGTGGAAGATACCTCAGCTCGGTAACATCGACTGTAGGCTTTTGGCGTAAGCCCCCGAGCCTATGGCCCAGGGCCCAACGGGGCGAGCACCAAACTGACCCACTACCCGGCGACGTCTCAGTGTGGCAGCTCGCCGAGATCCGGTAGACTTATGGGTCTGCCCTCCTCGGCAGCCCCGGTCCGGCGATCAGGGTCTCGGTGGCGATGGGTCTTCTGGATCTCCTGAAGTCGCAGCCCAAGTGGAAGCATCCTGACCGAGCGGTTCGGGTTTTGGCGGTTGACGAGATTCCGGACGAGGAACAGGACGTCCTGTTCGCCGTGGCGCGCGAGGACGAAGATCGTCAGGTCCGCCGCGCGGCGGTGACGCGTCTGGTCGATCCGGCAGCGCTGGCGGAGATCGCCCGGGCGGACCAGGATGCCGATGTGCGCGACGCCGCACGCGATCGTGTGGCGGCGATGGCGCGGGACGAGCGCGACGAGGCGAAGGCCGGAGCGCTGCTCGACGCCTGTCTGACGCTGCCCGACCCGGCGGTATTGGTTTGGCTCGCCCGTGAAGCCGCGCTCGAACGCGTGGCGCGGGGCGCCTTCGAGCGTCTTCGCGACACGTCGCCCGACGCCCGAGTCTTTTCGGGCCTGGCGAGACAATCCGACCACCCGTCGATTCGGCTCGAGGCGCTCGGCGAGCTGAGCGACGAACGCGATCTCGTGTCGGTGGCGCTCAGAACCGACCTCAAGGAGGTCGGACTCACCGCGCTCGAGCGGGTGAGCAGCCGAGACCATCTCGAAGCCGTGGCGACGCGGGCGAAAAACAAGGTCGTGGGCCGGCGAGCGAAGGCCATCCTGCGTGAGCAAGACGAGCGACAGCAGGAGCAGGCTCGGGCACAGGCCGCCTGGGCCGAAGCCCACCGCCAGCGGATGCTCGAGCTGTGCCGCGCCGCTGAAGCGTTGCGAAGCCGCGCGACCGTCGTAACCGAGTCGGGCGAGTGGTCACAGATGGTTGATGAGCTCAGCGGGCTCGAGGCGGACTGGCAGACGCTGGACGCACCGATCGACGAAGCGCTCGCGGCGCGCTTCGGCGCGGCGGCCGACGCCGTCAAAGGCGCGCGCTCCATCCACGAACAGCACCTCGCCGAAGAAGCGCAGCGCCTCGTCGAGCGCTCGCGGGCGTTGACGGCACGTCGCGAGGTGTGCGACCGTCTCGAGGCGCTCCCGGCTCCCCACCCATCTGACGGCGGGAACGACGAAGCGCTCGCCGCGTCGGTTGCGGCGCTCGCGCGGGAGTTCGAGGCGCTGGGGCCAGCGACGGATCCAGAGGCCGCGGCGCTTACGGAACGATTCCATCAGCGGCACGCGGCGTGGTTGGGCGCGCTCGCGCGGAGGCAGTCGGCGCGGAGCGCTCGACCGCCGCTCGAACAGATCCTCCAGGAGCTCGAGCAGCTCGCCCGCGGCGACCAGGCGCCCGACCCCGCGCACATCGCGCGGCTGCACAAGGCGTGGACGCGCGTGTCGCCGGATCCGGAGCTGCACGCCGACCTCGTGTTACGAGCCGCCGAGATCCAGCAGCGTGTCGAGACACGCCTCGCGGAAGCCCGCGAGCTCCGGGAGAAGGAAGAACGGGCCAACGCGGTCCGTCTGTCCCAGCTCTGCACCCGCCTTGAAGCGGCGGCGACGGCCGAGGGGATGCCGCTCAAGCAGGCGGAACGGCTGGCGCGCGATGCGCGCGCCGCGATCGAGCAGCCGGGACCCTTTCCCTCCAAGCGCGACCACGACGCGACGCTCGAGCGCTTGAAGCAGGCGCACGCGCGCCTGGCCCCTCGGCTCAAAGAGCTGCGCGAGGCCGACGACTGGCAGCGGTGGGCGAACGCCGGCATGCAAGAAGAGCTGTGCCGCCGGGCCGAGGCCCTGCTCGAGGTCCCGGATGTCGACGCGGCGTGGCGTCAATCGCGCGATCTGTTCGGGGAATGGAAGAAAGTGGCAACCGCGCCGCGGGATCGCGGCCAGGCGCTCTGGTCGCGCTTCAAGAGCGCGCAGGACCGGATTCGCGAGAAGTGCGAGGCCCACTTCGCGCAACAGGCCGCGGAGCGCGCGGGCAACGCCGCGCACAAACTGGCGCTCTGCGCACGGGCCGAAGCCCTTCAGGACTCCACCGACTGGATCAGGACGGCCGAAGAGATCAAGCGGCTGCAGGCCGAGTGGAAGACGATCGGTCCGGTGCCTCGTGGCCAGGAGAAGGCCATTTGGGATCGGTTCCGGAGCGCGTGCGATCGGTTTTTCACCAGGCGGCACGACGATCTGGTCCACCGCAAGCAGGAATGGGCCGCGAACCTGGCGCGCAAGGAGGCGCTCTCCGCGCGGGCGGAGGCGCTGGGGGAGTCCACCGAGTGGGAGGCGGCCGCCGCCGAGATCAAGCGGCTGCAGGCGGAATGGAAGACCGTGGGCCCGGTCCGCAAGAACAAATCCGAGGCCGTCTGGCAGCGCTTCCGCGCCGCGATCGATCGGTTCTACGAGCGCTACCATCAACGGCACCGCGTCGAGGAAGCCGCGAAGGCCGCGGGTCGGGAAGCGGTCTGCGCGGAGCTCGAAGAGCTTGGCCGCGCAGCCCAGGCGTCGACCGTCTCGCGCGACGATCTGCTCTCACGGCTGCGCGCGCTTCGATCGCGATGGGTGCAGGCTCCGGTCATCGACGGCCCGGACGGCGTCAGGCTGGACGAGCGGTATCACGCCGCCTTCGATGCGGCGCTGACGACCGGCGCCGCCATCCTCGAGGGCAGCGAGCTCGATGCGATCGACAATCAGCGGAAGATGGAGAAGCTCTGTTCGAGGGTCGAATCGCTGGTCGAGACGTCGGGCGGCGGCGCAGGGTCGTCTCCCGTGAGCATCCTGGCGGCGCAGCTCCGGGAAGCGCTCGCCGCGAACACGATCGGCGGCAGGGTCAGCGACGAAAGTCGGTGGCGCGCCTCGCTCGACGAGGTCCGCAACGCCCAGGCCGCGTGGCGCCGCATCGGGCCCGTGCCGCGACATGTGGAGCGGAACCTGTCGAACAGGTTCCGACGCGCCTGCAACCGGTTCTTCGACGAGTTCCGGCGGAGGCAGGCGGGGCAGACAGCCTAGTTTTGGAACATCGCATCCGACATTACGAACTCGAGCAGGGCGCGCTCGAGATCCAGTACATCGAAGAGTTCTTCGGCGAGTTCCCCCGCAAGAAGACCGCGTCGGACATTCTGGCCCGCCTGGCCGGCCGGCATCACTGCATCCTGATGGCCGAAGGCGCGCTTCCCGACGATCCGTCCGTCGTCGTTCCGGTGTCCTACAAGGTCGGTCACGAGCTGCACGCGCACGAGACGGAGCCGAAGCTGGCCGATCTGGTCGCACGTCTGCACGGCGCCGTGCGGTTCGAGGGCCGGCGAATTCTCTACAGCTGGATCGGCGGCACGCGACGCGACTGGCGCGGGCAGGGCCATTTCCGCGCGCTCACCGAGGAGCAGGAAGCCTGGGCCCTGTCGCAGGGCTTCGACGAGGTGGTCGTCAAGACGAAGAACAGGTTCTTCGAGATGCGCGCGACGCTCGATCACCTGCAGTTCGAGGTGATCAAGTACGAGCGGAACCACAGCGACAACCATGAATCGAAGGTGTACCTCAGCAAGCGGCTCAGCCGCGATCTCGTGAGCCGCCACCGCAGCCGCCGCACCGTCGTCAAGGCGCCAGCATAAGCACCTTTTGATCCGCATGGGGCGGCCCGCCCCATGCGCTTGCCGTCGCTTACGCTCCGGATCTTGGTTGCCGCGTCCGTCTACCGGTCCCTGATCCCTGACCCCCGATCCCTGATCCGATATCATCACTCACATGTCCGTCGCCACTGACAAAGTTCAGTTCGTGTCCCGTGACGAGATCCCCGAACGCTATCGCTGGAATCTGACGAGCATCTTTCCGGGTTGGGACCAGTGGAAAGCGGCGTACGACGATCTTGCTGCGCGCGTGGAGGCGTTCGCGAGGCTTCAGGGAACCCTCGCGAAGGGACCCGACGCGGTCCTCACGGCGTTCCGGGCCACCGACGAGATGGGTCAGCTCGCGTACAAGGTGTGGTACTTCGCCGCGCTGCGGCACGACGAGGACCAGCGCGACAATGTGCTCGACGCCCGCCGTCAGGAGGTCCAGATCCTGATGGCGAAATGGCAGCAGGCTACCTCGTGGTTCAAGCCAGAGCTGCTGAAGATTCCGCTCGAGCGGACGCGCGAGTGGATGGCGGCGGATCCGGATCTGGAGCTCTACAGGTTCGCGATCGAAGACCTGTATCGCCAGCAGGAGCATGTGCTGGACGAGAGAGGCGAGCACCTGCTGTCGCTGGCGAGCCGGTTCGAGAGCACGCCGTACGACTCCTATGCGGCCCTGTCGACGGCCGACGTGAGGTTTCCGGCGATCACCCTCTCGGACGGCGAGGCGGTGACGCTGACCTACGGGCAATACCACGCGGTCCTGGCGCGCAAGCGCCATCAGCCCGACCGCGCCGAGGCATTTCGCCGGTTCCACGAAGTGTTTGGCGCGTCGCTCAACACGTACGCCTCGCTGTACAACAGCGTCCTGCAGCGCGACTGGTTCCTCGCGCAGGCGCGCGGCTACAAGACGACGCTCGAGGCGGCGCTGCACGCCAACAACATCCCGGTGCCGGTCGTTGAAACGCTGATCGACCGGACGAAGGCCGGCGTCGAGCCGCTTCGCCGGTACGAGAGGGTGCGGAAGCGCCTGCTCGGCCTCGACACCTACCATGTCTATGATGGCGTCATCCCACTCGTCGAGCTCGACGAGAAATACCCGTACGACGAGGTGCTCGAGTGGATCGTGGAGTCGGCCGCACCGCTCGGACCGGACTACCAGGGCCGCGTCCGCCGGGCGGTGACGAGCCGCTGGATCGACGTGTACGAGAACGCCGGGAAGCGCAGCGGCGCGTACTCCGCGCCGGTCTATGGCGTGCATCCCTACATGCTGCTCAACTACAACAACACGTTGGACGCGGTCTTCACGCTGGCGCACGAGCTGGGGCATTCGATGCACACGATGCTCTCGCACGAGCATCAGCCGTTCGTCTATTCCGATTACACGATCTTCGTCGCCGAGGTTCCGTCGACGCTCAGCGAGGCGCTCTTCCTCGACCACATGCTCTCCCGCACCGACAATCCCCTCGAGCGCATCGTCCTCTTGCAGCATGCCATCGACGGCATCGTCGGCACGTTCTACACGCAGGTCATGTTCGCCCACTTCGAGCTGCAGGCGCATCGCCTCGTCGAGCAGGGGAGGCCGGTCACCGCCGACGTCTTGAACGAAATCTACTGGTCGCTGCTCCACGAATACCACGGCGACTCGATCGAGTACGACGACCTGGCGCGGATCACGTGGGCGCGTATACCTCACTTCTTCAACTCGCCGTACTACGTCTATCAATACGCGACGTGCTTCGCGTCGACTGCCCAGCTCGTGAAACAGATGACGGAGGGCGGGCGCGCCGATCGGATCGCCGCGACTGAGCGCTATCTCGCGCTGCTTCAGGCCGGCGGCAGCGACTACCCCATGGAGCTGCTGAAGCGGGCAGGCGTGGATTTGGGTCGCCCCGAACCGGTCGACGCCGTCGTCGGTCAGCTCGACGTCCTTGTCGCGCGGCTCGAGCGCGAGATCGGGGCGGTCGCGAGCCAGACCCGAAGTCCCTCGAGTTGATGTCGGTACGTTGAGTTGGAGTCGGTCGTGTCGACGATGCCCATCATCATCCAGCCCACTTCGGCGAGGATCATGGGGCCGGCCAGGGCGAGCATCGGTTTCAGCTCGTCTCGGAGCGCGAAGAACATAGGCGCTGGGCTCTGGGCTTTAGGCTTTTGACCTGGATCGTCGTTGGGCCATCGCGGCCCAGCCGAGCAAGGCCTGGAGCCCGAAGCCCAAAGCTACCTTGTGAATTCGACGCTGACCTCGTTGTCGGGATTGATCTTGACGCCCTTCACGCCGCCCAGGCGCGACCTGACGGCCTCGATCGACTGCAGCTTCTGAAGATCGCCGAGGAGCGCGGGATCGTCGAGGAACTGCTCGAAATCGATCGCCAGCAGCGTAACCTTCGATCCATCCACGTACGGGCTGTTGGTGCGGACGATGCGTCCATCGACCTGCATTGCGATGTCGATCCGCAGCCCTTTGAACATCTGCCGCGCCATCGCCATCGCCTCGGGCGGCATCTGACCGCCGCGTCCCGTGTCCGGGGCGCTCTGCCGGCCGCCGGCGGGCGGCGACGGAAACACGACGGTAACGGTCGGGTTCCCGGCGGGCGGGCCGCTGAAACGGAATGTCAGATCGTCGGAACCGCCTCGCCCCGGCGGTGTGACACCCGGCATCGCAGCGCTGCCCGGAGGCGTGGGCCTCTCGCTCAGGCGGAGCTTGCGAACATCGGTAAAGGCGTACAGCGCCTTGAGCCCCTCGCCGTCCGCCGTCTTCAGGCGCTGACTGGAAACGTAGGTCACGCCGTCGCCGATCCTTGTCGCTGCGTTTCGGGCCTCCTGCTCGGAGAAGAGCTCCGTCGGCTTCGATCCACCGCCCGCGGCTTGCCCCATGGCCATCATCTGCTGCAGTTGGGCTACAGCCGTGGGGGACATTACGAGCGTCTGCTCGATCGTGCCGCTGGCGTCTGATTTCACCGTGATGAGCGTGGTGGCGGCGAGGCAGCCGGAGGACAGAGTCGAAACGAGCCAGAGGAGCGCGAGCTTGGCGAAACGAGACCTGAAGAACGTCGAGCGCATGAAGACCTCGCTGCTGAATTGAGCCGATCGGTTGACGTGGGTCCATTATGGCCGACGAATCCCGAATCCCGAATCCCGAATCCCGCGGTTTTGCTACCATCTGCGCATTCCTCGCTCCTTTCGGCAGCTCGTCGGGGATGTTCTCCTGTACTCCCCGACGCTCGGAACCTGATATCAGTGTCTCGGCAATGGCGTGGTCGGGTTTTCGTATCTGTCGGGCGCCTGTTCCACGGGCGGCCAGGTCTTCGTGACCGACTTCAACTCTGATCGATCGTCTGACGTGCTGTTCTATAACCCGACGACAGGCGCGTACTCGAAGATGCCGAACACCGGAGCGGGCACCTTCTCGACCGCGACCGGCACGTGGAGCGCTGGTCTGACCATCGTGGCATCGACGACGAAGGTGCTGTAGTGTACGGTCGATGGGTTTCCATCCGCTCGTTGCCGGCTGGTTCGCAGCGCGGTTTCCGTGCGCGACCGACGTCCAGCTTCGCGCCTGGTCGGCAATCGAATCGGGGCGCGATGTTCTGATCTCCGCGCCAACCGGATCCGGCAAGACGCTCGCGGCGTTTCTCGGCTGCCTCGATCGGCTCGTCCGTGCGGCGTCCGACGCTCCGATCGACGACGCCGTCGACGTGCTCTACATTTCGCCGCTCAAGGCGCTCAGCACCGACGTCAGGCGAAACCTTGAGATCCCCTTGTCCGAGATCGCCGCGCTGGCCAGCGAGCGGGGCCAGCCACTTTCGCCAATCCGGGCGATGGTCAGGACCGGTGACACGACACCGCAGGAGCGGGAGAAGATGCGGCGCACGCCGCCGCACGTGCTGGTCACCACGCCGGAGTCCCTCTTCATCCTCCTGACCGCGGCCCGAAGCCGCGAGACACTCAGAACTGTCCGGACCGTCATCGTCGACGAGATTCACGCGGTTGTCGACGACAAGCGCGGCGCGCACCTCGCGCTCTCGCTGGCTCGTCTCGATGAGCTGGTCACGTACGGCGGCCGAGGGCGCCCCCAGCGGGTTGGATTGTCGGCGACGGTCCAGCCGATCGAGCTCGTGGCGCAGTTTCTCGCGCCTTGGGACCGGGACGGAGCGCCCGCGCCGGTCGACATCATCGATTCCGGGCATCGACGAGCGATGGAGCTCGCCGTCGAGGTGCCGGGCGACGAGCTGAGTGCCGTGGCGTCGGCCGAGATGTGGAACGAGATCTACGATCGGCTGGCCGAGCTCATACGGTCGCATCGGACGACGCTCGTGTTCGTCAACACGCGGAGACTCGCCGAGCGCGTGGCGCACCATCTTGGCACCCGCGTCGGAGCGGATACCGTGCTGGCGCATCACGGGAGCCTGTCGAGGCCGCTGCGGCAGGCCGCTGAGGAGCGGCTGAAGCGAGGTGAGCTTCGCGCGGTCGTGGCGACAGCGTCGTTGGAGCTCGGCATCGACATCGGGTCGGTCGATCTCGTCTGCCAGATCGGATCGCCGCGATCGATCGGGGTGACGCTCCAGCGCATCGGTCGATCGGGGCATCAGGTCGAGCCGGCCGCGGTCCCGAAGGGCCGCGTGTTCGCTACGACGCGCGACGAGCTCATCGAGTGCGCCGCGCTCGTGCGCGCGATGCGCGGCGGGATCCTCGATCAGCTGGACATCCCGTCAGCCCCCCTCGACGTCCTGGCTCAGCACATCGTCGCCGCCACCGCCTGTGACGACTGGGCCGAAGCGGACCTCTATCGCCTGGTTCGGGGGACCTGTTCCTATCGCGCGCTCGACCGCGCCGAGTTCGACGCGGTCGTGACGATGCTGTCGGAAGGGATTGCCAGCCGCCGCGGCCGAAGCGGCGCGTATCTGCTGCGCGACCAGGTACACGGCATCGTGCGGGCCCGGCGTGGGGCGCGGCTCGCCGCCATCACCTCCGGTGGCGCCATTCCCGAGAACGCCAACTACTACGTCATCGCCGAGCCCGACGAATCGATCGTCGGCACGCTCGACGAGGACTTCGCGATCGAGAGCCTCGCGGGTGACATCTTCCTCCTTGGGACGACGTCGTGGCGGATCAAGCGGGTGGAAGCAGGTCGTGTGAGAGTGGAAAACGCGCACGGCGCGCCGCCGACGATTCCATTCTGGAACGGAGAGGCGCCTGGACGAACGGTCGAACTGTCCGAGCAGGTGTGTCGGCTGCGCGAGGACATTGTGGCCCGGCTTACCGCCTTCGCCAAGGCTACGGCGGTCGAGAAGCCGGGCACCAGGACGGAAGAGGCCCGGCCAAAGCCCGGCGCCACGACGACCTCGCGCGATGCGGACACCACAGTTGACCAGGAGGACGTCCTCGCGTATCTCGCCCGGGAGTGTGGCCTCGACCACAGGGGCGCGGTGCAGGCGGTCGAGTACGTGGCTCGAGGCGTGACCGCGCTCGGCGCGTTGCCGTCGCAGACGACGGTCGTGGCCGAGCGGTTCTTCGACGAAGGCGGCGGCATGCAGCTCGTGCTGCACGCCCCGTTCGGCGCGCGCATCAATCGCGCCTGGGGGCTGGCGCTCCGCAAGCGCTTCTGCCGCTCGTTCAACTTCGAGCTGCAGGCGGCGGCCACCGACAACGGCATCGTCATCTCGCTCAGCGATCAACACAGCTTCCCGCTGGAGCTCGTCTACCGCTTCCTGCGGCCGGAGACCGTCGAAGATGTCCTGACCCAGGCGCTGCTCGATGCGCCAATGTTCACCGCGCGCTGGAGGTGGAACGCGTGCCGGGCGCTGGCCGTGCTGCGGTTCGCGAACGGCAAGAAGGTGCCGCCGCCGATTCAGCGGATGCGGTCGGACGATCTCCTTGCGGCGGTCTTTCCTGACCAGGTGGCATGCGCCGAGAACCTCGTCGGCGACATCAGGATCCCCGATCACCCGCTCGTCAACGAAACGATTCGGGACTGCCTGCACGAGGCGATGGACATCGACGGGTTGAAGGCCCTCTTGAAAGGCATGGACGATGGGCAGGTCAGGACGATCGCGATCGACACGGTGGAGCCGTCGCCGTTCTCTCACGAGATCCTGAACGCCAACCCCTACGCGTATCTGGATGACGCGCCGCTGGAGGAGCGGCGGGCGCGCGCGGTGCTGGCTCGGCGCGGCATTGGTGAGGAGACCGGCACGATCGCCGACCTCGATCCCGATGCCATTGCCCGCGTCGAATCCGAGGCGTGGCCGATGGTACGGGATCCGAACGAGTTGCATGACGCCCTCCAGACGCTCGGCGTGACGCCGCCAATCGCCGAGTGGGAAGAGTTCTTCGGGGCGCTCGCGATGACCAGCCGTGCCACCACGCTGCGGGTGGCCGGTCGTCATCTGTGGGTGGCCGCGGAACGTCTGTCGCTCGTCGGGGCCGTCTATGCGGAGTTCGATCTGGATCCCCCAATTCGCGGAGTGGCGGAGCGTGAGTGGTCGGCGGACGAGGCGACCGCCGCGATGGTGGGCGGGTGGCTCGATTCGACCGGACCGCGAACCGCCCGCGAGCTCGCCGATCTTCTGTCAGTGTCGGTCGATCGGATCGATGCCTCGCTCCTCGCGCTCGAGAGTCAGGGACTGATTCTGCGAGGGCGATTCCGGGCGGGTGCGTCGTTACGACGAGCGGAGCGGGGCGAAGGGGTCCCGTCGAGCGAGGGGCGTGGCGGGGTGGATGGGGTCCCCGCCATTCAATTAAATGCCCAGATCGAGTGGTGTAACCGCCGGTTGCTCGCCAGAATCCACCGGCTCACCATCGGCCGGCTGCGACGTGAAATCGAACCGGTAACGGCCGCCGAGTTCGTCGCGTTCCTCTGCAGGTGGCAGCACGTGGCGCCGGGTACCGAGCTCCGCGGCGTGCAGGGAACGCTGCAGATCGTCCGGCAGCTCCAGGGATACGAGGTCCGCGCGGGGGCGTGGGAATCGCAGGTGCTCGGTCGCCGAATCGCGGGATACCGCCCGGACTTCCTCGATCGGCTGTGTCTGTCGGGCGAGCTGATGTGGGCGCGGGTGCGCCCCCGGCGGCCCGGCGATGCCGACCTTGTCGACCAACCTGATGTAGAGCGGCGCTCACGCACGCGGCAGCGCGTGCGTCCCACGCGGGGGGCGCCGATTGCCATCTTCAGGCGCGACGATCGGGACTGGTTGCTGCCGCTCGCTGACGGCGAGGACGATCGTGGAGCGGAGGGGCCACTCTCGGCGCTGGCGGTCGATGTGGAGGCGATGCTTGGCAGGCGCGGGGCCCTGTTTGCGAGCGAGCTGGCCCGGGAGCGCAACTGCACGGTGAGGAGCATCGAAGATGCCTTGTGGGAGCTCGTCGCCGACGGGCGTGTGACCGCCGATGGCTTCGAGAACTTGCGGACGCTCTTGACGCCAGCCGCGCGGCGCCGGCCCTTCGACGAAGCTCAGGGCAGGCCCTTCGACAAAGCTCAGGGCAGGCCCTTCGACAAAGCTCAGGGCAGGCCCTTCGACAAAGCTCAGGGCAGGCCCTTCGACAAAGCTCAGGGCAGGCCCTTCGACAAAGCTCAGGGCAGGCCCTAGGTGATCGCGCCTGCCTGGCGCGATCTGCTCGTCGTGTTCCGGCGGCTGGAGGCGCGAGGCGAGGTGAGAGGCGGCCGCTTCGTGTCCGGGTTCGTCGGCGAACAGTTCGCCTTGCCGGAAGCCGTGGAACTGCTGCGTGAGGTCCGGCGTTCAGGCGCAGGCACGGACGCCGTCACGGTCGCCTCCGCCGATCCGCTCAACCTGGCCGGGATTATCCTGCCGGGTCCCCGCGTGCCCGCGCAGGCCAAAGTGTCCGTGGCCATAGGCTAGAGCATTGAGAGTCTGGTAATTGAGAGTCGGGTGATTGATTGGTCGATTGGCGAATGGATCAATTGACAATGGATTGTCAATCTTTCGATTGAGCAATCAGAAATCAATTACCAGACTTCCAATCACCAGATGTTCAAATGAACCTTGCGCCCATAGGCTGGGATAAGCTCGACCCGCGTATGCTCGAATCGCTGGCCGGCCTGGGCATCAGGCCGACCGCATCGACGACCCCCGAACGGGTGCGCGCGCTCGTGAACGAGCTCTATCGCTACGAGCTTCGCCGCCTTCGGGATCGCCTGCTGCACAAGGAATTCCCAAAGGCCGACTACATTCCGCACGTGCTCGAGCTGCGCCGGCGCTATTGGGTTCTGTCCGTTCCGGTGCCGTGGCTGAGAGACGAATGACACAGGCCGTTCGCACTTCGATTCGCTCGAAGCTCCCCGAAGTCGGCGTCACCATCTTCACCGTGATGACCCGGCTGGCCAACGAGCACGGCGCGATCAACCTGTCGCAGGGGTTTCCCGACTTCGACTGCGACCCGGACCTGATCGCGACCGTCGCCCGCTACATGCGCGAGGGTCACAATCAGTACGCGCCCATGCAGGGCGTCCTTCCGCTGCGCCAGGCCATCGCGGAGAAGATCGAGCGGCTGTACGGCCGGCGCTACGATCCCGACACCGAGATTACGGTCACCTCAGGCGGGACCGAGGCGCTCTTCGATGCCATCACGACCTTCGTCCACGCGGGCGACGAGGTGGTGGTCGTGGAGCCGTGCTACGACTCTTATGTGCCGGCCATTAGGTTGAGCGGTGGCACGCCGATCTTCGTGAGCCTGCGGTTTCCGGATTACCGGATCGACTGGCGCGAGATGAAAGCCGCGCTGAGCCCCTGCACGCGCGTGCTGCTCCTGAACTCGCCCCATAATCCGACCGGCACGGTCCTGACGCGGCAGGATCTGCGCGAGCTCGCTGCCCTCCTCGACGGCACGGACATTATCGTCGTCAGCGACGAAGTCTACGAGCACGTCATCTTCGACCGCCTCGAGCACGAAAGCCTGGCGCGCGTCCCAGAGCTCGCCGAACGGACCTGCATCGTCGGGTCCTTCGGGAAGACGTATCACACGACCGGGTGGAAGATCGGATATCTCGCGGCGCCGCGCGCGCTGAGCGTGGAGATCCAAAAGGTGCACCAGTTCGTCACTTTTGCGTCGAACACCGCGATTCAGCATGCGTACGCCGAGTTCCTGCGGCGAAAAGAAACATGGTCGGACCTGCCGGTGTTCTATCAGGCGAAACGCGACCAGTTCCTGCGGCTCATCGAGGGCTCGCGGTTCAAGCCGATCGCCTGCAAGGGGACCTACTTTCAGCTCCTCGACTACTCGGCGATCACGACCGAGCCCGATTCGGTGTTCGCCATGCGTCTGTTGAAGGATCATGGCGTGGCGTCGATCCCTCCGTCCGCGTTTCTGTATCGAGACAAGGGCGGCCCCGTTCTCCGCTTCTGCTTCGCCAAGAAAGAGGAGACGCTTCAGCGGGCGGCGGAGCGGCTGAGAGTGGTGTAAACAAGCGAGTTAGGGTCGCGTCGCCGTGGCTGGTTTGCCGAGCAGGTCGACCGCGGCCTTGACGGATCGCGCCAGCTCGTCGGCACGCCCCTTTCCCCAATAGTGGAGGAAGAAGATCGTCGGCTCGGTGCCGGTCATGTGATGGTGTAGCGCGACGATGTTGACGGCCACCGACACAGACTCCGCATCATTCACCTCCTGACACCTGTGGCCAGTTGCATGCTGACGGCCCGCGTCACGTCGCCGGTGCGGGCCGTACCGCCGAGGTCCGGCGTCCGGACCGACCCATCAGCGACGACCTGCTCGAGCGCGGCGACGATGAGGTCGTGAGCCGCACGCTCGTTGAGGTGATCCGCCATGAGCGCGCCCGCCCAGATGGCGCCAATCGGGTTGGCGATTCCGCGTCCGGCAATGTCCGGCGCGGATCCGTGAATCGGCTCGAACATCGACGGATACTGTCGCTCAGGGTTGATGTTCCCGCTCGGCGCCAGACCCAGGCTGCCGGAAATCGCGGCGCCGAGATCGGTGAGGATGTCGCCGAACAGATTCGACGCCACGATGACGTCGAGGCTCGCCGGGTCCGTGATCATGCGGGCCGCCAGCGCATCGACGTGGTACTTCACGAGTCGGACTTCCGGGAACTCCTTGGCCACCTCGGCCACCACCTCGTCCCACAGCACCATCGAATGCTGCATCGCGTTCGATTTCGTGGCGCTCGCCAGCAGCTTGCGCGGCCGCCTGGCGGCCGTCCGGAACGCGTAGCGAGCGATGCGGGCGATCCCCTGTCGCGTGAAGATGCCTGTCTGCTCCGCCAGCTCGTGGTCGGTGCCCGGGTGGACGCGGCCGCCAACGCCGACGTATTCGCCTTCCGAGTTCTCTCGCACGCAGATCATGTCGATATCCGCAGCGGACCGACCCTTCAGCGGACACGGCACGCCGGTCAGAAGGCGCATCGGCCGGTAGTTGACGTACTGCTGGAAGCGCTGGCGGATCGGCAGGATGAGCTGCCAGACGGAGATGTGATCCGGCACGCCGGGCGCGCCGATGGCGCCGAGATAGATCGCGTCGAATGCCTTCAGGCGATCGAACCCATCGGCGTCCATCATCCGACCGGTCTGCGTGTAGTAGTCGCAGCTCCACGGGAACTCGGTTGCGTCGATCGCGAAGCCGCAGACCTTGGCGGCCTCTTCGAGGACATTCAAGCCCGCCGGAATCACCTCGCGGCCGACTCCGTCACCAGGGACGACGGCGATACGATGTCGTCTCATAAGAGTTGTCAGTTATCAGTTCTCAGTTCTCAGTCTGAGCGTTCCAGTTTCACACGGTCTCCAGCCGAACTGAAAACTGAGAACCGATAACTGACACTGAGAACTTCATGTTTACATCCCAGGCGGCTGGAAGCGGCCGTCCGCCGCCGTCCAGCCCCCATCCACGAACAGCACCGAGCCCGTGACGTAGCTGGCGGCGTCCGACGCGAGGAACAACGTCGGGCCGACCATCTCCTCGACCTGCGCCCAGCGTCCAAGCACCGTCTTGCTCGCATAGGCGTGGTACCAGTCCGACGCGGCCTTGATCGGCGCCGTCAGGGGCGTTTCGACGACGCCGGGCGCGACCGCATTGACCCGGACACCGCGCGGGCCGAATTCGGCGGCGGCCGTCCGGACCAGCTGCACGATGCCGGCCTTCGTCGCGGCATACACCGACTGGCCCGGCTCGACGACGTGCGAGCGGATCGACGAGAAGAGCACGATGCTCCCACGGCCCTGTTTCGTCATCACGCGCCCGGCGCCGCGCAGGACATGGAAGCTGCCCTTGAGGTTCACGCTCACGACACGATCGAACTCGTCCTCGCTGTAGCTCAGAAGCGGCTTCCGCACGTTGACACCCGGCGTGCAAATGACGATGTCGAGCTGGCCCTCGCGCGTGGCGAGGGTGTCGATCGCCGCATCGACCGCCGTGGCGCTGCGGACGTCGAGCGTGCCGGCCGCTCCGCCGCACCGCTCCGCGACCCGCTCGACCGCC
Source organism: Acidobacteriota bacterium (assembly GCA_016178075.1). Lineage (GTDB taxonomy): Bacteria > Acidobacteriota > Vicinamibacteria > Vicinamibacterales > JACQTH01 > JACQTH01. The sequence continues at coordinate 17,871 of JACOUA010000304.1, forward strand.
GGCCCGTTCAGATCGAAACACGCCACGCGGGCGCCACGATCGGCCAGACCAACCGCGACGGCCTCGCCGATTCCCGAACCGGCGCCAATCACCG
>JACOUA010000305.1 GCA_016178075.1 Acidobacteriota bacterium
CGGTGTCGTCCTCATCCAGGACGGCAAGATTGCTGCGGTGGGCACCAGGGCGTCTGTACGGATCCCCCGAGGCATCCAAGCCATCGACTGTTCAGGATTGACGATCACAGCAGGGTTTTGGAACAGCCACGTCCACTTCCTCCAGAGAAAATGGGCTGATGCGGCAACTCTGCCGGCGTCGGAGCTCACTCGGCAGCTTCAAGGCATGCTGACGCAGTATGGGTTTACGAGCGTGTTCGATACGTGGTCGATCTGGCAGAACACGTTGCGTCTTCGCGACCGCATCGAGTCTGGTGAGGTACCGGGCCCAAGGATTCGCTCCACCGGAGAAGCTCTGTTTGGAAAGGGCGTCATGACAACGGCGGCGGCCTGGGGGTCCCTCGGGTTTATGGGACTCGCCGGATTCCAGACGGCCCGGGTGGGGGATGCGGCGGAAGCGCGTGCCGCTTCACAGAAGCTCCTGGACGCGGGTACCGACGGACTTAAGTTTTATGCAGCGACTCCTGGTCGGAGCGGTGTCGTTCTGCCCGAGAGTGCGATTGAGGCCGGGGTCAAAGAAGCCCACCGCAGAGGAAAACCTGTCTTCGCCCACCCGAGCAGCGGAGCGGGTTTGCTGGCGTCGGTGCGAGCTGGAGTAGATGTATTGGCGCACACGACGCCACAGTCGGGCCCTTGGGACGAGAGCGTGCTGGCAACAATGAAGCAAGCTGGAGTCGCCCTCATACCAACTCTGAAATTGTGGAAGTACGAGTTCCGTCATGAACGGATTTCACTTGCGGACGGCTTTGTGGAGACCGCTATCGGCCAGTTGCGAGCTTGGCTGGGCTCGGGAGGCGGGGTTCTATTCGGAACCGATGTCGGCTACATGAGTGAGTATGATCCGACCGAGGAATATGTCCTCATGGCCGAGGTCGGCATGAGCTTCCGGCAGATTCTCGCTTCGCTGACAACCGCTCCCGCTGAACGATTCGGCGCATCTAAACAACTCGGACGGATCACCCCGGGCCTCGCCGCTGATCTCACGGTTCTGAGAAACGACCCTTCCAAGGACATCCGGGCGTTCGCGACCGTTCAGTACGCCCTACGGGACGGGAAGATCATCTACCGTGTGCCGCGTTGATCGAGACCAATAACGCGCTCGATTTCGGACGCCGGGCTTCACGATGTCCATCCGACGGCAGCTCGCATTCTGGGCTGCGCGGCTGTCGCCGTTCGTACGGGGTGGCAGGTGGTACTGGACGTCGAGGAACGATGCGACTCCGTAGCTGATAACCTGCCGGCTGCAGCCGGGTGGATTCTGGCTTTCACCGGGCGGCTCAACAAGCCGCTGCAGCCGGCGAGCGGCGCGGACGCGCTCGGGTGATCAGACGGCGTGGTGGCGCCGCTCGCGGCTGAGCGCGAACCGTTGGGCGGATCGGCACTCGCAGGACGAGGCAGATTCTCGCCAGAGATATCGCGACCAATCACGAACCGGTTCAGACAGGATGCCGGTTGCATGAGACGATCCGGGTTATACTTCTGGTATGAAGACTGCTGTCTCAATTCCCGACGAGGTTTTTGAAAAAGTCGAACGACTGGCCCGGCGAGCGCGACGGTCTCGAAGCGAGGTTTTCAGTACCGCCCTTCGGGAATATGTGGCGCGCCACACTCCTGACGAAGTCACCGAAGCGATGGATCGTGTGTGCGCCGCGGTGAAAGACGATCCCGACACCTTTGTCTCCGCCGCTGCTCGGCGCGCGCTGGAGCGGACCGAGTGGTAATCTCGCAAGGCGAGGTGTGGTGGGCGAGTCTGCCGGCGCCGACTGGGTCGGGACCGGGATTTCGCAGGCCGGTCGTGATCGTTCAGGGCGATCCCTTGAATCGAAGTCGGATCGCGACAGTCGTGTGTGTGCCGTTGACAAGCAATCTGACGTGGGCGGACGCTCCGGGTCATGTGCGGTTGTCCGCACGGAGCACGAACCTTCCGAAGGATTCGGTCGCCAAGGCATCACAGATCGTCGCACTCGACAAGGTGCTGCTGACGGATCGGGTCGGCAAGCTGTCCCGAGCGAAGGTCGAGCTACTGCTCGCGGGCATCGATGTCGTTCTTGGCCGATAGCTCGCCTGCGGCTTCTTCTGAGACGGGCCGCCCAACAGGGCGCTGCACCCGTCGGCGCCGCCCGCGCAACGTGCCGACTCGAGGCGGTCGTAGGCGCGGCGCCGCGGGTGAGCACCACGACGTTGCTGCTTGAATTCAAGAGAGAGGGATGGACGAACGAGTTGCTAGGCTGGCAACACCCGAAGCCTGCGAACAGTTCGCTATCAACGTCGAAGAGCGAGGCAAGCCGGAGTTGGCCCTTGCTGCTCGGCGAAGGGCAGTTGAACTCCGAGCGGCTGCGCACGGCGCAAGCACCGTCGCGGAGCGCGAGGCTCTGCAAGCGGTCTATGCATATGAACGGGTGTTGTCCACGAGGCATGGCCGTAAGACTCGAGCCTCGCGCACCTGGCAAATGATCGAACGCCGCGGCATCATCCCGGTGGTTGAGCACGTGGTCACACGAACTGCGGAATCCACCGGCTACACCGCTCTTGTGCAGATGGGCATGCAAGATATGGCGTTCGAAGCCGTAGTTCTTCGCCATCCGGATGTATTCAGCGCTGAAGCCGTTCCGCGCTCGAAGGAAAGGCTTGAGGCCCTCTGATTCTCAGACTGGGCTGCAGTAACCAAACGGAACTCGCATGCTGTACATGGTCATCGAAAACTTTCGGGGCGGGGATCCCATTCCGGTGTACCGGCGTTTCCGCGATCGAGGGCGCTTGATGCCTAAAGGGATCGAGTATCGGGGAAGTTGGGTCACCGAGGATTTACGCCGCTGCTTCCAGATAATGGAATGTGAAGACCGGCGCCTGCTCGATCAGTGGATGGCAAACTGGGACGACATCACTGACTTCGAGGCCATCCCTGTTGTCACCTCTGCGGAGGCCGCAGCGGCGGTAGCTCCGCGGCTCTGAAATACGAGCTGCGGTCTAACCGGCGTTTGCAGCCGACGACGGCTGGCGCGACAATGAGCCGCCGCGGCTGAAACCTCGCCGTTAATATGGCTGCCCGATTCACGTCGTATTTTGAAGAGTGTCGAGAACGGGAGGACCCATGATCCGCCGGTACGCAGCTGTCTCGCGCCGCCAGTTCCTGCAGGTGGGCGCCGTCGGAATCGCCGGCCCAGAGATGGCCAGTGCCGGTCTCTCGTTCGCGTTGCCAGGTGGACAGAGCCGCGCGCGAGTGAATCCCGAACTCACCTCGGTGAAGGCGCTGGTATTCGACGTATTTGGCACTGTCGTCGATTGGCGTACACCCGTCACCCGTGAAGTAGAGGACCTGGCGAACCGGAAAGGCTTGAAGGTGGATGGAGCCACATTCGCCGACGCTTGGCGGGCACAGTACGGTCCGAGCATGAACCGCGTCCGAGCCGGCGAACTGCCCTGGATGAAGCTCGATCGGCTCCATCGGATGATCCTCGACAAGATTCTGATCGACTTCGGCATCGTCGGGTTGACCGAGGCCGAGACGGACGCGCTCAATCGCGCTTGGCATCGGCTACGGCCGTGGCCGGATACGCTGGCCGGTCTGAAGCGGCTGAAGAAGAGATTCATCCTCGCGCCGCTTTCGAATGGCAACATCTCGTTGATGACCGACTTGGCAAGACATGCAGGGTTGCCGTGGGACTGCATCCTGGGAGCAGAACTTGTCCGCCACTACAAGCCTGACCCTGAAGTGTACCAGTCCGCCGCAGACTATCTCGACGTCAAGCCACCCGAAGTCATGATGGTCGCAGCGCACCTCGGTGATCTCCGCGCCGCTAAAGGTGTTGGTCTGAAGACAGCGTTCGTCGTCCGGCCGCTCGAATTTGGGCCGGGCGGAAGGCCTGCCCTGACAGCCGATTCGCCAGTCGACGCGTCGGCGAAGGACTTCAACGACCTGGCCGATCAATTGGGTGTGTAGACGCAGCCGTGACGAGCCGTGACCTGGAACCTCGACCGGATCGATCGTAGCATTGCGGCATTCATGCAGCAGTCGGGCACCACCGCGCTGCGGTGTTCGCTCGCTGTCATCTTCGTATGGTTTGGTGCCCTCAAGCCGCTGGGCCTCTCACCCGCGGCGGCGTTGGTGGAGTCAACCGTCGCGTGGTTGCCGTTCCTGTCGCCAAGCAGATGGGTCGCGATAATCGGCTGGTGGGAGATCGCTATCGGCATCACGTTCTTGTTTCACAGGACGCTCCGACTCGCGATAGCGCTGCTGGCGGTGCAGATGATCGGAACATTCTTGCCGCTGGTCGTTCTGCCCCACGTGACGTTCCAAGCGGGCCGCGTGCCGTACGCGCCGACGATCGAAGGACAATACATCATCAAGAACCTGCTGATTATCTCCGCGGCGCTGGTCGTCGGCGGGACGGTCCGAGAAAAGGCGTAGCCGGCGCGGTGCGACGGGTCCGCGATCTACTTCCCGCTGACCGGCTCGAGGCCGAGACGTTTCAGCTCCACATTGAGCGCCGCCAGATCCTTGCCGAGCACCTGCTGCAGCCGATCGGTCTGGACCTTCAGCTCCGCCGTCACATCCTTGAAGATCGGATACGCGTTGGCCGTCGGCTTTCCCTCTCCGGTCAACACGACTCGTAGGAGTGAAGCGACTCGGTTGTTGATCTTGATCGGGAAGTTGAGCGGATCCTGGTTGCTCCGGTTCCGCACCTGGTAGATCTCTTCTTCGACCGCGCTCAGGTTCTTCGTCAGCCAGCCGGTGGCCTCTTTGAGGCGCGCGTCCGACGATTTCGCGAGGCGATCGTTCGCCTGCTGCCTCACCCGCCGAATCTGGATGACGGCAGTGTTCGCCTCGCTGACCTTGTCGCGAATCTGCAGCGCCAGATCGAACTGCTCCTTCAGATCGGCGTCGCTGGCGGCGCGAAACGGATGCCTTTTCACGATCAGCGGCTGCGTCTGGGCACGGCCGTCCACGGTCAGCCGGACCTGGTAGGTGCCGGGCAGCGCCGTCGGACCGTTCGTGGTCGCGCCCCAGAGAATCATGCCGGGGAAGGTCGTCGCCCCTTCGTACTGGACGTCCCACGTGAACCGGTTCAGGCCCGCCGCCATCGACGTGGTCGGGGGACCCCCACGGCCGCCACGACCGCCCTCTTCACCGCCCGCTGGTCCCGCCTCCGCCGCACCGGCCTGTCCCCGTGCGGATTCGGCGCGGCCGGCTGCGGGAGCGTCACCACGGCCCGCCCCACCGCCGCGACCACCGCGACCGCGCTCGCCGGCAGGAGCCGCGCCTTGAATCGATCGGACGACCTGGCCTTTGGCGTCGAGGATTTCCAGCGACAGCTTCTCCGCCGGCTTCTTCAGCAGATACGTAATGGTCGCGCCCCCGGCCGAGCGAATCGCGTCGCCCGGCGTGAACAGATAGAAATCGGACGCGGCGGTCACCGCCGGCCCGTACTGGCGCAGCGGCCCAACGCTATCGAGGATGTAAAAGCCGCGGCCGTGCGTCGCGATCGTGATGTCGTTTGCCTCGACCCAGATATCGGAGACCTGCGTGTCGGGCAGGTTCAGCGACATCGACTCCCAGCGATCGCCATCGTTGTACGAGATGTAGAAGCCGTGCTGGGTGCCTGCGTACAGGAGGCCGCGCCGCACGCGATCCTCGCGCACGACGTGCACGTAGTCGCTTGCCGGGATTCCCGTGACGACCTTTGTCCACGTCTTCCCGAAGTCATGGGTGCGGAAGATGTAGGGCGCAAAATCATTGAGCAGCGGCTTCTTGACGGCAACGTAGGCCGCGCCCGGATCGAACGCCGACGCGTCGATCTGGCTCACGCGCCCCAGGTCCGGCATCTCCGTCGGCGTCACGTTGGTCCAGGTCTTCCCGCCATCCCGCGTCACCTGCACCACGCCGTCGTCCGATCCCGCCCAGAGAACGTTGACGTCGGTCTTCCCGGGCCCGAGCGCGAAGACAGTCGCGTAGACCTCAGGGCTGTTCATGTCGTGCGTGATCGGCCCGCCCGACTCGCCGAGCGTCTTCGGATCGTGGCGGGTGAGATCCGGGCTGATCTTCTCCCAGCTCTGCCCACCGTTGGTTGTCTTCCACACGTGCTGCGACGAGGTGTAGAGGACGGTCGAATCGACCGGTGAAAAGATGATCGGGTAGGTCCACTGCCAGCGCTCGACCAGCGCGCTCGCGGGCTCACCGGAGAAGAAGCGCGGATACGCGCCAACCTCCCGCAGCTCCCCCGTGCGCCGATCGAGCCGCGTCAGAAATGTTCCGTTGTTCGCCCCGGAATAGAACACGTCGGGATTCCTCGGATCGGGCGCGATATACCCGGGCTCCCCGCCTCCAGCCGCATACGGCGGCACAGCGCCGCCTCGCCCACCCCCGCCACCACCGCCGCCGCGCCCGCCAAGGTTCGTGTCGCTCGAGACGCACATCGTCGAGTTGTCCTGCTGCGCGCCGCAGACGTGATACGGCACGTGCCTAGTCGTGATCACGTGATAGAACTGGCCCGTCGGATAATCCTCATCGGACCAGGTCCGCGCCCCGTTGGTCGAGACGGCACCGCCACCGTCGTTCCCCAGGACGAGATGCTGCGAGTCGTCCGGGTCGATCCACATGTCGTGGTGATCGCCGTGGGTTCCGTTCCCGACCTGCGCCAGCGTCTTCCCGCCATCGGTCGACCTGAACGCGCTCGTGTTGAGGGCGTACACAGTGTCCTTGTTGTTGGGATCGGCGAACACGTGCGTGTAGTAGAAGGCGCGCTGACGAATGCTCCGCTCGCCGTTCACCAGCGTCCAGGTCGCGCCGGCATTGTCGGAGCTGAACAGCCCGCCATTCTCGTTCTCGATGAGCGCGAACACGCGATTCGGATCCGCGCCGGAGATCGAGACGCTGATCTTGCCAACCGGTCCCTGCGGCAGCCCGGTGCTTCGCGTGATCTCGGTCCAGGTCTCGCCCTCATCCGTCGATTTGAACAGCCCGCTGCCCGGGCCGCCGCTCGACATCTGGTATTCGATGCGGTACGCCTCCCATAACGCGGCGAACATCACGCTCGGGTTCTTTCGATCGATCGCGACGTCGATGGCGGCCGTCTTGTTGTCGCGGAACAGGGTCCGCTTCCAGGTCTTCCCGCCGTCGGTGCTCTTGTAGAGCCCCCGCTCGTCGTTCGGCGCGCCGTATCGCCCGAACGCGGCGACGAATACAACGTTGGGGTTCGTCGGATGGATCCGGATCTTCGAGATGTTCTGGGCGTCCGCGAAGCCGACATGTGTCCAGGTCTTGCCGGCGTCCGCTGATTTGTACACGCCATCGCCCGGCATGATGTTGCCGCGGATGCACGATTCACCCGTGCCGATGAAGACGACGTCGGGGTTCGACTCCGAGACGGCGACCGCGCCCACCGACGAGCTCTTGATCTGACCGTCGGTCACCGGTGCCCAGGTCTCCCCCGCGTCCGTCGTCTTCCACAGGCCTCCGCCGACCGCGCCGAAGTACGCTTCCCTCGGTCGTCCCTTGACCCCCGACACCGCGATCGATCGACCGCCGCGGGCCGGGCCGATGCTGCGCCACTGGAAGCCTTTGAGCATTTCGGGATCGAGGCCGACCGCACTGGCCGGCGCGGCCTGGCTGATCCGCGCGCCGCGCGCGGCGCCGGCATCGAGGCTCCTCAGGGCAAGCGACGTCAGCAGGGCGGCGCCGACGCACACGACAAAACGACTCGACGCGCGGAACATAGCGGCTTCTCCTGAAAGAAAGACCGAAAAACGTTGAACGCCCGCTACACGCTACCCGCGGACGCCGGCGGGATCAAGGGTTCGGGTCGGGCAGGCCCGCGACGTCATCATGGAAACCATCGAGCGCCGACATCTGGCGATCCTGCGCCTGCGACAGCGCCAGTAGCGCCACGGTGGCGCCAACGAGCGCCAGCGCCAAGGGATGGATGGCGGAGGCAACCAGCGCAATCAGAACCACGAGCGCGCCGGCCAGCGACACGTTCCGCGCATTCAAGATTGAGACGGCGAGGGCGCCTGTGACTTCAGGATCTCGTCGATGAGGAACAGGTCCGTGAGGAGCGCGCGCACGTGAATCGACGCGTTCAGGTTGTCGACGAGCTGCGAGCTGATACCCGGCTGCGCGAGGACGAGGTCGATCGAGGCGAGCGCGGCGCGGGCGTCGGCGTCCAGGACGCGCGCGAAGGCGTAATAGTGTTCGGCCGGCTTGAGCGCGTCCCGCTCGACGACGGCCGTCACGACCTCGCTCAGGCCGGTCAGCGCGGCGCGGCTCCGCCAGAGAAAGTCGCGGAGCTGCAAGCCGGTTGAACTGCCCTGGTCGGTGGGAAGGCCCTGGGCGGCGTAGGCGAGCATGAACTCGTAGCCTGCCTCGATGGTCTGGCAACGAGAGTCAAGCTCGCCTCTCAACGTGTCAGACAGCGATTCGCCTCCCCTTGGCGGCGTCCTCGTCGGGGGGCGGCGGCGGCACCGGGCGCGCCACGTTCCACCGCTGCGGATCGTGGTGTTCGAGGTAGTGCCCCCGATCGATCCAGCCGAAGATCATCGAGTAGGTGATCCACAGCTTCTCCGGCCGGATTGCGAAGTAGACGTGGGCCATCACGAGCGCGACCAGACCGACACCGGCCAGGCCGTGCGCCACATACATCACGCCCCAGGCCTGATCGGTGAACAAGTACGGGTTGCGCGTGAAGAACGGCGTCTGCACCCGTTTCATCATGAAGACGCCGGTGCCGATGACGGCCAGCCCCGTGATCAGGATGATCAGGTGGTACAGCTTGTTCTCGAGCGGGTACTTCCCGTGCTTGCGGGGTGCCGGGGCCGATTGTCCGACGCCGCGGAGCATCCGGCGACGCGAGTCTTCGATATCGCCCTTCTCCGGCCAGATGGACCAGAAGTCGAGCCAGAAGGTCGCGTGGACCGTGTGATAGATGATCGAAAGCGTCAGGATGACGCCGGCAATCCAGTGAATCGTCACCCACGCGAACTTCACGCCGACGATCGGCAGAAACGCGCTGAAGAGCAGCACGAACATCGCGGCCGCCATCACCCAGTGGAAGGCGCGCGCCGCGACCGAGTGGCGCGCCACCCGCTCGGGAATCCGGGCCGCGAGTGCCGCCGTCGTAGCCGCGTCGCCCTTCTCGGGCACCGGTTGCGGCCAGAAGCGCACGTAGAGCGCGTGCCCGATCAGAAACAGCACGCCGCCGATCGCCGACAGGTACAGCAGGTCCCACGAGATCCGGATGAGGATGTCCTCACCCCACGGACTGCGTCCCCACTTTAGGAAGTCCATGAGCCCTCCACGCCGCGGATCGCCCGCTTCACCAGGTTCCTGACGAGCGGCAGCTTGTAGCCGTTGTGCCGCAGCGGCTTCGCGCCTTCGATGGCCATTAGGCCGGCCATCTCGGCGGTCTGCTCGTTGCGCGGCTTGCCGCGCACGGCCGCCTCCACCGCCCGCAGGCGCACCGGATGGGCCGCCACGCCGTTGAGCGCCAGCCGCAGGTCCTGAATCGTGCCGCCCGAGGTCTTCATCACCGACGCGACGTTCACGAGCGGGAAGTCCCAGACCTTCCGGTCACGGACCTTCTCGAAGTAGAACTGCGACCCAGCCCACGTCCCGGGGATCCGGATCGCCACCAGCAGGTCGCCGGGCTTGAGAACGGTCATGCGGGTGATATCGATCCCGGGTCCGATGAAGTAGTGCTCCGCGTCGACGATCTGCTCGCCGCTCGTGCTCCGAATCACCATCTTCGCGTCGAGGGCGATGAGCGCGGGCGCCGTGTCCGACGGGTTGACGGCCACGCAGCGGTCGGCGTCGAAGATTGCGTGCTCGCGGTTCATCGCCGTCGGCGTGTCCGCGTAGCAGATGTTGCCGCCGGCCCGATAGCACTCCCAGCCGTCGCGGTAGTACCAGCACCGCGTGTCCTGGGAGACATTGCCGCCGATCGTCCCCTGATTGCGAATCTGGGGCGAGGCCGCGGCTTCGGCCGCCTCGAGCAGCATCCCGAACTTCTCCCGCACGAGCGGGTGCCGCACGAGGTCGGTCAGCGTCGTCATCGCGCCGATCTCGAGGCCGTCGCCGGAGGCCCGAACCCCCTCGAGCTCCTTGACGCCGACGAGATCGACCACGACCTTCGGGCGCTTGATGCGGTCCTTCAGCCAGTCGAAGCTATCGAGGCCGCCCGCCATCACCCACGCGTCACTCTTGTACCGATTGAGGAGCGACAGCGCCTCTTCCACGTTCGCCGGCTGGAACAGCTCGAACGCCGGCATCACATCGCGAATCACGGCCATAGCTGATCCTCTTTTAGTTTGCGGCGGGGCGGCCGCTCCGCCCACACCGGAAAAACGACTGGGCTCCGCGGCGGTTCATTGTTTGGTCCCCGGACCCCTTGGATCCCCGTTGGCCCCGCCGCCTGTCGTCGCTTACGCTCCGGATCTTGTGTGGCACGTCTTCCTGCTTCAGTCTCTTACACATGCGCCGTGAGGGCCTCGTGCGTCCATTTCCCGGCGTCCAGCGCCGCCACGATGACGTCGGGCGTCACCGGCGTGCGTCGGAACGCATCGTCGCCAAGCGCATCGACCAGCGCGTTCAGGACGGCCCCGTAGCCCGCGCCGACCGGCGGCTCGCCGATGCCGCGCGCGCCGACCGGGGTCTCCGGATCGGGGATGTTCACCGCGTCCCACTTCATCGCGACCGGCACGTCGAGAATGGTGGGCGGCTTCGTGTGATGGAACCGTTTTGCGAGGGGGCGGCCGTAGTGCTGGTCGTAGGTCCAGCGCTGACCGATGGCGTGCCCCATGCCCAGCACGCTCCCGCCGTGAATCTGCCCGGCGAGGCTGTGCGGGTGGAGGACGGTGCCGCAGTCCGCGACGGCCGTGTAGTCGAGGATTTGATACGCCCCGGTCTCCACGTCCACTTCGACTTCGGCAAAGCCAACGACGTACGAATGCGTGTCGCCGTCGCGCGGGTAGTTGTCCTTCGCAACGCCCATGAGCCCCAGACCGGCCAGCGCTGTGGCCGACGTCTTGGTCATGGGGTTGATGTCCTTCGGCAGCTCGTGCCCGTCGTACTTGCCGCCGAGCTCGATGGCCCGCTTGGCGGCCTGCGCAAAGGTCAGCCCACCGCTCGCGTTGCCTTTCCGATGCACCCGCTCGTTCGAGACGTCGTAGTCGTCCGGCTTCCCGCCGAGGTCGTGCGCGGCGAGCTCCTGCAGCTTCCGCTTCGCATCCATCGCCCCGGCGTGCGCCGCCCGCGTCATCGCATGGACGGTCTGACTGCCCGCGGAGCTACAGGACCACGGCACGTGCTTGCTCGTGTCGCCCCAGATGACCTCGCATTTCTCCCACGGCATGCCGAGCAGCTCGGCGGCGACGCGATGGACGTCGATCGTCGAATGCGTGCCGAGGTTGCCGATGCCGGACTGGAAGTACAGCCGGCCGTCCGGCCGGATCGTCATGATCGCGTCGAAGCCGATCGACCCGCCCACGTACGGGCTGACCGCGACACCGATGCCGCGGGCCTTGCTTCCGCGGCGCTGGCCGCTGCGGCCTTTGCGCGCGTCCCAGCCGAAGAGCTCGACGCCGCGATCGAGCGCTTCTTTCACGAACGCGCTCGTGACGTAGCGCTGTTTGCCGTTCTGTCCCGGCGGACCATACGGCGCCTTGCCGGCCGGCGCGTTGATGTGCCGCACGGCCACCTGATCGAGGCCGAGCTTGCGAGCCGCCTTCGTGATGATCGGCTCGAGGATCGCGTTGACCTGCATCCCACCGGGCGAGCGCTGCGAGGTGCGCGGCGGCGTGTTCGTCAGGACCGCCACGCTCCGGAAGCGCATGGTCATCGGCTGATAGGCCAGCGAGGCGATGCTGCCTGACGACCGGGCATCACCCTGCGCCGAGTACGGGCCGTTGTCCATGACGATGTAGAGATCGAGCGCGGTGATGCGGCCGTCCTTCCGCATGCCCAGCCGCGCGCGCGCCTGCATTCCGGCCCGCGCCCGGCCGATGAAGTGCTCTTCCTCGCGGCTGATGCGCATCATCACGGGCCGCCCGGTCTTCTTCGACAGAAGCGCCGGGATCGCCATGCTGTGCGCGCCGGGAATCTTGCTCCCGAAGCCGCCGCCGGTGTACTCGCTGACGATGACGACCTTCGACGGCTCGACACCGACCCAGCCGGCGACCGAGGCGACCGTGCGGGCCACGCTCTGCGTCGACCCGTGCAGGTACAACTTGCCGTTCTGCCAGTACGCCATCGCGGTGCGGGTTTCGAGCGGCTGATGCCCCGTCGACTGGATCACGACCGTCTCGTCGATGACGACGTCCGCCTGCTTGAAGCCGGCGTCCACGTCGCCGACCTTCCACTCATCCGCGCCCTTGCCGAAGGGCAGCCGTCCGGCCGCGACCTCCCGGAAATCCTCGGCCGTCCACTTGAGCGTGGCGACCTTCCGATCGACGTACGCGTTGCCTTCGAGCCGCGCGTTGGCGCCCTCAGGCCGTAAGCTCTCGATCGGATCGACCGCGAAGGGCAACGGCTCGAGGTCGAGCTCAATCAGCTCGATCGCGTCCGCCGCCGTGACCTCATCGACCGCGGCCACGGCGAGAATCGGCTCGCCCTGATAGACCGGCTCGTTCGTCAGCGCCTGCTCCGGCTTCAGTCCCGACTGGTCCGGCTTGACCGGTGGAAAATCGTCCGCGGTCAGGACGCCGACCACGCCTTTCATCGCCAGCGCTTTGCTCGAGTCGATGCGGCGCACCCGCGCGTGAGGCATCGGGCTGAGCAGCAGCTTACAGAACAGCATCCCCTCGGCCCGATAGTCCTCCGCATACTTCGCCTTGCCCGTGACCTTGGCGACGAGATCCGGCGTCGTGTAATTCTGGCCGACCAGCGTGCGCTCAGGCACGTGACGACCTCCGCGTGTACTCTGCGGCGAGCATCATGGCGTCGAGGATCTTGTTGTAGTCCTGGCAGCGACACAGGTTGCCGGAGATGCCGTGGGCGAGCTCCGGCCGCGTCGGATTCGGATTCGTTTTGAGATAGCCGACCGTGGCCATCACGAAGCCCGGCATGCAGAACGCGCACTGGAAGCCCTGCGCGTCGACGACCGCCTGCTGCACCGGATGCAGCTGACCGGTCGGACTCGCGAGCCCTTCGATCGTCACGACCTTCCGGCCGCGTACCGAATGCGTGAGAATCGAGCAGGAGTAATGCGGCACGTCATCGATCAGCACGGTGCAGGCGCCGCACTCGGATCGATCGCATCCAAGCTTGGTGCCCGTCAGCCCCAGCTTGTAGCGCAGGGTCATGGCGAGCGTTTCCTGCTTCATGACGTCGACGCGCCGCTGCTGTCCGTTGACGTTCAACGTCACCAGACGCTCGACGGCCCCCGGCAGCGACGGCTGTCCGAGGATGCTTCCGCCCCGGAACAGATAGCTCGTGGTCGAGACCGCCGCGCCGGCCGCGATCACGCCCTTGATGAAATTCCGCCTCGAAACCCCGCGCTGACCTTCGTCAGCGGTGACGACTGGGTCGTTCTCTGCCATCGAACCCTCCGGCCTTAGCGGTTGAAAGTCCGCGAAATGGTAGCAGGTTCCGGACGCGGTCGCCAGCGATGTCAATAGCGGCCCAGCCGCCGCCCGGACGGTCCCGCCTGGACCATACCCGAGCCGGGTAACCCGAGGCGGGCCAGGGAGTTGTCCAACCCTGTCATTTCCGGACCGCTAGTTCCCTCAGTACCGGCTCGGAACCTTGATCCTCGAACCACGTCACGAACTCGTCCACCAGGTCGATCTTGAACACGTACTCCCCTGGAACGCGAGGCGCGGCCAGCGAGACCGTGACCTCCCGCGACTCGCCAGGGGCGACGGGGCCACCGAGCTCCGCGCGGTCGTAGTCGGTCCAGGCGGCTGATTCCTTCCGCCGCACCCGAATTCCCAGCTTGATGCCACGGCCGCGGCCGCGTCCAGGCACCCACGCCTCTGGACTCGTGTTGATGACGCGAACACGCACGATGATCGGGTTGGCGGCCGTCACTTCGCGCGGGAAGCTCTGCGCTTCGATCGCCGCGCGGTACCCGTACGGGACGTACTGATTGGCGAGCCAACGCTCGAACGTGCTGATCGTATCCGGGCTACCAGCGCATCGGCGATCGGCTTCGTACAAGTCGAACATCCGGACGATCTCGCGTGATGGACCGAACGGCAGGTGACCGTACGCGAGAGACAGCTCCGCTCGTGCCTCGCTGAGCGGCGAGCCCTCCTTGACCATCCGGGCAAGGACGCTGGCGAACCCGGCCCGATCGGCTCCGGCGCTGCAGTGCAACAGCATCGGTTCGGGCGCCTCGCGCAACGCGCGGACGAGCTCGATGACGGCCGGCCTGGGCGGCAGCAGGCGCGAGGAGAAATCGAGGTCGTAGCGGACGAGCCGGCGCTCCCGCGCGACGCGGCGCTCCTCTTCGTACCACGCTCTGCCCTCTTCGCGGCCGCGTAGGTTGATGATCGACCGGAGACGGAAGCGATCGATCGCGCGTTCGAGCGCGGCGGCGCGCATCTCGCCGCTGCGATACACGCGGTCGGCGATGACGGAATGGAAATTGGATCCGAACCAGACCGGGCCGAACGTCCACACGACCCCCACGAGCGCGCCCAACATCAGCACGATGCTCGCTTTTCTCAGCATGGCGGCGATGTCGTGTTTCGTGGATCGCTCACGCAGTCTGGTGTCACCTGGTCAAGCGCCTGTACTTGATGCGGTGCGGCTGATCGGCGGCCACGCCGAGCCGGCGGTGGCGGTCGGCTTCGTACTCCTGGTAGTTCCCTTCGAACCAGACCACCGAGCTGTCACCCTCGAACGCCAGGATGTGTGTGGCGATCCGATCGAGAAACCAGCGGTCGTGGGTGATGATGATCGCGCACCCGGCAAACGACAGGACGGCTTCCTCGAGCGCTCTGAGCGTGTCGACGTCGAGGTCGTTGGTGGGCTCGTCGAGGAGCAGCAGGTTCGCCCCGCCCTTCAGCAGCTTGGCGAGATGGACTCGGTTCCGCTCGCCCCCCGAGAGGGTGCCGACCTTGCGCTGTTGAGCGGCGCCCTTGAAGTTGAACCACGAGACATACGCGCGCGACGCCACCGTCCGTTTGCCGAGCGCGATCTCGTCCTTGCCGCCACCGGAGATCTCCTCCCAAACGGTGTGGTCCGCGACGAGCGCATCGCGCGTCTGATCGACGTACCCCATCTTCACCGTCTCTCCCACGCGCAGCTCCCCTGTATCGCAGGGCTCATGTCCGACCATCATCCTGACGAGCGTGGTCTTGCCCGCGCCGTTCGGGCCGATCACCCCGACGATGCCCCCGCGTGGAAGCGTGAAGCTCATGTCGTCGATCAGGAGGAGATCGCCGTACGCCTTGCGCACGTGACGGGCCTCCACGACGACGTCGCCAAGACGCGGGCCGGGAGCGATATAAATCTCGGCTGTGTCGATCCGGCCCGCACCGTCCTCGCTCAAGAGCGCGTCGTACGCGTTGAGCCTGGCTTTTCCCTTCGCGTGTCGCGCGCGGGGCGACATCCGGATCCATTCCAGCTCGCGGTCGAGCGTGCGGTGGCGCTTCGATTCCTGCTTCTCCTCGAGCGCCAGCCGTTGCTGCTTCTGGTCGAGCCACGACGAGTAGTTCCCCTGCCACGGATAGGCGACGCCGCGATCGAGCTCCAGAATCCAGCCGGCGACGTTGTCGAGAAAGTACCGATCGTGCGTCACGGCGACGACGGTGCCGGGATACTCTTTCAGGTAGCGCTCGAGCCAGGCGACCGACTCCGCGTCGAGATGGTTCGTCGGCTCGTCGAGCAAGAGGAGATCCGGCGATCGGAGCAACAGCCGGCAGAGCGCGACCCGCCGGCGCTCACCGCCCGAGAGCGTCTCGACCGCAGCATCGGGCGGCGGCAGACGCAGCGCGTCCATGGCCATCTCCAGCCGAGCGTCGAGATCCCAGGCGTTGAACGCATCGATCCGATCCTGGACGCGGCCTTGTTCTTGCAGCACGATCTCCATTTCGTCGGGCGAGAGCTCGTCGGCAAAGCGCGCGTTGATCTCGTCGAAGCGATTGAGCAGCGCGCGGAGTTCCGCCACGCCTTCCTCGACGTTGCCAAGCACGTCTTTCGAGGGATCGAGACGCGGCTCCTGCGGCAGGTATCCGATACTGATCCCCTCGGCCGGAAAGGCTTCGCCGAGGAAGTCGGTGTCCTGGCCGGCCATGATGCGAAGCAGGCTGCTCTTGCCGGACCCGTTGGCGCCGATCACGCCGATCTTCGCGCCCGGCAGGAACGACAGCCAGATATCCTTGAAGACGAGCTGGTCGGGCTGAAACACCTTGCCCAACCCCTTCATCGTGTAGATGTATTGGTGGGACATGAAAGAAGCTCTCAGCTCTCAGCTCTCAGCTCTCAGCTTGGTCCTGGCCTCGGTGCTGATTCCGGAGACGCTTGTCTCCGCCGATCAGTCTGACCGGCTCCGTCGTCTGGCGATCGACCCGTCGTCCAGCCAGATCACGATTCAGGTGGGCCGATCGGGGGTCTTCGGATTCGCCGGCCACGATCACGAAGTCGTGGGTCCGATCGGCTCCGGCGAAATCGCCCTCGATTCGAGCAACCTGGCGCGGTCGAGCGTCACGTTGACCATCGCGACGCGTTCGCTGAAGGTCACCGGCAAGGGTGAACCCAAAAAAGACGTGCCGGCGGTGCAGGACGCGATGGAGCGCGACGTGCTGGATGTGGCGCGACATCCGACGATCCGGTTCGAGTCGCGGCAGGTGAAGGTCACGTCGCCGTCCGAATCGACGCCGGCGCTTGCCATTACAGGAGACCTGACGCTAGGCGGCGTCACGCGCCCCATCACCGTTCCCGCTCAGGTTCGTCTCGACGGGCGCTCGCTGACCGCCACCGGCACGGTCTCGATCAAGCAGACCGAGTTCGGGATCAAACCGGTGAGCGCCGTGGGCGGCACGGTCAAGGTGAGGGACGAGCTGCGGATCACGTTCAGGATCAGCGCGCGATAGTAGGTCGTCGAACTCACAGCGCCGTTGGTGACACCCGACGGGTCGGCGGTGGCGGCGCCGCCTCGGGTTCCGGCGTGAAATCCTCGCCGGGGTTCACGAACCGATCGCTTTCGAACTGATACTGCTTATCGTAGAGCTGACGGTAGCGCCCGAGCGCCGCCAGCAGCTGCTCGTGCGTGCCGCGCTCCACGATCTCTCCATGTTCCAGGACCAGGATCTGATCGGCGCTCCGGATCGTCGACAGGCGGTGCGCAATGACGAACGTCGTCCTGCCGTGGCGGAGCGATCGCAGGCCGTCCTGGATGAGCGCCTCGCTCTCGCTGTCGAGGCTCGAGGTGGCTTCGTCCAGGACGAGAATCCGCGGGTCGGCGAGGATCGCCCGCGCGATCGCGATCCGCTGGCGCTGGCCCCCCGACAACTTGATCCCGCGCTCCCCAACGATGGTGTCGTATTTCTCGGGAAACCCTTCGATGAACTCGTCGCAGTGGGCGATGCGGCTCGCCTGGCGGATTTCGGCGTCGGCCGCGTACGGCTTCGAATAGCGGATGTTGTCCGCCACCGAGCCGTCGAAGAGAAAGTTGTCCTGCAGGACGACGCCGAGCTGCGCACGGTAGTCGTGCAGCCTCAGCTGATCCAGGTCGCGGCTGTCGACGAAGATCCGGCCGGCGGTGGGACGATGGAACGCCATCACCAGGCCGATCAACGTGCTCTTGCCCGATCCACTCGGCCCGACGAGCGCCGTCGTCGATCCCGCGCGCGCGCGAAACGAAACGTGCCGCAGGACCGGCATATTCTGGCGGTACTCGAAGTTCACATCGTCGAACACCACCTCCCCGCGAACCTCGTCGATGGGGTCGCGCTTCTCGGACTCGTGACGCTCCGTATCCATCGAGCGAATCTCGCGGATCCGATCGAGGCCGGCAAACGCTTCGGTAATCTGCGTCCCAATCGACGCGATCTGGACCAGAGGCGCCGCGACCATCCCCGTGAAGAGAATATAGGTGACGAAGTCGCCCAGGGTCATCGTGCCGGCGAGAATCGCGCGGCCGCCGACCACGATCATGATGACCCCGATGACGCCGATCACGACCGTCGAGACCGCCGTCATGGCCGAAACGCCGGTGATCGTCTGCGCGACGTTGCGGAAGATTCGATGCACGCCTTTGGCGAAGACCAATTCCTCGCGCTTCTCGGCCGTGTAGGCCTTGACGACTCGAATGCCGCCGAGCGCTTCGTTCAGCCGGCCCGTCACCTCCGCGTTGATTTTGCCGCGTTCGCGGAAGATGGGCCGAAGCTTCATGAACGCCATCGCGAGGCACCCGCCGAAGGTGCCGAGCACCACGATCGTGATGAGGGTCAGGCGCCAGTTCAGGTAGAAGAGCACACCGATCGCGATGGTGGCGGTCACCAGGCCGCCGGCCAGCTGCACGAGGCCATTCCCCACCAGATTCCGGACGCCTTCCGCGTCGGTCATGATGCGGGAAATCAGGACGCCGGTCTTCGTCGAATCGAAGAAGCGGACCGGCAGGTGCATGACGTGACGCTGCACCGCGCGCCGCATGTCGGTGATGGCGCGCTGCGCCGCGACGCCCAATACCTGGGAGAGCGCGAACGACGTTGCTGCCTGCACGATCGTGGCGCCACCAACCGCCACCGCCAGCCACACGAGCAGGTCCGCGCGGTGCTTGACGATGATCTCGTCGATGAGGACCTTGGACGAGGCCGGCAACACCAGGCCAGCCAGACGGCTCACGAGCATCAGCACCAGCCCGATCGCCAGCCGGCGCTTGTGCTGCCACACGAGCTCCTGCGCCTCGCGCCAGGCAGCAGAGACGGTGACTTTCTTTTTGGGAGGTTCCATTTTGCTATCAGCTATCAGCTTTCAGCTTTCAGCTATCAGCTTTCAGCTAGAGCTTCCATCTTCAGTTCACGTTTCCATATCAGGATCTCCCTTAATCGTATCAGCTTCGGCCCGCTGTCTTGAGCCGCTGATAAACTGACACGAGGCGCAGCGGTTCGGAGAGCTGAAAGGTGAGAGTCTGAGAAACAATGCCCGAGATCACCACAGAGCGCACAGAGAACAATAGGATTCTCTCCGTGGTCTTCGTGGGCTCCGTGGTAAAGCGGGTTTTTTTCACAAGCTCTGACAGCTGAGGGCTTCCCATGGACCGCCGCATCCTCCATATCGACATGGACGCGTTCTACGCGTCGGTCGAGCAGCGGGACGACGCGAGCCTGCGCGGGAAGCCGGTCGCGGTGGGCGGGCCGCCCGACCAGCGCGGGGTCGTGGCCGCGGCCAGCTACGAGGCGCGGATCTTCGGCGTCCACTCCGCCATGCCGATGGCGACCGCCGTACGCCTTTGCCCCGCGCTCGTCATCGTCGCGCCTGACTTCCAGAAGTATCGGACGGTCTCGAAGGTCATCTTCGACATCTTCCGATCGGTGACGCCGCTCGTCGAACCGCTGTCGATGGACGAAGCGTACCTCGACGTCACCGAGAATGCCTGGGGCGAGGCGCTCGGGGTCACGGTCGCGAAGCGCATCAAGCAAGAGATCCGCGATCGCACCGAGCTCACGGCGTCGGCCGGCGTCGCCCCGAACAAATTCCTCGCCAAGATCGCCTCGGGGTGGAAGAAGCCGAACGGCCTGACGGTCATCGCACCCGACCGCATCGAATCCTTTCTACAGGAGCTACCGATTGACGCGTTCTGGGGCGTCGGTCCGAAGACCGCGCGCAAGCTCCGCGCCCTGGGGCTGCAGAAAGTGGTGGATGTGCGGGCGGTGGATCTGGAGTTGTTGCGCGGGGCCGTCGGGAGCCTGGCGGAGTGGCTCAAGCGACTGGCCGACGGTCACGACGATCGAGCGGTCGAACCCGACCGGCCGGCCAAGTCGGCCAGCACGGAGAATACGTATGCGACCGACATCAGGGATCTGCAGACCATCCGCGCAGAGATCGCCGAGATGGCCCAGCACAGCGCGCGCTGGCTCGAACGGACACAGCGGCTGTGCCGAACGGTGACGATCAAGGTCCGGTATGGCAACTTCACGACGATCACGCGCAGCCATTCGACAAAGGTCCCGACCCGCTCGGCCGACGAGCTCGTGCGGCGCGCCCTCCACCTGCTCGATCGGACCGAGGCCGGCCGCCTCCCCGTGCGCCTCCTGGGCGTCGGCGTCACGGGCCTCACCGAAGAAGGCGAATCGGGGACGATGGACAAACTGTTCTGAATCGCAAACCTGTAGGGGGCAGGAAAACCTCCGAACCCTACGGCCGTCACCGACTCGGGTTCAGTTTTCCTTCTAGCTCGTCGTACACCTTCCGTCATGACTGCTCCTTGACACCTACGACCGAGGCGCGCGAAGCGCGAGCACCACCGCGACGACAAAGAGCGCGATGCCAACGATGTCCTGCGTCAGGCCGGCGTAGAAAAGCAGACCACCGGAGGCCACGAACAATGCGCGCGCGGTCCATCCGATCGGATGTCGGAACCATCCGGCCGCGCCGAACACCACGGCGGCGAGCCCCACCGCGGCCGTCACCACCGCCACGAGAATCTCGCTCACCGTGCCCTGCATCAGGAGCGCCAGCCCCGAAGGTCCCGAGGTGAAGGCAAACGGCACGAGAAACACCGGCAGCGTGTAGCGCCAGGCCGCCATCATGGCGCGATAGAAGTTGGCACCGGTGATGGCGCTCGCGGCGAGCGGGCTCAGCCCGACCGGCGGGCTGACCTCGGACAGGACCGCGTAGTAGAAGATGAACATGTGCGCGGCGTAGATCGGGACGCCCAGCTTGACGAGCGCCGGCGCGACGATCACCGCCGCGATGATGTACGACGCGGTGATGGGGAGCGCCAGCCCCAGCGTCCACACGCTCAAGGCCGCCATGATGAGCGTGAGAAAGCGGTTGCCGACGCCGAGCCCGATGATGAGATCGCCGAACTTCAGGCCCAGCCCGGTCAGCGAGACGACCCCGATGATCAACCCCGCCGCGGCGGTCGTCACCGAAACGGCGAGAATCTGTCGCGACCCCGTAGCCAAGGCGGCGTTCAGGCTCGACGATCCCGCCAGACGCGACTGAAGAAGGCTGGCTGCGGAGAGCGCGATGAGCCCGAAGACGGCCGCGGCGGTCAGGCTTCTGATCCCGACCACGCTCCCCAACCCGAGCTGCGACCCGAAGGTGAGGGTCACGACCGCGACCGCCAGAAACACCAGGCCGAATCGCCGATCCAGGAGGGCCGACTCGCGCCGGACGAGCGAGGTCAGGCAGGCCAGCACGACGGCCCAAGTCGCCGCGAACATCGGCGTCAGGCCGGCCACCATCAGACCGACGAGCAGAAACAGGCTGACGAAGTGGTACCAGTAGCGGCCGAGCAGCGTCAACGGTCGCGGCATCGGCGACGTCACCGGTTTCAACGCAAACCGGCGCGCATCCAGCTCGAGCATCAGGAAGATCCCGAGGTAGTACAGGAAGGTGGGAATCAGGGCGTACCTGATCACCTTCAGGTAGCTCACCTGCACGAACTCCGCGATGAGAAAGGCCGCCGCACCCATCACCGGCGGGCTGATCACGGCGCCGATGCCGCCCGCCGCGAGGATGCCGGCGGCAGCATCGCGCGGATACCCGGCCCGCTCCAGCATCGGCCACGTGACGGTCCCCACCGTGACCGTTGTCGCCACGCCGGATCCGGTGACCGCGCCGAGCAGCAGCGACGCGAGGACGGCGCCCCGTCCGGCACCCGCGGATTGCCGTCCGGTGGCTGCGAATGCCAGCTCGACGAAAAAGCGGCCGGCCTTGGATGCTTCCAGCACGGACCCATAGATCGTGAACAGAATGATGTAGGTGGCCGCGACGTCGAGCGGCACGCCGAAGATCCCCTCGAGCGTCATGTACAAGTGCCCGATCGTGCGCTCGAGGTCGTAGCCCCGGTGACCCCACGCGCCGGGCAGGATCGATCCCAACCACGCGTACAAGAGGAAGGCAACGACCAGACCCGTCAGCACCGGGCTCACCGTGCGGCGGGTGGCTTCCAGGATCAACAGCATCAGCACGGCGCCCATCGTCACATCCGCGAGGGACGGTGTCACCGAGCGTTCCACGAAGCGATCGAAGTCGACCAGGACGTAGGCCGTCGCCGCGATCGCCAGCACGGCCAGGATCACGTCGTACCAAGGGACAGTTGCGCGACGTCCTCGCGCGGCCGGATACAGGACGAGCGCGAGCGGGAGCGTGAACATCAGGTGGCTCGCGCGGAACGCGTGTGTGGGAATCGTCGCAATCACCGCGTAGAGGTGATAGAGACTCATCAGCACGAGGGCGACGAAGATCAGCGACCCCGCGCGGCCGCCGAGCGTGCGCGTGGGCGCCTCGGCTCGCTCGATGATCGCTTCGAGGTCATCCGCGGTTGTTAGGCTATCGGAAGCGGACGTGGACGCAGACATCAACGGGGCAGGTCGCGCAGGATTCCGCTTTCCTCGTAGTAGCGGCGGGCCCCCGGATGGAGGGGAATCGGCAGACCGACGGTCGCGGTCTCGAGCTTCAGGTTTCGGGCCTCGGGATGAACGGCCGCTAAATCCGCTTTGTTGTCGAACATGCTCTTCGTGATCTGGTACGCCAGCGCTTGGTCGAAATCGGCGCGGACGACGAGGAGATTGGCGACCCCGACCACGTCGGTGTCACGCGCCGTCTTGTAGACGTCCTTCGGGATCGTCAGCGGAAAATAGAGCGGCCCGTATTTCTCGACCAGCTTCGGCAGCAGGTCGGCGCAGGGCACGAGCGTGATGTGGATGTTGGGGGTGTTGGCGAGATCCTGAATCGCGCTCGTCGGTAGTCCGCCCGACCAGACGAACGCGTCAATCTTGCGATCCTTGATCGCGCCTGCCGACTCGTTCACGCCCAGGCGATCCTGGATCACGTCGGAGGTGTTCAGCCCCGCCGCCTCGACGGCCCGGAGCCCAATCACCTCAGTGCCCGATCCCGGTGCCCCCAGACTGACACGCTTCCCGCGCAGATCGGCGACCGAGGCGATGCCGCTGCCGTCGAGCGTGACGAGATGTGTGTAGTTGTTGTAGAGGACGGCGAGCGCGCGAATGTCGAGCGGGGTACTGAAGCGGCCGCGGCCTTTGTGCGCGTCAAAGGCGGTGTCGGCAAGGCTAAACGCGAGATCGGCGCGCCGTGCCTCGAGCAGCTTCATGTTATCGACCGAGGCGGCGGTCGCTTCCGCCGTCGCCTCGACCCCGGGGATCCACTTCCCGAGCAGATTGGCCAGGCCTCCGCCGTAGACGTAGTAGACGCCGCCGGTGCCGCCGGTGGCGATGGTGAGGAACGTGTGGCGCTCGCCGCACGCGAGACCCAGCGCACCGCACACGACGACGAGCAACAGCGGGAAGCGTCGGACCCAGGGCATGCCCAATTCTGCATCAAGTCATGTTATTTCCTGAAAATCCCCCTCAACCGAGCGCTGATGTCCCGAAGCATGTCAGCTATCGCGCGAGACGCCCGCTCCTGCAGCGTGATCTGATGAAGCGGACAGGTGCGATTCGGAATCGCATCGCCTGGCTTGAAGTACTCGACGTAGGTGGGACAGCCTTCGGCAGGCCGGAGGTACGTGACGCTGCAGAGGACCTCGTCGCGCAGGCCGGCGGGCACGGCAAATCGGCCCGACGGTCGTGAACGGGCCGCGCGCCGCATGAAGTCGGCCCAGATCGGCAGCGCCACGCGCGCCCCGAACGCCTCCCGCGCGATCGGCGTCGGCTGATCGAAGCCCACCCACACGCCGGCGACGAGGCGGTTCGAAAACCCGACGAACCACGCATCCTTGAAGTCGTCCGTCGTCCCCGTCTTTCCGGCCGCGGGGAAGTCGACGCCGAGCGCACGGGCTCTCGCGCCGGTGCCGCGATCGATCACGTCCTGCAGCATCGAGACGATCTGGAACGCCGTCTCCGGCGAGAGCACCTGCCGCCGTTCCGCCGGCTCCTCGAGGGCCACGCCGCCCTCCGCATCCAGCACGCGGGGCAGCGCCAGCGGCTTCACGGCAAACCCGCCGTTGGGAAACATCGAGTACGCCAGCGTGAGCTCGAGCGGCGTCACAACGCCGGTCCCGAGCGCGAGCGAGGGCACGTCCGGGAGCCCCTCGAGGCCCGCGCGCGACGCCAGCGTCAGGACAGGTTGTGATCCCACCTGCTGCTGCAACATCACGGCGGCGCGATTATCGGAGGCGAGCAAGGCCGCCCGCAGCGTCAGCTCGTCGGCCGATTCCCCGCGCGCGTTGTGCGGCGCCCACTCGTCGGGCCCCTGGGGCGCGATGCTGTTGAGACCCCGGAGGATCGAGACAGGCGACAACCCCCGCTCGAGGGCCGCGGCGTAGACGAATGGTTTGAAGGCCGAACCGGGTTGGCGCCGGCTGCGCGTGGCGCGGTTGTACGGATAACTCGCGAAGTCGCGACCGCCCACGAGCGCGAGCAGGTTCCCGGTGTCGGGATCGACAGCCACGAGCGCCGCCTGAAGATCCCGACGATTCAGACGTTGCAAACCCGTCTCGACCGCCTGTTCGGCCGCGAGCTGCAGCGCGCGCTCGAATGTGGTGTGGACCTGCCAGTCCGGCGGATGGCTGCCTCCGAACCGATCGCGAAAGCGCTGACGCAGGAACTCCTTCGCATAGCCCGATCGAGCGATCGCGCTTCGCGGGTACGGCCGGACAAGGAGCTGGGCCCTTGTCGCCTGACGCTCCTCCGCCCCGCTGATGGCCCGCTCCTCGCGCATACGCCCGAGGACGACGTGGCTGCGGCGGACCGCTGCGTCGAGGTTCGACCAGGGCGAGAACACCGACGGCGCGCGGATGAGACCCGCGATCAACGCTGCTTCCGCCAACGTGACGTCGCGCGACGGCTTGCCAAACAGCCGGCGCGCCATCGGCTCCACTCCGTACACGCCGGCGCTGAGATACACACGATTGAGATACAGCTCGAGAATCTGCTGCTTCGTCAACTGCTGCTCGATCATCCAGGCGATGCCCGCTTCTTTCAGCTTCCGGCCCCAGGTCCGCGAGTTCGACAGAAAGAGCGTGCGGGCGAGCTGTTGCGTGATCGTGCTGCCGCCTTCGACCGCGCCGGCGCGCCGGAGGTTTCGCGCCGTCGCGCGCACCAGCGCGATGGGATCGATGCCGGGATGCAAGAAGAATCGATGATCTTCGATCGCAACGACGGCCCGCTGCAGGTAGGGTGAGATCTCGGCGAGCGGCACGTCCTGGCGCTGCTCGTCCATGCGGAACCAGGGCTGCCCATCCGCCGTGTAAAAGACCGTATCGCCGACGCCCAGCCGCAAGCGGCTGACCGCCAGCTCGTAGCGGGCCAGCCACGCCACCACCGCGAGTCCCCAGGCCACCAGCAGCGCCAACAGGCCCAGCGCCGCGCACTGGCGCAGCGTGATCCCGAACAGCCGGGTTCGCAATTGGCGCATCATTTCTTGGTTGCGGCGGGGCCCCACCCCCGCCGCCTGCCGTCGCTTACGCTCCGGATCTTGCTTGCCACGCGTTCCCGCTTAGTGTCGCAGAGCGATAGGGCCCCGGAAAGCAGGGTCGAGGTGTGTTGATTCGGACCCAACTATCGGGATGCAAGCCTGCGGCCAGCCTACCTCTCAATTCGGACTCTGATGAGCTCGACGCGATCGACGGGCGCCTCGCCGTTTCGCGGAACCGACTCGATCGCCTCCACGACCGACAGCCCATCGACGACACGCCCGAACACGCTGTACCGGCGGTCGAGCGTGGGGGCGCGTCCTGCGCAGATGAAGAACGACGTC
Organism: Acidobacteriota bacterium; assembly: GCA_016178075.1. Lineage (GTDB taxonomy): Bacteria > Acidobacteriota > Vicinamibacteria > Vicinamibacterales > JACQTH01 > JACQTH01. The sequence goes on from JACOUA010000305.1 coordinate 25,865, forward strand.
GACGCGCTGTTGGGCGTCGAATCTGGCCATCGACAGGATCCCCTTGGCCCCACCCCTACGGAAGTCTCGGCATGTCAACGACGGAGCAACCCCCTGTGGTTGCCCTCTCGCGTTCCTTTCCACAATACGATCAGGCCGGCGATCATGATTGCGGTACCGAAGGTCGTGAGGCGCCAGGACGGCATCTCCGATCCGCCAAGCCCCAACGCCTCGGCGATCCACCGCTCGTGGACAATCGTCGCGATGAACGCGTTGTTCACCGCATGTGCCGTCATGCTGGCGAAGATCGAGCCGCTGCGCCACGCGAGCACGCCGAGCATCGCGCCGAGGAACACGGTCGGCAGCAGTCGGTAGATTGAGGCGTGCGCGACGCCAAACAGGAGCGCGGTGACGCCGACCGCCGCGGCTGGACCGAATCGTCGCAGCCCCGACATCACCAGACCGCGGAAGAACAACTCCTCGCAGACCGCCGGCATCACGCCGATCAGCAGCCAGATGAGCCACAGCGGAAGCGGTTGATCCTTGAAGAGCACCAGGCGCTCCAGCGCGCGAACATATTCCTCCGGCGGTGGGAGCAGCCTCATGAGGACGCCGGTGGCGAACGTCCAGGACGAGAGTCCCAGCAGAATCGCGGCGACGACACCCGCCAGCGCGGGACGTTTGACCAGCAGCGTCTCGCGCGGCGCGTAGCCAAGTCCGAACACGACTAGCGCGCCCGGTAGGAGAAAAAACCCGAGCTCGGTGGCCACCAGCGTCGTGATCGTCCCCGCCTGCTGCAGCAGCAAGCTCCCGTAGAAGGCCGACACCAGCGCGACCGCGAATGTCACGAGGGACACCGCCGCCGACGGCAGCCGGCCGGGCCGGCGATCGAGGCCGAGCAGCGTCCGCCACGGCTCTCGTCCGCCCAGCAGAAGCTGCTCGTGCTCGAAGACGCTCGCCGCGAAGGTGACCGCGAGCGCCGCATAAGTGAAGGCCGAGACGAGCGTTAGGAACACCAGATCCGGCGGCGCCTCGTGCAGAAGGAGCGCCTTGATGAGAAGCGCAATGTTGATGACCGGCACGAACGCGGTCCACGCGTTCAGCTGGACTCCGGGCACCATCGTGACACCGGCTGGGAGCGCCAGCAGCATGTACACAGGCATCAGGAAGTTCTGCCCGTCCTTGAAGTCTTTCGCCATCGCCGCGACGGCGAGAAACACCGCCGTGACGATGAAGGTCACCGGCACGAGCATGACGAACGCCAGCAGGTACGTGGACGGCCCGATCGTGACGGTGCCCGGCATGATCCGGCCCAGCGCGGCGGCGAGGCTGACGATATTGGCGAGCGCGGCGATGAGCCCAATGATCCAGACCGCGATGAACTTACCGGTGATGATTTCCGCCGATCCGATCGGCGCGCACAGCAGCGTCTGCATCGTGCCGCGCTCTTTCTCCCCGGCCGTCATGTCGATGGCCGGATAGAGTCCGCCGAGCAGCGACATGGCGATCAGCATGAACGGCAGGAACGTCCCAAGCGCCTGCCCCGTCCGCCGCTGCCGAGGGGCGACATTGGTCGCGTCCGCGCGGAGCGCGACCGAGAAGCCTTCATCCAGCCCACGCGCGCGCTGCCGTTGAAGGACGACGTCGCGGCGGAAGGTTTCGAGCGCGCGCCCGACACGCTGCCGCGCGAGCGTGGAGTTCTGATTCACCGAATCGAAGTACATCGACGCGCGACCCATCCGCCCCGCCTGCAGGGCGGCTTCGAGCCCTGGCCACAGGACGAGGATCGCATCGGCTCGACGCCGCAGTAACGCGTCACGGGCCGCCTGCGTCACGAGATCGTCGGGCTCGGTCTCCGCCCGACCGGCCTCGGTCGGGCGCGACTCTGCGGGGCGCGCCCCGCTCTCGCGCTCCGGCTGCGCGGGCGGCTCGGGAGTTTCTGAGGGAGGGACAATCGAGCCTTGATCGAACCGCCGGCGCAGATCCGGCGAGATCTCGGCCCAGGCGACCGGCTCGATGGTGCGATCAGCCTTCAGCGCGTCCACCAGTCGCGCGGGCGCCGCTCCCCACACCGCGACCGTCGACGCCCGCTCCTCGCGGGCTTCACGCTGCGATTCCTGCAGTTTGCCGAGACCGATGAACAGCAGCGGATACACCAGGACCGGCAGCCCGACCATCATCAGCAGCGTGCGCCGGTCGCGCAGCGTCTCCCGGATCTCCTTGCGGACGATGGTCAGGACGATGGAGGGTCTGAGCATGAATCGCCTTAGGATTCGGGATTCGGGATTCTTGCCCCTCCCTCGCATAGAGCAAGAACGTATCCGTCAGGTTACTGCGGCGCGAGCGCGCGAGAAGCTCCGACAGCGTGCCGGCATCGATGACGCGCCCGCGATGCAGCAGCACGATGCGGTCGCAGAGATACTCGGCTTCCCCCATCACATGCGTCGAAAACAGGATCGTGCGGCCGGCCCCGCGCTCGCGGCGAATGGCTTGGACGATGAACTGGCCGCTCATCACGTCGAGCGCGGCCGTGGGCTCGTCGAGAATCAGCAGATCCGGTTCGTGCAAGAACGCGCGCGCGATGTTCGCGCGCTGTTTCTGCCCGGACGACAGCGAGCCGCAGGGGCGATCCAGGAACTCCTCCATCTCGAGCTCGCGCGCCAACTGGCCGACGCGTCGCGCGATCGCCTCGTCACCCATCACGTGCAGGCGGCCGAAGTACCAGAGCATCTCTCGCGACGAAAGACGCTGGTACAGTCGCGTGTCGCCCGACAGAAACCCCATGCGCCGCTTCGCGGCGATGCGCTGGCGAATCACGTCGACATCCCCGAGTCTCACCTCGCCCGCATCTGGCTCGAGGATCCCCGCCACCATCCGGAGCGTGGTCGTTTTGCCGGCGCCGTTCGGACCCAGGAGCCCGACGACCTCCCCCGGGTTGACGGCAAAGCTCACCTCATCGACCGCGGTGATGCCGCCAAATCGCTTCACGAGACCCGTCGCGACGAGGGAGGGCATGCCGGCGATTCTAAATCAAGCTCTCAGCTCTCAGCTATCAGCTCTCAGCTCTGCTCTCAGCGCACAGTTTCGTCTAAGATCGAAGTGGAGATCATCGTCGCGAGTCACCGCGGCGAGCGAGAGCGACCCGCCTCCGCTCTTCGAGCTTCCGCCTTCGCTGAAGCTACGGCGGACCGCCGAAGCCTTGGCGGAGGCTGGTCGGCGGGCAAGGCCGCTTGTCCGCCGTAGCCGTGGCGAAGGCGGATGGCAGGTCGTGGGGGTGGGGCCCCACGACAAACCCAAGAATGACGAAGCCGGACGCCGCGCTGCACCTGTTTCATCCGGTCGTGCGCCAGTGGTTCGTCGACACGTTCGGCCGCCCGACGGCCGCGCAGGCGCAGGGCTGGCCAGCCATCGCGCGCGGGGAGTCGGTGCTGATCCTCGCGCCGACCGGCAGCGGCAAGACCCTCGCCGCCTTTCTCTGGTGCATCGAGCGGCTGATGTTCCAGCCCGTGCCGCCGCGAGGTGAACGCTGTCGGGTGCTGTACATCTCGCCGCTCAAAGCGCTCGCGGTCGACGTCGACAGGAACTTGCGCGCGCCGATCGCCGGCATCACGCAGGCCGCAGCCCTGCGCCAGGCTCAGGGCGCCCGGAGCTCGTCGAGGGACGAGGCGCTCGCCCAGGCCTTGTCGGTGCCGACCGTCGGGGTCCGATCCGGCGACACCCCCGCGACCGAGCGCGCGCGGTTTCAGCGCGACCCGACCGACATCCTGATCACGACACCGGAGTCGTTCTACCTTCTGCTCACCTCCAACGCGCGCGAGGCGCTGCGCTCGATCGACACCGTCATCGTGGATGAAATCCACGCCCTGGTCCCGACCAAGCGTGGGGCCCACCTCGCCCTGTCGATCGAGCGGCTCGAGGCGCTCGCCGGCCGGCCGCTGCAGCGCATCGGCCTCTCGGCCACGCAACGCCCGCTCGACGAGGTGGCGCGCTTCCTGGGCGGCGTCGAATCGTGGCGTCCGGTATCAGCCGGAAGATCCTCGGCCAAGGGATCCTTCCGCCCGACGTCGGAACTCACGAAGACGATCGAGCGCGCAGCGGCCGCCCTCGAACACGATTTTGGCGATGCGGTCGCCAACGTCCGTTACCGACCCGTCACGATCGTCGATGCGGGCTCCCGCAAGCCGCTCGAGCTCCTCGTCGAAGTGCCGGTCGAGGACATGGCGCGGTTGGGCGGCGAGGTGCGGCCGCCGATCGCTCCGCCGAGGGGCGCCCCGTCGACGTCCATCTGGTCGGCGGTTCACCCTCGGCTCGTGGACCTGATTCGTGCGCATCGATCGACGCTCATCTTCGTGAACAACCGCCGGACGGCGGAGCGACTCGCAGCGGCGATTAACGAACAGGCCGCCGAGCCGCTCGCGCGCGCGCATCACGGCTCGCTGGCGCCGGCCCAACGATCGGAGATCGAGGAGGCCCTCAAAGGCGGCACGCTCCGCGCGCTGGTGGCGACCTCGTCGCTCGAGCTGGGGATTGACATGGGGGCGATCGATCTGGTGATCCAGATCGAAGCACCCCCGTCGGTGGCGAGCGGGTTGCAGCGCATCGGGCGGGCCGGCCATCGGATCGACGCGCCGAGCCGGGGGGTGATTTTTCCGAAGTTCCGCGCCGATCTCCTGGCCTGCGCGACGGCCACCCGCGCGATGCACGCGGGGCTGGTGGAGTCGTCGATCTATCCCCGCAACCCGCTCGACATCCTCGCCCAGCAGGTCGTGGCGATGGCGGCCATGGATCGCTGGCCGATCGACGAGCTGTTCGATCGCGTGCGGCGCGCCGCCCCGTTCGCCACCTTGAGCCGGGCGATCTTCGAGAGCGTGCTCGACATGCTGGCCGGACGCTACGCCTCGGACGAGTTCGCCGATCTCAAGCCGCGGCTGACTTGGGACCGCATCCGCCAGACTATCGTCGCGCGCGAGGGCGCGCGCCGTGTCGCCGTCGCCAACGCCGGCACGATCCCCGATCGCGGTCTCTACGGCGTCTTCCTCACACGCGGGTCGGAAGGGGCCCGGGCCGTGCGCGTCGGCGAGCTGGACGAGGAAATGGTCTTCGAGACCAAGGCCGGCGAGACGTTCGTCCTCGGCGCCTCCACGTGGCGCGTCGATGAGATCACGCACGACCGCGTGCTGGTGTCGCCCGCGCCCGGCGAGCCGGGCAAGATGCCGTTCTGGCGGGGCGACGCTGCCGGCCGCCCCATCGAGTTCGGCCGGCTGATTGGCACGCTCGTGCGCGAGCTGCTGCAGATGCCACCCGGTGCGGCGGTGAGGCGATTGGTCAAAGAGCATGACCTGGACGAGCGGGCTGCGGAAAACCTCGTTCGCTACCTCAAGGACCAGACGATCGCCACGGGCGCGGTGCCGAGCGACGACACGATCGTGATCGAGCGCTGCCGCGACGAGCTGGGGGACTGGCGCGTCTGCGTCCTCACCCCCTTCGGCAGCCAGATCCACGCGCCGTGGTCGATGGCCGCGGTCGCGCAGTTCAAGGACCGCCGCGATGTCGATGCCGAGGCCATGTGGACGAACGACGGGTTCGTGCTGCGGGTGCCGGAGACCGACGAGGCCCCTGACGCCTCGCTCGTGCTGCCCGCGGCGAACGACCTCGAGGCGCTCGTCATTCGACGGCTCGGAGCCTCGTCGCTCCTCGCGGCGAAGTTCCGCGAGGCCGCCGCCCGCGCCCTCCTCCTGCCGAAGCGGCGGCCCGGCGGCCGCACGCCATTGTGGCAGCAACGAAGACGCGCGTCGGATCTGCTGGCAGCCACGTCGCGGTTCCCCTCGTTCCCCATCGTGCTCGAGGCGTACCGGGAATGTCTGCGGGACGTGTTCGACATTCCGGCGCTTCGTGACACGCTTCAGCGCATTGCCGACGAATCGGTGAAGGTCGTCACCGTCACGTCGGATAAACCGTCACCCTTTGCGTCCGCGCTTCTGTTTGGGTACGTCGCGAAGTACATCTACGAAGGCGATGCGCCGCTCGCCGAGCGCCGCGCACAGGCGCTGACCATCGACCAGGCACAGCTCCGAGAGCTCCTTGGCGACGCCGATCTCCGTGACCTGCTCGACGCGGACGCGACCGTCCAGGTGGAGCGCGAGCTCCAGTCGCTGGCTGCCGGCTATCGTGTCCGAACCGCCGACGGCGTGCACGACCTGCTGCTGCGTCTGGGGCACCTCAGTCTCGACGAGCTCGACGAGCGAACGGAGGGGCTTGCGCTGGCGAGCGCGCTCGACGAGCTCTCCCGAGCCTCGCGCGTCATCGGGCTGACGATGCCAGGGGCCACGGGCAAGACGCATGGGGCAGGTTCCGGAGCAGTCAGCTACATCGCCTCTGAAGACACGAGCCGCTATCGCGACGCGCTCGGGATCACGCCGCCGACCGGCGTACCGGACGCGTTCCTGCAGCCCGTCGCCGATCCGCTGCGCGACATCCTCCTCCGATTTGCCCGCACGCATGGGCCATTCGGGTTGGACGAGGTGATCGAACGGCTCGGGATCGGTCGTTCGGGCGCGAGCCGGCGAGCGATCGAAGCGGTGCTCCACGATCTGGTTGAATCCGGACGTCTTCTGGAGGGTGAATTCCGAGCGAGCCGAACGGGACGAGAGTGGTGTCACACCGACGTGCTCAGGCTCGTCCGCCGACGCTCACTGGCCCGAATCCGGCGCGAGGTCGAGCCGGTCGCGCCATGTGTGCTCGGACGGCTGGTGACAACGTGGCAAGGAGTGACGCAGCCACGACACGGGGCTGATGCGCTGCTCGACGCGGTGCACAGTCTTCAAGGATCGGCCGTGCCTGCCTCGGTGCTGGAGTCCGAGATTCTACCGGCGCGAGTCGAGGGCTACACCCCGTCAGATCTCGACGCGCTCGCGGCGGCCGGTGAGGTTGTCTGGTGCGGTGTCGAGCCGCTCGGCGATCGTGATGGACGGGTCACGCTGTATCTGGCCGATCACGTTGAAACGCTGCGGCGTCGCTCCGAGCAGTCCGCGCCGGCATCGGATCGTGACGCGCGGATTGTCCGAGCGCTAGAGCGACAAGGCGCGTCCTTCTTCGGCGACCTCCACCATGCATGCGGCGGCGGATTCCCCGCTGAGACGGTCGCGGCGCTCTGGCGTCTCGTTTGGAACGGTTTCGTGACGAATGACACCTTCCACGCTCTGCGCGCCTTCGTCCAGGGCGAGGCCCGCCCACGACACCGGCGATCCTCCCGCGACCCCGGCGCACCGAGCGTCACCTCGCGCCGCGCGATCCCGCCGGCGGCCGAAGGTCGATGGTCCCTCATCGGCGCTCGAGCGGCCGCCGCGAGCATCACGGCGACCGAATGGAGCGCCGCCACCGCGGCGCAGCTTTTGACCCGCTACGGGCTGGTGACACGAGAGGTCGCCGCGGCCGAAGGCCTGCCGGGTGGCTTCTCCGCCATCTACGACGTCCTCCGGCGCATGGAGGAGCGCGGGCGCGCGCGCCGCGGATACTTCGTCGAAGGCATCGCAGCCGTGCAGTTCGGGCTTCCCGCAGCCGTCGATCTTCTTCGCTCCCTCCGTCCCTTGCCGGATCAGCCGGAGGTGGCGGTCCTGGCGGCAACCGATCCCGCCAACCCATACGGAACGTTCCTGAAGTGGCCCGCGCCGGACTCAGGCGATCCATCGTCTGGACCGAGCTTCGCGCGGGCCACCGGCGCCAGCGTCATGCTCGTCAACGGCGCGCTCGCCGCATACTCGAGGCGAACCAACCCGCAGCTCTGGACCTTCCTGCCGGAGGGCGAGCCCGAACGCACCACGACGGCGAGAGCGATCGCGTCGCGGCTTGCGGAGCTTGCCAGATCCGCCGAGGGAGGCGTGCTGATTTCGGCGATCAACGGCGCACCGGCCCCGGGGCATCCGCTGGCGCCATTTCTCCGGGCGGCCGGCTTCGTCGCCTCCGCGCTCGGCTACCACATCCCGCGCGGAACAGCCCTCCGGCTGATGAGGCCTGGACGGCGAGCGCCGAAGCTTCAAAGTTCTCCGTTCGCAGCGCTCAGAAGGCAGCCCGAGGAACCAGAGACCGACAGCTAGTCGCGTCCTTTATCCTTGACCCGTGCGCTGAGCGCCTTGGTCGCGCTCTTCCACCGTCGCTTCCGATCCAACCGCGCGAACTCGTCCGTCCGCGCCTCGAGCACCACCGCCTCGCGCTGCAGCTTGTGATAGTTCTCCAGCCGTTCGGCTGACAGCCGCCCATCCTCTGCTGCCTGCTTGACGGCGCATCGCGGCTCGTCGAGATGCCGGCAGTCCGCGAAGTGACAATCGACTGCCAGCGTGTCGATGTCGTCGAAGCGGTCGCGGACAACGGCCTGGTCCACGTCCCACAGCTGCAGCTCCCGCATCCCCGGCGTATCGATAATCAGGCCGCCCGCCGGGAGGACGATGAGCTCGCGATGGATGGTGGTGTGGCGTCCGCGCTGGTCCCGCGGCCGGACCTCGCCGGTGCGAAGCCGGTTCTCGCCGAGAAGCGCGTTGATCAGCGTCGACTTCCCGACGCCCGACGATCCGAGGAGCGCGACGGTCTGCCCTTCGCGCAGGTACTGTCTGACGGCGTCCAGCCCCTCACGCCGCCTTGGGCTGAGGGCATGAACGGGCACGTGCGGCGCCAGTCGCTCGACTTCGCGGATCCGATCCGAGACATCGTCAGGGAAGAGATCCGCCTTCGTGAGCAGAATCGTCGGCGTGGCGCCGCTCTCCCAGGCGAGAACGAGCGCCCGCTCGATGCGGCGAAGGTTGAAATTGCGGTCGAGGCCCGTGACCAGAAACACGCGATCGATGTTGGCGGCGACGATCTGCTCTTCGGTCAGGGCCCCCGCGACCTTTCGCGAAAAACGGCTCTTGCGCGGGAGGATGGCGACAATGGTCGCTCGGCGGCGATCGCCTTCGACCGTCCGGATGGCGACCCAGTCGCCGACGGCGGGGAGCTCGTGGCGGCCGACGGCCTGATGTTTCAGCCGGCCGGCGGCCTCGGCGCGCGCCTCGCCGCTCGCGGTGTAGACGCGGTAGATGTAGTTGAACTCGATGGCGATCCGGCCGGGGACGAGCCCCTCCGCGGCGAACGGCGCGAAGGCTTCGGCAAAAAACGGGGTCCAGCCGAGCTTTCCGAGCTTTCGATTGGTGTCGGCGTGCGCCATCGGGATGTTACCGCGCGCGGCGGACGGGCGCGCCCTTAGCCGGAAGACTTCCGCCTGACCGCCTCCGCCAAGCCTACGGCGGTCCGCCGAAGCTTTATGCGAAGGCGAAAGCTACGATAGAATGTTTGCGACCACGATCGACAACCTTCCTTCTCGCACGCTGAAAAACATTATGAGCCCAACTTCTCGAAGCCACACCGTCATTGCCGCGGCCACCAAGTTCTCCGTCCCGAAGCCCACCGAGCGCAAGCCGCCGATGGACATCCAACAGATCTTCGGTGAGAACACCTTCTGGCATGCGGAGATGCAGGCCAGGCTGCCCAAGACGGTCTACCGGAGTCTGCTCTCGACCATTCAAAAAGGGACGCCAATCGATACCAAGGTGGCGGAAGCCGTCGCGCTGGCCATGAAAGAGTGGGCCGTCGAGAAAGGCGCCACGCATTTCACGCACTGGTTCCAGCCGCTGACCGGTCAGACGGCCGAGAAGCACGACTCATTCATCACGCCGAACGAGGGGGGCGGCGCCGTCGCGGAGTTCTCGGGCAAGGACTTGATCCAGGGCGAGCCTGACGCGTCGAGCTTTCCGAGCGGCGGTCTGCGCGCCACCTTCGAGGCGCGCGGCTACACCGCCTGGGACCCGACGTCGCCCGCGTTCATCATCGAAAACCCCGGCGGGTCGTATCTCGCGATCCCGACGGCCTTCGCCTCGTGGACCGGCGAGGCGCTCGACGCGAAGACGCCGCTCCTCCGCTCGATGCACGCCCTCAGCACCCAGGCCATCCGGGTGCTGAAGCTGTTCAACGTCACCAACGTGCACCAGGTCTACACGACCGTCGGGTCCGAGCAGGAGTACTTCATGATCGACGAGGAGTTCTACTACCGGCGGCCGGATCTCGTGACGTGCGGCCGGACGCTCTTCGGCGCCAAGCCGCCGCGCGGCCAGGAGCTCGAGGATCACTACTTCGGATCGATTCAGGATCGCGTACTCAGCTGCATGCTCGAAACGGAAAAGGAGCTCTATCGGCTCGGCGTGCCGGTGAAGACACGCCACAACGAGGTCGCGCCGAGTCAGTACGAGATTGCGCCCATCTTCGAGAACACGAACGTGGCCAGCGATCATCAGCAGCTCATGATGCTGATGCTGCGGCGGGTCGCGCGGCACTACGGCCTCGTCTGCCTGCTGCACGAGAAGCCCTTTGCCGGCATCAACGGCTCGGGCAAACACAACAACTGGTCGATGTCGACCGACACGGGGATGAACCTGCTCGAGCCGGGAGCCGACCCGCATGACAACCTGCAGTTCCTCTTCTTCTGTATCGCCGTCGTCAAGGCGGTGAACAAGCACCAGGATCTGCTGCGGATCTCGGTCGCGTACGCGGCGAACGACCATCGCCTCGGGGCCAACGAGGCGCCACCCGCGATCGTCTCGGTGTTCCTGGGGGATCAGCTCACCGAGATCATCGAGCAGATCGAGAAAGGATCGGCGACGATGAGCAAGCCCGGCGGGCTGCTCGGGCTGGGCACGCGCGTGCTGCCGCCGCTCCCCCGCCATGCAAGCGATCGGAACCGGACGTCGCCCTTCGCCTTCACCGGCAACAAGTTCGAGTTCCGTGCCGTCGGGTCGTCGCAGAGCCTCGGCTGGCCCAACACCGTGTTGAACATCATCGTGGCCGACACGCTCGACGAGATGGCGACCGCGCTCGAGGCGGACTTGAAGAAGAAGGTGTCGTTCGAGAAGGCGGTTGGCAACGTCTTGACCGCGGCCATCCGCGAGAGCAAGCGCATCGTCTTCAACGGCGACAACTACACGGCCGAGTGGCACGCCGAAGCCGGCCGGCGAGGGCTGCTCAACCTGAAGACGACGCTCGACGCGCTCGAGCACATGCTCGACGCAAAGAACCGAAAGCTCCTCAGCCGGTTCGAGGTGCTGTCCGAGCGGGAGCTCGAGAGCCGCCACGAGATCGCCCTCGATCAGTACTTCAAGACGGTGAACATCGAAGGCGAGACCACCGCCTCCATGGCCAGGACGATGATTCTGCCGGCGGCGGTGCGGTATCTGAACGAGCTGGCCACCACGGTGGAGCGCGGCAAGATCATCGGCACCGATCTCGCGGGCGTGCGCGAGACGCTGAACGAGGTGAACCAGCTCGTCGCGGAGCTTCGTACCGCCCTGAACGAGCTGAACAAGCAGAACGCGGACCTCGGCGGCGACACGGTCCACGAAAAGGCCTATCACATGCGCGACAAGGTCATCCCGGCCATGCGCGCGGTGCGGGACGTCGCCGACAAGCTCGAAACCGTGGTCGCCGAGGATCTCTGGCCGTTTCCCACGTACCGCGACATGCTGTTCGTGAAGTGAGCGCCGCGCCCACCTTCGTGCCCCTCGAGTACGCGCCGTGCTCGGCCGTCGAGACCAGGCAAAGGGCCCGCGACTGCGATCTGGAGCTGCGGCGCCGGCGGACAGTGCGGCAGTTCTCCGATCGTCCCGTGCCGCGCGAGGCGATCGAAGACTGCCTCCGGGCGGCCGGCACGGCCCCGAGCGGCGCGAACCTGCCGGGACTCGGGATTCGGGTTTCGCTTGGAGCCGTCACACGTGCGCAGACGCCCATTCATAGACAGCCATCTTGCTCTCGCGATCGTCACGGTCTGTGGCTTGATCACGCTCGAGGCCCGGGGACAGCAGTCGTCCCGGCTCGGGTGGCTGGATCCGTATCGCGAGCCGGCGAGTCGGCTGATCGGTGAAGCGATCTCCGACCACTTCGCGTGGCGCCGCCTCGCGGAGCTGACCGACACGTTCGGCAACCGCTTGAGCGGATCGGAGAATCTCGACCGGGCGATCCGGTGGGCGGCCGCGCAGATGAAGAGCGACGGCCTGGACAACGTGCGGACCGAGAAGGTGATGGTCCCGCATTGGATTCGCGGCGACGAGCGGCTCGAGATCGTCGAACCGCCCCGGCACACGCTGGCCATGCTCGGCCTTGGCGGCAGTGTCGGCACGTCCGGGATCGAGGCGGAACCGCTCGTGGTCCGCGGCTTCGACGAGCTGGACCAGAACGCCGCGCGCGCCAAGGGACGGATCGTCGTCTACAACGTGCCGTTCACGGCCTACAACGAGACGGTCACCTACCGCTCGGGCGGGGCATCGCGCGCGGCGAGACACGGCGCCCTGGCGGTGCTGGTTCGAGCCGTCGGTCCCGCGGGTCTCCGCACGCCTCACACCGGGGCGCTGCGCTATGAAGACGGGCTGCCCCAGATTCCCGCGGCGGCCATCTCGTCCGAGGACGCCGACCGACTGCAGCGGATGCAGGACCGCGGCACCCGCGTACGGCTGCGTCTGATCATGGGCGCCCGCATGCTGCCGGACGCCGAATCGGCCAACGTCGTGGGCGAAATCCGCGGGCGCGAGCTGCCCGACGAGGTGGTCGTCATCGGTGGGCATCTCGATTCATGGGACGTCGGCGCCGGCGCGGCCGACGATGGCGGCGGATGCGTCGTTTCCTGGGAGGCGCTTCGGATGATGAAGAAGCTGAACCTCCGGCCCAGGCGGACGGTGCGGGTCGTGCTCTTCACCAACGAAGAAAACGGCGGCCGCGGCGGACTCGCGTATCTGGAGAAATACCGCGGCGAGCTGAAGAACCACGTCATGATGATGGAATCGGATTCCGGCGTGTTCCGCCCGGTCGGGTTCGGGTTCTCGGGACCCGAGTCCGGACGCAGAATCCTCGGCGACATCGCCACGCTGCTACGAGGTGTGGGTGCCGATCGGATCTTCATGGGTGGCGGCGGCGCCGACATCGGTCCGAGCGTGCGCGAGGGAAACATTCCCGCCCTGTCACTGAACGTCGACGGCAACTATTTCCTCATCCACCACACTCCGGCCGACACCGTGGACAAGATCGATCCGAACGACGTCGCGCGTGCGGCCGCCGCCGTCGCCGTCATGACCTATGTCATCGCCGAGATGCCACAGCGGCTCGGCATCGAGAGCCAATGAGACCGGCGATGGCCTGTTTAGAGTTCGACCTGCACGCCGAGCTCCACCACCCGTTCGGGAGGCAGGCGGAAGAACGCCGTCGCCGGCACGGCGTTGCGCGACATGAAGGCGAACAGCCGCTCCCGCCACACGGCCATTCCGGGCCGACTCGTCGCGATTAACGTCTCCCGCCCCAGGAAATACGTCGTCTGCTCGAGGTCGATTTTCAAGCCGGCTTCGTCGATGCCGGCAAGCAGTTCCGGGACGCTCGTGTCTTCCATGAAGCCGGAGTGAACGGTGACGCGGTAGAAGCGCTGCCCGAGCGCGTCGATTCTCACCCGATCCTTGTCGGCGACGTGCGGGAGCTCCTCGGTCAGGATCGTGAGGAGCACGACCTGCTCGTGCAGCACCTTGTTGTGACGAAGGTTGTGCAGGAGCGGGAACGGCGTCCCGGCCGGGTTGCCGACCATGAAGACGGCCGTCCCGGGGACGCGAGGCGGTGGGTTCCGCGTAATCTGCGCCCAGAACACGTCGAAGGGAATGGCGGCTTCGCGCAGGCGCGCCGCCAGAATCGATCGGCCGGCCTTCCAGGTTGACATCAGCAGGTAGATGATCGCGGCAACCGCCAGCGGGAACCAGCCCCCCTGCTCGACCTTCAGGATGTTGGCACCGAAGAAGGCCAGGTCGACGACGAGAAACGTCGCGGTGACGCCGACGGCGAGGACAATGCGCCACTTCCACACGCGCCGCGCAACCACATACGCCAGCAGCGTGGTGATCACCATCGTCGTCGTCACCGCGACGCCGTACGCGGCCGCCAGATTGCTGGATGTCTTGAAGCCGAGGACCAGACCGATCGTCGCCAGCATGAGCGCCCAGTTGATCTGCGGGACGTAGATCTGCCCGATTTCCTGGGACGAGGTGTGGGCGATCTCCATGCGGGGGCTGTACCCCAGCTGCACCGCTTGCCGCGTTAGCGAGAACGCGCCCGAGATGACCGCTTGAGACGCGATGACCGTCGCGACCGTCGCGAGCAGCACCATCGGATAGAGCGCCCAGGCCGGCGACAGGTGATAGAAGGGATTCACCCGCGCGGCCGGATCGTGGAGCAGCAACGCTCCCTGGCCGAAGTAGTTCAGGAGCAGGGCGGGAAGCACGATCACGAACCACGTCAACCGGATCGGACGCTTGCCGAAGTGACCCATGTCCGCGTACAACGCTTCGCTGCCGGTCGCGACAAGAAAAACGGCGCCAAGCACGAGGAAGCCGTGCCACCGGTTCTGCGCAAAGAACGCCACGCCGTGGATCGGGTCGATCGCGGCGAGCACGTGGGGCTCGCGCGCGACCCAGGACGCGCCGAGTCCCGCCAGCACGACGAACCAGATGAAGGTAATCGGACCGAAGACGGCGCCGATGCCCGACGTGCCGCGACGCTGCACCATGAAAAGGAGCACGAGGATCACAATGGTGATCGGGAGGACGTACGGCTCGAACAATGGCGTGGCAATCCGGAGACCCTCGACGGCGCTCAGGACCGAGATCGCCGGTGTGATGATGCCGTCGCCGTACAGGAGCGCCGCGCCAAAGAGCCCCAGCCCCACCAGCAGCGCCTGACGATGGCGCGGTGCCGCCGGAGGCCGCGCGAGCGCCATGAGGGCGAGAATCCCGCCCTCGCCCCGATTGTCGGCCCTCATCACGAAGGTCAGGTACTTGATCGAGACGATGATGACAAGCGACCAGAAGATGAGGGAGAGAATGCCGAGCACGTTGGCCTCGGTGGCCTCGACGCTGTGCGATCCGCTGAAACACTCTCGAAGCGCGTAGAGCGGGCTGGTACCGATGTCTCCGTAGACGATCCCCAGCGCGGCCAGCGACAGAGAGAGGAGCCGGCCGCTGGGATCCTGGTTGTGGCGGGTCACGGACACCGGCTTGTGAGTCTACCCCAACAGGGATCAGGGACCAGGGATCAGGGACCAGGAAAAGGGCACAGGGTCTCGAAGTGCCGGCCCCTGACCCCTGATCCCTGATCCCCGATCCTGATGAGGGATCGGGCTCGGGGATCGACAAAGGCCGATGCCGCGTCGAACGGCACCTTTCGTTGACCTGCAGGTCGGCCGCCGGGCTATGATGTCGGCTGCAGCCGAGCCATCCATGAAACACCTCCTGACCGTCGTCTGCCTTTTCGCCGCTGTCTGTACCACTGCGTCGGCCCGCCAGGCGGCACCGCAGCCACAGGCCAAACCGAACATCATCGCCCAGGTTCGCGCCGCCATCGCGAAGAAGGATTTCGCGGAAGGTGAGCGGATCCTCGGGCAGTATCGCGCGGCAAACGGCGACACGCCTGATGCCCTGGAAGCCATGTCGTGGCTGGGTCGAGGCGCGCTCGCCGAGCGCGCCCTCGATCGCGCGGACACGTACGCCCGCGAGACCCATCGCCTCTCCGTGGCCGCGCTCGACAAGCGCGAGCTCGACGCCGAGCCGCGCGTCCCCATCGCCCTTGGCGCGGCAATCGAGGTGCAGGCGCACGTGCTCGCGCAGCGGGGCCGGCTGTCCGAGGCGGTCTATTTCCTGAACCGGGAGATCGAGACCTACGGCCGGACCTCGATTCGAACCCGGATTCAGAAGAACATCAACCTCCTGACGCTGGAAGGCAGACCCGCGCCGGCATTGCGAGCGCGGGAGCACCTCGGCGCCAAGCCCGCGGCGCTCGGCGACCTCAAGGGCAAGGCAGTCATCCTCTTCTTCTGGGCGCACTGGTGTCCGGACTGCAAGGCACAGGCGCCGATATTGGAAAAGCTGCAGCAGGCGTACGCCGGCAAAGGTCTCGTGATTCTGGCGCCGACCCAGCGCTTCGGCTACGTGGCCGGGCGGAAGTCAGCTCGGCCCGAGGAAGAAACACGGTACATCGAAGAAGTCCGGCAGAAGTTCTACGGCGCGATCGACATGGGGATCACGATCAGCGACGAGGACTACACCGCGTGGGGCGTCAGCACGACGCCGACGCTGGTTCTGGTCGATCGGCGCGGGATCGTCCGGCTCTATCACCCGGGACAGATGACCATGGAAGAGCTGGACCCGAAAGTCAGGCTGCTTCTGGAGAGTGCGACGGACTGACCCTCAGCGCCATTATCGTCGCATCATCGAAGGGTTCGGCGTTCCCGCGGTGCGCGCGGATTTCCCGCTCCACACGATCCAGCACCGCATCGATCCCGGACGCGTGCTCGCGCACCAAGAGCTGCTCGAGGCGCTCGGCGCCGAACATCTCTCCCGCTTCGTTTTCGACTTCGACCGCGCCGTCCGTGTAGAAGAAGAGCAGATCGTCGTCAGCCAGCGCGATCTGCCGCTCGGTGTAGCCGTGCCCGGCAAACAGTCCGACCGGTAGACCGGTCGACGCCAGGCGCTCCAAGCCTCCGGCGGCCCGAATGACGAACTGCGGGTTGTGTCCGGCGTTGAGGTAGCGCAGAACCTTGGTCGTCGGATCGAGGATTCCCACGAAGAGCGTGAAGTACACGCCTCGGGGTGTGGTCTTCTCGATATCGTCGTCAACGGCCGCGATGAGCTTGGCCAGATCGGGCTCGAGCGGAAGTCGTGCCCGCAAGGTGGCCTGCACGTTGGCCATGAGCAGCGCCGCGCTCACGCCCTTTCCCGAGACGTCGCCGACCAGGAGCGCAACCTCGCCGCCCGGCATCACGAAGTAGTTGAAGAAATCGCCCCCGACCTCGCGCGCGGGAATCGAGACGCCCTTGACTTCCGTGAGCCCGAGGCGCAGGGACTCGCGCGGGAGCATCTCGGTCTGAATCTGGCGGCACAGTTCCAGCTCACGCTTGAGCCGCTCCTGGTCGACGACCAGTTTCTGGTGCGCCTCGATGTCTTCGGCCATCTGATTGAACGCCCGGCCGAGCAGACCGAATTCGTCACCGGATTTCGCGGCGACGCGCGCGCTGAAATCGCCGCGCGCGATCCGTTGAACGCCGTTTGTCAGCGCCGAAAGGCTCCGCGTCATCCGGTTGGACAGCGGCACGATCCCCACGAGGGCGATCGTGATGAACAGGACCCCGATCGCCAGGCTCCGGACGGAGGCGCGCCGAATCTCCTGCAGCGACTCGCCCAGCGGATGCGCGATCCCGAAGGTGACCCCGCTCGGGTCGTCGCGCGTGACGATCAGCCACTCGGCCGCTTGCCGAACACCTGCCCCCTCGCGTCGATCGACGCCGAGTCCCTGCAAGACCGCCGCGTCGCCGCCGTTTTGCGTGTGCAGGCCGGTGCCGTCGATCGCGAACGGAATCTCGCCCCGCCCGCGCCTGGGTGTCGACAACACGCCGGCGAGAATGCGGTTCATGTTGAGCGTCGCCTGGATCTGCCCGACCTCGCGTCCCTGACGATGGACCATGAAGGCGAGCTGGCGCTGCCGAACGGCGCGCTGCCGCTCCTCCGTGCGCGCCCTGGTCGCCGCCTGGTCCCGCCGCCGATCCTCGACCTGCCGCTTCAGCTCTTCTGCGCCCTGCTTGATGCCGGCAATCGCCCCTTTCAACCCCAGGTCGAGCCCGGCCGCGAGCACCTCCTGCATCGTCCCGACCCAGGCCGATGGGTCGATGTCCGCGCCTCGATTGACGTCCGAGCCCGGACGTTTGGCCTTCATCCACCTGGAGACGTCGATCACGATCTTCCGATGCAGGTCGCGGCGCGACGGGCGCGCCTGACGCGGCGGCGCCGGCGGCTCGGGCGGCGCCGGAGGGGCGGTCGGCACAATCTCGATTCTCTCGAGGAAAGACGCCGCATTCCCCAACAGGGCGTCGAGCTCGGCCGGGGCCTCGACTTCATCGGCATCCGTGTCCCGGAGCGAAGCCGGCTTCTTGGTGTCGGGCGTGTTGGGCCCCATCGGCACATCCCACAGCTGGTCCATTCGCTGCTCGAGGCTGGCGGTGACGGTGTCCATCCGCTGCCCCATCTCGCGGGCCGCGAAGCGGGCCTCCGCCTCGACGGCGTTTTCGAACGCTTGCCGGGACGAGCTATAGGAATAGAAGGTGACGGCTGACAGCGGGACGACCGATGTGATGAAAAACGCCACGATCAGACGCGTGCGGAGGTTCATGAGTTCTCAGCTTTCAGCTTGGTTCAGTTACCCCTTCATGATGATACGGTTCATCGGCCGCGGGGTTCCACTATATGCTCCGGAGTAGTGAACCGGCCATCGGTTTGAGACTCGCACCATCCCGTCAACGGGGCCAACAAAGATGAGGCGCAGCATCCTCGCAAGTGCCGGTCTCTTGGCGATCGCGGTCACGTCTGCGCCGTCGTTCTGACCTGAGCTACACTTCCCCACCGCGAGGTGACCATGACAGCCGGTCGAGTCCTGGTTTCGACGTTGTCCTGTTTTCTGATCGCTCAAGGCGCCCTGGATGGCCCGGCGAAAGCCGGGCGCCACGACACACGTTTGGCAGACGCGCAGCCGAATACCAGCGCTCCGGGCGCGCTCGTACCCGTCTGCTGCGCGGAGATGCGCTATCGCATGATCGGCCCGCATCGTGGCGGACGAACGAAGGCAGCGGCCGGCGTTCCGAGTCAGCCCGGCGTGTTCTACATCGGGGCCACGAACGGCGGAGTCTGGAAAACCACGGACTACGGACGGATTTGGACGCCGATCTTCGACAACCAGCCCACCGGATCGATTGGCGCGATCGCGGTCGCCCCGTCCGACCCCCACATCATTTATGTCGGCAGCGGCGAGGGCCTGCAGCGGCCGGACCTGTCGACCGGCAACGGCATCTACAAATCCACGGACGCGGGAAAGACCTGGACGCATCTCGGTCTCCGCGACGGCCAGCAGATTCCCCAGATCGTCATCCATCCGAAAGATCCGAATCGACTCTGGGTTGCGGTGCTGGGCCACCCCTATGGACCGAACCCGGAGCGCGGTCTGTTCCGCTCTACCGACGGAGCCCGCACGTTTCAGAAGGTTCTCTACAAGGATGAAAACGTCGGAGCGGTCGACGTCGTGCTCGACCCATCCAATCCGGACATCGTGTATGCCGTGCTATGGGAAGCGAGGCAGGGGCCGTGGGAAAACGGCGATTTTCGCGGTCCGGGCAGCGGTGTCTACAAGTCCACGGACGGCGGCACGACCTGGACACCTATTAATAAAGGATTGCCCACCTTCGAGGAGGACCGCCTCGGCCGCATTGGAATCACCGTCGCGCCGAGTCAGCCGAAATGCCTGTTTGCGACGGTCGAAGCCACGCGTAACGCCGGCCTGTACCGATCTGACGACGCGGGCGAAAGCTGGTCGCTCATCAACGGCGATCCGCGCGTGACGAACCGTGCCTCGGACTTCGCCGAGGTGAAAGTCCACCCGAAGAATCCCGACATCGTCTTCACTGGGAGCATCGTCACCTGGAAATCGACCGACGGCGGCAAGATCTTCAACGCGCTGCGCGGCGCGCCGGGCGGCGACGACTATCACCGGCTCTGGATCGATCCGAACAACCCGGACGTCATCCTGATCGCATCCGATCAGGGCGCCATCATTACAGTGAACGGCGGTCAGTCGTGGAGCTCCTGGTACAACCAGCCGACCGCGCAGATGTATCACGTGACGACCGACAACGCGTTCCCGTACCGCGTCTGCAGCGGACAGCAGGAGAGCGGATCGGTCTGCATTCAGAGCCGTGGAGACGATGGTCGGATCACGTTCCGGGAGTGGCATCCGGTGGCGGTCGAAGAGTATGGCTACGTCGCCCCCGACCCGCTCGATCCCGACATCGTCTATGGCGGAAAAGTGAGCCGCTACGATCGGCGGACGGGTCAGCATCAGAACGTCGCTCCCGTGCCGATCGGCCGCGCGGATTACCGCGTGATCCGGACGATGCCGATTCTGTTCTCGCCGATCGATCCGAAGACGCTGTACTTTGCGTCGAACACGCTCTGGAAGACCACGACCGGTGGGCAGAGCTGGACGCAAATCAGTCCCGACCTGACTCGGGAGACCTGGGAAGTGCCGGCGAACGTCGGGAAGTACCGCGACACGCCGGAAGCGCGGCCGACGCGGCGCGGCGTCATCTATACGATCGCGCCGTCGCACGTCGACATCAACACGATTTGGGTCGGGACCGACGACGGATTGATTCATGTCACCAGGGACGGCGGAAAGACGTGGAGCAACGTCACGCCACCCGATCTCAAGCCGTGGGCCAAGGTCTCGATCATGGACGCGTCGCATTCCGATGCCGGCACCGCCTATGCCGCTGTGAATACGTTCCGGCTCGACGATCTGCGCCCGCACATCTATCGGACACGCGATGGTGGAAAGACGTGGACGCACATCGCCACCGGCATCCCGGATGGCGGCACGGTCAACGTCGTGCGCGAAGATCCGAAGCGGCACGGCCTGTTATTTGCCGGCACCGAACAAAACGTGTACGTGTCGTTCGACGACGGCGAGCGCTGGGAGTCACTGCGGTTGAACATGCCGGCGATCTCGATTCGCGATCTGGTCATCAAAGACGACGACCTCGTGCTCGGCACGCACGGGCGATCGTTCTGGATCCTGGACGACATCACGCCGCTTCGCCAGGTCGACGCAAAGACGGCCACCACCGACGTCGTGCTGTTCAAACCGCAAGACGCCTGGCGTTACCGGTGGAGCACCTACACCGACACGCCGCTGCCGCCCGACGAGCCCGCGGGAGAGAACCCGCCGGACGGCGCGATCATCGATTACCGCCTGCGTTCGGCCTCATCTGCACCGGTCACGATCGAGATTCTCGACGGCGGCGGCAAGCTTGTTCGCCGCTACTCGAGCGAGGATCCGGTCGAGCCAATTGCGGACGAAGGCAATGTCCCGCGCTACTGGATCCGGCCGACGCGCGTGCCCTCGAAAGCTGCCGGCATGCATCGCTTTGTTTGGGACCTGCACTACCCACCGCCAAAGGCGTTTACGTTCTCCTTCCCGATTTCTGCGACTCCGCGCGACACCTGGCGCGAGCCGCGCGGTCCGTGGGCCATGCCTGGGACCTACACCGTGAAGCTGACGGTCGGAAGCGTCACGCTGACGCAGCCGCTCGTTGTGAAGATGGATCCGCGCGTGAAGACGCCGGCTGCTGGTCTCGCGCAGCAATTCACGCTGTCGACGCGTCTGTACGACGCCATCGGCAAGGTCTACGACGCAATTCAGAAGCAGCCGGGCCCTTCGACTTCGCTCAGGGCAGGCGGCGCGGCGCCAGGTGGGCGGGGTGGCGGACGCGGCGGGCGCGGCGGCGGCGGCGATTCGCTGCGCACCCTGCACGCGCAGCTCCTGCAGATCTACGGCGTCATCCAGACGTGCGATTGCGAGCCGACGACGCAGGCGGTCGCGGCCACGGAGGATCTACTCAAACAAGCGGCAGAAATATAGGTGTGGAACGTCGCGGGCGGAAGCCTGCTTCGCAAAGAATCAGAAGTAGAGCTTCGCACCGAGCTGGAACGTACGGTTCTCACCCGCGGTGGTGCTGATGCTCCCGAAACGGCGGTCGTCCACCGCCGCGACCGGCAGACCGAAGCGAGGCCGGTTGAACAAATTGAAGGCCTCGATCCGCAGCTCCAGATCGATCGTTCGGGCTGCGGGGAACTTCCGCGCGAGCATCGCGTCGAAGTTCACGAGCGCCGGCGCGCGCAGGGCGTTGCGCGGCGAGTTGCCGAAGGTGAACAGCGGCGGCGCCACGAAGCAGCTCGTGTCGAACCAGCGATCGATCGTGCGCGCCCCCGCCGGCAGCGTCCCATCGCACACGCGGTTGGCCCTGAGCCGCCCGCCAAGCGACTGCGTGGTGTTGGCCTCGACGTGGACGCCGAACGGCAGGCCGCTTCGGGCGATCAAAATGCCGCTCGTCTGCCACCCGCCCAGAATCGCGGCTATCGGTCCTCCGCGCGTCAACCAGCGCCGATTCGATCCGAACGGAAGATCGTAGCTGTAGCTCAGCGTCAGGCGGTGCGTCTGGCTGTCGGCGCTGATCGACCGCTCGCCCTTCTGGTCGTAGGCGTTCTGACGCCGGAAGGCGCCGGCGCTGCCCGTGTTGGGATTGTCCCCCGGGAAGAGCCCCGACCCGTCGTCGATCGACTGCGAAAGCGTGTACGCCAGCAGGAAGGCGAGGCCCGCTGCCGTCCGTTTCTCCACCTTGACTTGAAGCGCGTGATAGATCGAGGAGGAGTTGAACGTGTTGAGCGCGATGTTGTTGAACTCGGGGAAGGGGCGGCGCTGCTGCGGCGTCTTGCCTCCGAAGGCCTCCGGCGGACCGAGCAGCTCCGGGGGGATTTGATTCAGGTTGGTGCCGGGGGCATACAGGTTCGTGCCTTTGCTGCCCGCGTAGGCGATTTCGGCCGAGAGGCCCCGCCTCAACTCGCGTTCGACGGCCACGTTCCAGGTCTGCATGCGCGGCGTGGCTGAATTCGGGTTGAACCACACAATTTCGCCGGCCGTGCGCCCGGTGGTGTCGAAGTCGGAGGCGCCGCCGGGAAACCGGCTCAGCACGAAGAGCGGGTCGCCAAGCCGCGCGGCGGGCGGCACTGAAAAACTGCGTGCCCATGGAAAGGCGGCTTCGAGCGGCGTCCCGGGGTTGCTGGCGGTCGCCGGCGTCGCGTAGGAGACGCCGTAAGCGGCGCGCAGCACCATGCGGGTGTTCGGACTGAAGGCAAGCCCGATTCGAGGGCCGAGATTGTTCCAGTCGGTCTTGTAGAAATACCGCGGCGCGAGGTTGACTCCCGCCCGCATCAACGTCTCGGCGCCCGGCGCGAATCGGGCGCAGTGGACCTCGGCCGACGTGCCCCGCATCAGCGGCGACTGCTCGGCGCAGGGCGCCTGCGGGTTGAACGACGAGATCCGGTTCTCGCGCTCCGTGAAGTGGAAACCCGGCTCCCAGCGCACCCCGGCATTGATCGTCAGGCGCGGGCTGACTTTGAAGTCGTCCTGAACGTACACATCGAAGGTCGGGACAGAGAGCACGGAACGCAGTCCGGGGAGAAACTGGAAGCCGCTTCCCAGCCCGAGCAGGAAACTTCCGAACGCGTCGCCGCCGCTCGTCCGGCCGCCCGCAAGGTTGGCGGTCTGGGTCGCGGTGAAGCTGAACTCACCCGATGCGTTCGTGGGACTGTACGGCCGGTAGGTGCTCTGACGGAAGTCGAAGCCGCCCTTGATCAAATGCCGGCCTCGGATCGCGATGAAATTGTCGACGATCTGAATAGACGACGCGAGCGACGAGTTGGGCCTGCTGCGGTCGGTGCCAATCGACGTGAGGCCCGTGATGTTGATGCGCGGGAAGACGTCCGGCGGCACGTTGGGGACGCCGAGCTTGTTCGGGAAGTCCATCCCGTCGGTCGGCGCTTCGGTCGCGCTTTTGATCCAATTGAATCCGAAGCGGACCTCGTTGATGGCGCCCGCTCCGAAGGTGTGGCTGTAGCTCACGACGCCGTTCTGCTGGCGTCCGGTGGAGCTGTAGTTGGCCGGGTTCCCGAGTGTCGGGAACGTCGGCGAGGGGTCGGAGTCGCTGTCGTTCAGCGAGTAGCGCAGCATCAGTCGATCGGTCGCCGCCAGCGCGTGATCGATACGGATGTCGCCCTGATCGCCCCGCGCCCGACCCGGTCCGCTCAAGACGTAATTGTTCGTGCGACCCGGAAGGTTGGGCAGCGGGTAGTACTCCAGGATCTTCACTGCCGCGAGATCCATCCGATTGCCGGGGATCGCGTTGACCGGGAACGGCACGCGAGAGCCGTCAGCCACGGTCGTGAGCGGATCGAAGATGATGCCGAGCCCCGAGAGATCACCGCGCCGCATGGCATCGGTCGGCACCGTGGAGACGCGTGTCGAGGCGGTGCGGGTCCGCGTGCCCTGCCAGTCCGAGAAGAAAAACGTCCTATCCTTTCGAATCGGCCCACCGACGGCGAAGCCGAACTGGTTGAAGCGAAGCACCGGCTTCGGGTCTTCCTTGCGCGCGAAGAAGTTGCGGGCGTTGAACGCGTCGTTGCGATGGAATTCGAACCCCGTCCCGCGGAAGTCGTTGGTGCCCGATTTGATGGTGGCGACAATCACGCCGCCACCGGTCCGGCCGAACTCGGCGGAGAAACTGTTGGTCAGGATCTTGAACTCCTGCAGCGCGTCGATCATCGGCGTGTAGCCGACATTGCCGTTACCGACGTTGACCGCTGTCACGCCGTCGAGCTGGATTTCATTGAGGCGGTTGCGCCCGCCGCCAATGCGTGAGGAGGCGCCCTGGGCGCTCGCGCTCCCGTCGGTGACGCCGGGAACAAGACTGACAAGGCTGAATGCCCCGCGGCCCGACAGGGGCATGCTCACGATGCTGCGATTGTCGATGACCTGTCCGAGCGAGCTCGATTCGGTCTGAAGGAGAGGCGCATCGGCCCGAACCTCGACGGTGTCGGTCACGCCGCCCGTTTCGAGCGCGACGTCGACCCGGGCGCGCTGGTCGATCTGCAGCGTGATCCCCGTCCGCACGAAGCGCTTGAACCCGAGGGCGTTGACTTCGAGACTGTAGGTCCCCGGCTGGAGATTCGGGACGACATAGGTTCCGGAGTGATCCGTACGGACCGCCTCGGACCGGTTGGTCCCGAGATTCGTCACGACGACGTCCGCCCCGCCAATCGCGCCCTGGGTCGCGTCGGTCACGGTCCCCACGATGCTGCCGGTGAAGCCCGCCTGCGCCGCAGAGGGGTCAGGGGCTGCCAGACTCGCGAGACCCACAGCCGCCACACACCCCAGGAGTCGTCGTCGTTGCCGCATGTGACCTCCTCTTGACGGACGATTACACGATCATGACCGGCCTTCTTCGTTATCGCTCCTGCCCGAACGTAGTTCGACAGCTTCGACCCGGTGCCATGATACTCCTCGTTGAACTGCAGGAGCGCCGTCCGCTGCTGTCCGGCTGCTTGACACCTTCACCGCGACGATGGCATCGTCGTCGTCGAGGTCGGGAAAGGCGAAGATGAGATGCAGGCGAGCGATGTGCCGCAAGCGCTTCGGCACACACTTGGAGACGCAGCGACACTCGAACTACTCGAGCTCTTCGACACGGCGCGCGAGGAGAACAGGAACGACGTGCTGACTGCGGCAACCGACCGCTTCGAACGACGGCTGACTGAAGAATGTGGAAAGATCCGGCTGGAGATTGCCGGATTGCGCCACGACATGACTCAGGGGTTCGGGACGCTTCGTGTCGAGCTGCTCAAATGGTCGTTCCTGTTCTGGATCGGGCAAGTGGCGGCCATCACGGCAATCATGACCGCCATCCTTCGTGGCTTCCGGCTGTAGGGCGGGCCTTGTCAGGCCCGTCCCCACTCGAACCTCACGAGGTGCGTCCTACTCCTGCCCCGGAGGCGCCGTCGTTGTGATCTTCCCACCCGCGGGCCGCGTGTACTTCTTGAACCAGCTCATCATGTAGAGCTGTGTCCGGACGTAGTTCGACGGCTTCGAGCCGGTGCCGTGGTACTCCTCGTTGAACTGCAGGAGCGCCGCCGGAACACCGCGCATCTTCAGCGCCGCGTAGTACTCTTCGGTCTGTGGCATCGGCGTCCGCCGATCCAGCACGCCCGTCATCAGCAGTGTCGGCGTGGTGACCTTCCCCACCGACATCAGCGATGAGTGCGAGAGCCACTCCTGGGGATCCTCCCAGAACGGCTTGCGGAAGAAGCTGTACGTGAAGAGCGGGATATCGGTGTGACCAGCGAAGCTGAGCCAGTCGATCACCGGGCATCGAACCGCGGCCGCCGCGAAGCGATCGGTGTGGCCGATCACCCAGCTCGACAGCACACCTCCCCCACTGCAGCCGGAGACGTACATCTTCGTCGTGTCGATGAAGCCTTTGGCCACGATCGTGTCGACACCCGCCATCAAGTCGTCGTAGTCTGGCCCCGGGTAGTTGTGATCGATCCCGTTCGAGAAGTCGCTGCCGTAGCCGGTGCTGCCGCGCGGATTGGCATAGAGCACGACGAAGTCGTTCGCCGCGAAGTTCTGGAACATGTAGTTGAACGCGATGCTGTACATCGAGAATGGGCCGCCGTGGATTTCGAGAATGAGGGGGTACTTCTTCGACGCGTCGAACGATGGCGGCCTGATAATCCATCCCTGCACTTTCGTGTTCCCGGTCGACTGATACCAGATCTCCTCGGCCTTCGCGACCTGCTTGCCGGCGAGCACGTCACCGTTGACGTCAGTCAGCTTCGCGATCTGGGTGGGCCTGCCCTGAGCGGAGTCGAAGGGCTGGCGCAGGCTGTAGCGGACGACATCCTGCGGGTGCTCGGAATTGGTCTCGGTGCCGGCGGCGACGAGATCTCGGGACATCGAATCGAACGTCAGGATGTGGGTGCCGGTCGTCACCGGCTTCACGCCACCGGCGGTCGCTGAGACGAAGTAGACGTTCTCGGATCCGCGGTCCTGTGAAGCGAAATAGACACCGCTGCCATCCGGCGCCCACCGCACGTTGGCCGGATCGCGATCGAAGTCACCGCTGATCTTCCGCATGTTGTCCCCGGCAATCGAGACCACGTAGAGGTCGCTGACCGTGTGGGTGCGGCCGGATGGCGGGTAGCCGGTCAACGCCACGGATCTCCCGTCGGGCGAAACGGACGGCCGTCCCCAGGAGCCTGGCTTCGAGACGAGATCGCGAATCGTGCTCGTCGCCACGTCGACGATGTAGATCTGCGCTGATTGGTACTTCAAATCGGCATTCGGATCTCGCAGGCCGTCGAAGACAATCGACTTGCTGTCGGGCGTCCAGTCAATCGCCGCCGCCGTGCGCAGCTCGCCAGGACCGACGTTCCACTTGCCGCTCGTCAGTGGTCGTGGCGTCCCGCCGTCGGCCGGAACAACGAACAGATGCGTGTACCCATCCTCGAGGAAGCCCACCTGGTCCTGCCGATAATGCAGCGACTCGACGAAGCGCGGCGCGGGCGTCCACTTCGCGCCCTTCGGCTCCGGTGGCATCGAGATGGGCAGGGTGTTCCTCTCCGGCACGAACATCGAGAAGGCGATCGATTTCCCGTCAGGGGCCCAGCGCGGGCCGCGCGGCGTCTCGGTGACGTGCGTGATCTGCGTGGCTGGTCCATCTACGTCGACCCAGCGAACGAAGATCTGAGACCCCTTCGGCTCGCCTTCCGCGAGATACAGCAGCCGCTTGCCGTCCGGCGACCAGCGCGGGCCGGATCCCTTGATGAGGAGCCGATGCTGCGACCCGTCCGCGTTCAGAATCCAGAGCTCGGACTCCCACTTGTCTTCCAGCGTGTTCACGTGCTGGCGCGTGTAGACGATACGGGAGCCGTCCGGCGAGATTTGGGCGTCGCTGACGCGCTCCCAATCGAGGTAGTGCTCAGTTGTCAGGCGCGACGACGAGCGGGATTCCTGAGCGCGCACCGGCGACTGGGCGAGGAGCCCAATCGCCAAGATGACCGCCACCAACAGACCGACGACGAGCGGGTGACGCAGTCTCATCGGACACCTCTCTTAGTTTGCCGTGGGGCTGCTCGCTCCGGCGAGCCCCCACCCCCACGGCCTGCCGTCGCTTACGCTCCGGATCTTGATTGCCACGCCTGTTGTTAAACTTGAAACGCCGTGGGGCTGCTCGCTCCGGCGAGCCCCCACCCCCACGGCCTGGCACGGCTCGCTTACGCTCGCCGCGCTGGTTTGCCACACCGATCCGCTCAGTGTGCGACTTCGCGGGGCCCCACCCCACGACCTGCCGTCGCTTATGCTCCAGATCTTGATCGCCACGCCTGTCGTCCAACTTGAACACAAGGATCCCCTTCTTGCGGGGCGGCGTGAGTGCGCCGACATTATATAATCCCGGGCCAAATGCTCATGAAGCGCATCTTTCTTTCCTTCCTTCTCGCCCTGGCATCGGCGACCCTTGCGCCCAACGCCCAACAGAAGCCGACCGCTCTGCGGCCGGCTTCTGCCCCGTTCACCGTGGTCGAAGCGTCCATCGTCGACATGCGGACGGCCATGGAACAGGGGCGCACCACGTCGCGCGAGATCGTCCTTCAGTACCTCGCGCGGATCGCGATGCACGAGGACAAGCTCAACGCCGCCATCACCGTCAATCCGCGCGCCCTCGAGGTCGCCGAGGAACGCGACCGCGAGCGGGCGCAGGGCAAGATCCGCGGGCCGCTCCACGGCATTCCGATCGCGCTCAAGGACAACATCCATACGACCGACATGCCGACCACCGGCGGCGCGCTCGCCTTCGCCGGTCTGGTGCCGCCGTACGAAGCCACGTTGACGAAGAACTTGCGCGACGCTGGCGCCGTCATCATCGCCAAAACGGTCATGACCGAGCTGGCCAATTGGGTCGCCAGTGGGATGCCCGGCAACTACAGCGCGGTCGGCCGGTACGGGATGAATCCATATGATCCGCGGCGCGACCCACGTGAAGCCACGGCCGACGGCCGGCCTGCACTTGCGACGGGAGGATCGAGCTCCGGCATCGGCACCTCGGCGAATCTGTGGGCGGCCAACGTCGGCACCGAGACATCCGGATCGATCCTCAGCCCTTCGAACCAGAACATGCTGGTCGGCATTAAGCCCACTGTGGGCCGGATCAGCCGGTACGGCATCATTCCGATTACCGCCGATCAGGACACGGCGGGCCCGATGGCGAAGACCGTGACGGACGCCGCCATCCTGCTCGGCGCGCTCGAGGGTGCTGAGCCGGACGCGAACGATCCGGCGACGAAGACCTGCGCTCCGCCGTCCGGGCGCGACTACACCCAATTCCTGAAGCCCGACGGGCTCAAGGGAGCGCGCATCGGGATTCCCCGCGCGAGCTACTACGACAAGACGACGCCGCCGGGCGCGAAGGAGCCTCGCGGCGGCCTCCCCGAGCCCCAGGCCAAGGTGATGGCCGACGCAATCGCCGCGCTCACAGCGCAGGGGGCCGTCATCGTCGATCCCGCCGACATTCCGAGCGTCGTCACGAAGGAGGCCAAGGACAACTTCCTTCTTTGGTCCACGTGCGGCGGCCTGGACAACGCGAAAGGCAAGGACGCCGACTGTTCCGTTGTGCTCAAGTACGGCATGAAGCGCGATTTCAACGAGTGGCTCAAATCGCTCGGGCCGGTGGCGCCGGTCAGGACGCTGACGGAGCTCCGTCAGTGGAACGTGGCGCACCAGAAGGCGGGCGCGATCAAGTACGGCCAGGCGCAGCTCGACGTCTCCGACGAAATGGACGTCGACGCCGATCGGGCGCGCCATCGCGCGGATCGGGAGAAAGACCTGCGGCTGAGCGCAACGAGCGGCATCGACGCGGTGATGAAAGAGCACGCGCTCGATGCGCTCCTGTTCCCGGGCGCGGGCGGCGCCGCCATCGCCGCGAAACCCGGCTACCCGACCGTGATCGTGCCGTTTGGCTTCGTGCCGAACGCGCCGACCCCCCCGTTCCCGGATGGGTTCGCTGCGAACCCGGGGCCCCTGGGCGTGGCCTTCACCGGCACGGCGTGCAGCGAACCGCGGCTCATCGGCCTCGCCTATGCGTTCGAGCAGGCGACCAAGCGCCGGGTGCCCCCGTCGTCCGCGCCGCGGGAGCCTGCCGCGCCGCGGGCGGCTCACCCCGCCTTCAAGATCGTCGAGGCCACGATTCCCGAGATGCGGGCGGCCATGGAGCAAGGACGCCTCAGCTCGCGTGAACTCGTCCGGCAGTACCTGGCGCGCATCGCGATGTACGAGGACACGCTGAACGCCTCGATCGCGATCAATCTTCACTCACTCGAGATCGCCGACGAGCGTGACGGCGAGCGGGCGCAGGGAAAGATCCGGGGCCCGTTGCACGGCATCCCGATCGCGCTCAAGGACAACATCCACACGACCGACATGCCGACGACCGGTGGCGCGTTGGCCTTCGACGGCTATGTGCCTCCGTACGAAGCGACCCTCACCAAGAATCTGCGCGACGCGGGCGCCATCATCATCGCGAAGACCGGTTTGACCGAGCTGGCCAACTGGGTCGCCGGCGCACCTTCGCCGATGCCTGGCAACTACAACGCCGTCGCCGGCTTCGGCTTCAACCCCTACGATCCGCGCCGCGATCCGCGCGAGGCCACGTTCGACGGCCGCCCCGCGCTCGCGACCGGCGGGTCGAGCTCTGGTGTCGGCACCGCCGCGAGCTTCTGGGCCGGCAACGTCGGGTCCGATACCGGCGGATCGATCATCAGCCCGTCGAATTCGAACATGTTGGTCGGGATCCGTCCGACCATCGGCCGCATCAGCCGCTACGGCGTCATCCCCATCAGCGCCGATCACGATACCGCCGGCCCGATGACGCGGACCGTGGCGGATGCCGCCATCATGCTCGGCGTGCTCGAGAGCCCCGCGCCGGATCCCAAGGATCCGGCGACGAAAACCTGCGCGCCGCCGGCGGGACGTGACTACACGAAGTTTCTGAACGCCAGCGGGCTCACGGGCGCGCGCATCGGCATCCCGCGCGCGTTCTACTACGACCGAATCACACTGCCAGGCGAGGAGAGACCCCGTAGCGGCCTCAATGCCGAGCAGACGAAGCTGATGGCCGACGCCATCGGCATTCTCAAACAGCAGGGCGCGGTCATCGTCGATCCGGCCGACGTACCGAGCTTCGTCGACAAGGACCCGAAGACCAACTTCCTGCTCTGGGACTACTGTTCGGGCGCGGATCAAGCCAAGGGGAAGGACGCGAGCTGCTCGGTGAACTTCAAGTACGGGATGAAGCGCGACTTCAACACGTGGCTCGCCAGCCTGGGACCGTCGGCGCCCGTCAAGACCCTGACGGAACTTCGGACCTGGAACCTCGCGCACCAGAGAGCCGGCGCGATCAAGTACGCTCAGTCGAGGCTCGACATCTCCGACGAGATGGACCTCGAGGCGGATCGCCCGCGCTTCAACGCGGATCACGAGAAGGACCTGCGCCTGAGCCGCGACCGAGGGATTGACGGCGTGCTGAAGGCACAGAAGCTCGATGCGATTCTGACCCCTGGCGGGAGCGGCGCGGGGCTCGCCGCGCGCGCGGGCTATCCGATCATCGTGGTTCCATTCGGCCTGACGCCGAATGCGCCGACGCCGCCGTTCCCCGACGGGTTCAACGCGAGGCCGGGACCGTTTGGCGTCGGCTTCACGGGCGCGGCGTGCAGCGAGCCACGGCTCATCGAGCTGGCGTACGCGTTCGAGCAGGCGACCAAGCGGCGCGTGCCGCCTTCGTCGGTACCGTAAGAAGGCTCACCGCAGAGATCACAGAGCCCACAGAGAAGATTCCTTTCTCTGTGCTCTTTGTGGGCTCTGTGGTGAATCCGCGACACGGACCTCCGGTCGCAGCGTGATGTTCGTGGTGCCGGGCTTCAGCCGGGCCAGGGCTTCAGCCGGACCAAACACATGATGACCCCTGACGACTACACGCGCGCCCGGCGGATCCTGCTCCGCCGCGATCCCGTCCTCGCGTCGATCATTCGCGGCCGTGGCGCCTGCGGCCTCGCCGACCTGCCACCGCGCGATCCCTTCACGGCGCTGGTACGCGCGATCACCTACCAGCAGCTTTCGACCAGCGCCGCGACGACGATCTTCAATCGCCTGCTCGCGCGCGTCGCCAACGGATCGTCACTCGCGCCGGAACACCTCGTCGCGCTCTCGGACACTGACCTGCGATCGGCGGGCTACAGCCGGCAGAAGATTGGCTACATGAGGGATCTCAGCGAGAGAGCCTCAGCCGGGACGATTCGGTTGCACGCGCTCCACGACATGACCGACGAAGACGTCATCACCGAGCTGACGCAGATCAAGGGGATCGGCCGCTGGTCGGCGGAGATGATCTTGATCTTCACGCTCAAACGGCCCGACGTGTTTCCGATCGCCGATTTCGGCATCCTCAAAGCGATTCGACTCGCGTATCGGCTCCGCAAGCCGCCGAGCGTCGTGCGTCTGCAGAGAATTGCCGAGCCCTGGCGCCCGTACCGATCGGTCGCGTGCTGGTACCTCTGGCGGAGCCTGGACAACGGCACGCCCGGCAAGTGAACGAGACATGCTGACCCCAGGCACGAGACTCGGGCCCTACGAGATCCAATCGGCGCTCGGGGCAGGCCCCTCGACTCCGCCATGTCACTGAGTCCTGGCTCGAGACTCGGTCCTTACGAGATTCAAGCTCCTCTCGGGGCAGGCGGGATGGGCGAGGTCTACAAAGCCCGCGACACGCGCCTCGATCGGATCGTCGCCATCAAGGTCCTTTCTTCCTCGCTCGCGTCCGATCCGCAATTCCGCGAGCGCTTCGAGCGCGAGGCGCGGACGATCTCTCAGCTCAATCATCCTCACATCTGCACGCTCTATGACGTTGGCGAAGCGCCCGACCCGGGACTGGCTCAGGTGACGGGTGCCGAGCTCCGACCCGAGCCGATTCGCTTCCTCGTCATGGAATATCTCGAAGGGGAAACGCTTGCGGCCGTCCTCGCACATGGCCCGTTGAAGGTCAGGGACGCGATCGAGTACGCGACCCAGATCGCAAGCGCCCTCGACGCCGCGCACCGCGCCGGCGTCGTGCACCGCGATCTGAAACCCGGCAACGTGATGTTGACCAGGAGCGGCACCACTCGACAAGGCTCGCCGCAGGCAAAGCTGCTCGACTTCGGCCTGGCCAAAGTGGGCGCCCCGGCGGT
Source organism: Acidobacteriota bacterium (assembly GCA_016178075.1). GTDB lineage: Bacteria > Acidobacteriota > Vicinamibacteria > Vicinamibacterales > JACQTH01 > JACQTH01. Next base: position 58,648 of record JACOUA010000305.1, read on the forward strand.
CTC
>JACOUA010000306.1 GCA_016178075.1 Acidobacteriota bacterium
GGCCCTTCGACGTTGCTCAGGGCAGGCCAGCGACCGGATGCCGAGGGGTCGAGCCGCGCGACGGGCGAGCTGACGCTCGCCCCGCTCGCGATGGGGGATTACCTCATCGAGATGAGCTACGACGTGGCGGGCACGACCGAGCGGGTGCTGACGGCGATACGAGTGGTGCCGTAGCCTTCACGACACTCTCAGGCTATGGGCTTTGGGCTGGCTTTGGGCTACAGCGTTTTTCACCTTCGCTGTAGCGTAGTTCTCAGTTATCAGTCATCAGTATTCAGTTATTTGCGGGCGAGATCCGAACTGAAAACTGACTACTGAGAACTGAAAACTGCACTAATCACCTACTGTGAACCTCAGCGTGTAGGCTTCGAGCGGCGCGCCGTCCGGCGTCTTCATCCCTTCGAGCACCTCGATGACCACGGTTCGGAAGCGCTCGAGCGGCGCTTTGAACCGGATCTCCAGCACACGGTTGCCCCTGTTGTAAGACGCCTGAAAGGCCGGCGGGGGAGACGTCTGGCTGCGCCCCGGCGGATCCCCCACGTACGACACCTTGATGCGATCACCGATGGTGTCAGGGTTCAGATCGCGGGAGAGCTGCAGCTTCACGAGCACGCTGTGATCGACGTCGGTTTCATCCTGGGTTGGCAGGCTGAACACCACCTTCGCCGGCGGCCCTTGCGTCGGCGCTGCGGACGCCGGCGCGGGCGCCGCTTCCACGACGGCTTCGGTCAGCTCCACCATCGATCCATCGATCCAGACGAGGCCGCCTTTGCGCTTCACGACGCCGCTGACCTCCAGCCAGCGGCTGGTGTCGACCCTTGCGTTGATGTCCAGATCGAAGCTCTTTCCGCGCGGCCGGACCTGGGTCACCCAGATCGCCGCGTCCCCCGATCGCAGCACGAAGTCCCACCGGCTGACGGCTGGCGAGGCCGGGAGATCGCCGTACAGATTGCGGCCGCGAAACTGCCCGCGAATCGTCACGCGCTGATCGAGATAGCGCTGCGGTTCGAGCGCGATCGCGCGGATCGACGGCGCCGGGAACGTCGCGGCGGCGGTCAAGGTGTCGACCTCGATGGCCAATACCTCGCCAGGCTTGGGCCACTGATCGCCGAAGTCGCCGAGGACGCCGCGCAGCGCGCCGCTGGCGCGCGGGTCGTCCGTCGTCAGCCGTCCGATGTCCCAGAACGTGCCACGCACCTGCTGGTGTCCGTCGGCGAGCGACACGCCGGTGGAAGCGAGTCGGATCGATCGCTCGGTCCCGTCAGCCGACAGGGCAAAGCGATCGCCGCTCGACGCGACGGCGCCGCGGACGATGACGGCCTTTCCCTGGAAAAAGGCCGGAAACTCCACGAGCGCGGCGACGTTGGTCGCGGTCGGAAGCGCCTGGGCGGCAGCGGTGCACGGGAAGAGCGCGGCGAGCAGAAGAGCTGATAGCTGAAAGCTGAGAGCTGAGAGCTTCGTCATTCCAGCTTCCGCTGCGCCATGCGGGCCAGGACCGCCGCGAGCGCGAAGAACAGCAGCACGCCGGCAAGTTGCCCAACCGTGCCCTCGTGAAGGAAGGCGACGGCATTGCCGATGGCCTGGAACGGCGAGATCCAGCCCTTGCCGACGAGGATCGCGAACACGATGCCGGTCAGCGAGCCCCCGGCGATCAACCCTGAGCTGAACAGCGTTCCGGATCCGACCTCGGACTCCTCGCGGTGCCCGGTCTTCTTTTCCACGAAGGCCCGCACGAGCCCGCCGACGAAGATTGGCGCTGTCGTGGCGATCGGCAAGTACGAGCCGACCGCGAACGACAACGAGTGGATTCCGCACAGCTCCAGCGTGATCGAGAGGCAGATGCCGACCAGCACCAGCCCCCAGGGGAGATTCTGGCTGAGGAGGCCCTTGATGATGGTGGCCATGAGGGTCGCCTGGGGCGCCGCGACGGCCTGCGACCCGATCCCGAACACCTGGTGCATGTAGAGCGTCGTCAGGCCGATGATGAACGCGGAGGTGACGACGCCGATGACGAGGCCAGTCTGCTGGTAGATCGGCGTCGCGCCGACGATGTAGCCGGTCTTGAGGTCCTGGGACGTGGCGCCGGCGTTGGCGGCGGCGATGCAGACCACGGCGCCGACTCCCAACGCGATCGGCGCGTAATAGTCACCCGTCCAGCCGAGCGCCACGAAGAGCAGGCACGTGAGGATGAGAGTGGCGATCGTCATCCCGGAAATCGGATTCGATGAGGATCCGATAAGGCCCACGATCCGCGACGAGACGGTGACGAAGAAGAAGCCGAAGATGACCACCAGAATCGACGCGAGGAAGTTCCACTGGGTCGGCATCCGCGGACCAATCGCCAGGAACAACGCGAGCAGAAGGCTCCCGACCAGGACGACCATCATCGGGATGTCGCGCTCGGTTCGCGAGAGCGCGCCACCGCGGCCGGCGCCGAAATCCTTCACGCCCTCGCGGAACGAGGAGACGATCGTCGGCAGCGTGCGGCTGAGCGTGATGAGGCCGGCCGCGAGCACCGCGCCGGCGCCGATGTAGCGGATGTACGCGCTCCAGAGCTGGCCGGGGCCCATCTCCGAGATCAGAAACGGCAATCCGGTCTGGGGGTTCTTCGCGAAGTTCGGATGGATCGGCGGGAAGGGCACCGTGATGTAGTTGCCGAGGATCGACAGCAGCGGGAGCAGCACCAGCCACGACAGCACGCCGCCCGCGAACATGACGCCCGCAATTCGCGGTCCGATCACGTAGCCGACGCCGAGATACTCCGGAGAAATATCCACGTCCAGCGTCGCGTTTGGAAACTGGCTCGTCCGCGGCGCGGTGTAGCCGACCTCCGTCAGAAACACGTTGAAGATCCAGGAGACCGCCTTCCACAGCGCGCCGATGCCGAGCCCGGCGAAGACCATCGTCGCCATCGACCCGCCGCGCTCGCCCGCGACCAGCACGTCGGCGCAGGCGGTGCCCTCGGGGTAAGGCAGCACGCCGTGTTCTTTCACGATGAGCGCGCGCCTGAGCGGCACCATCATGAGCACGCCGAGGATGCCGCCGGCGAAGGCGAGCGCGGTGATCTGGAAATAGTTGAAGTACTCGGGCCCGCGCGGGACGAGGAAGATCAGGGCCGGGACTGTGAAGACCACCCCGGCCGCGACCGACTCGCCGGCCGATCCGATCGTCTGCACGATGTTGTTTTCGAGGATGGTCGAGCCGCCGAGCGGCTTCAGGACCGCAATGGCCAGCACCGCGATCGGAATCGAGGCGCTGACGGTGAGGCCCGCGCGAAGGCCGAGGTAGACCGTCGAGGCGCCGAAGATGAGGCCGAAGAGGACCCCCAGCCCGATCGCCTTCGGCGTGAATTCCGCCGGTGACGACGAGGCCGGGACGTACGGCTGAAAGGTGGACCCTCCACCCGACGCGGGCGGTGCTGACGGCGGCGTGCTGTGTGGCATGGTCGCGAATGTTAACAGTTTCCAGTTTTTAGTTATCAGTTTTCAGTTCGGAACCTGAGAACTGAGAACTGAGAACTGATAACTGTGAACTGATAACTGATCTAGAATCACGCCGAGGGCTTGTGAATCCGCCGAACAAGCGGAGGCTCGTCGCCGTACTACGTGAAGGATCTGAAGCGCCACCTCCGCCAGATCCTCGGCCTCGATCGTAAGGTCCGGGTCGCCATCATCGGCGCGGGCAACCTGGGGCTCGCGCTGGCGGACTATCCCGGGTTCCGGCAGGAAGGCTTCGAGATCGTGGCGCTCTTCGACGTGGCGAGCGGCAAGGTCGGGCAGCGCTCGCGCGGTGGCGTGCCGATTCACGACATCAGACAGTTGAAGCGCATCGCCAGGCGGGACAAGGCATCGATCGCGGTGATCGCCGTCCCCGCCGAATCGGCGCAGCAGGTCGTCAACCAGGTCGTTGCGGCCGACATCAAGGCGGTCCTGAACTTCTCGCCCGGGACCCTGACGGTTCCGCCGGCGGTGAAGCTCAAGAGCGTCGATTTGACGGTGTCGCTCGAGAGCCTGTCGTTCCATCTCGCGCGGGGGGAGGGCGGTGACTAAGAGCCGGGGTTCGGGATTCGAGGTTCGGGATTCGAGGGACAAACGACGGAGCAGGTTGTCGCACGTCGATCAGCGCGGGCGCATCAAGATGGTCGACGTGAGCGACAAACCTGAGACGCGCCGCGAGGCGGTTGCGCGAGGGCGCATCACGATCTCGACAGACGCGCTGCGCCTCATCCGCGAGGGTCGCGTCAAAAAAGGGGATCCGCTCCAGGCGGCGCGGCTCGCCGGCATCATGGCGGCCAAGCGGACGTCGGAGCTCGTGCCCCTTTGTCACCCGCTTCCCCTGAGCCACGTCGACGTCACGCTCACGCCGACGCGGAAAGGCTACGATATCGAAGCGCGCGTCGCGACGACCGCGTCCACCGGGGTCGAGATGGAAGCGCTGACCGCGGTCGCCGTCGCGGGGCTGACGATCTACGACATGGTCAAGGCCGCCGATCGCGGCATGGTGATCACCGACATCCGGCTCGTCTCGAAGCGTGGGGGGCGATCAGGGGAATACCGGAGACGAGGAGAGGGATGACGCGGCATGAAGGTCCTGATCGCCATCTACTACGATCGCGTGTTCGACGTCTGGAACCTGCCGCCGGTCTGGGTCGACGAACTGCGCCGGCGGTTTCCACAGCACACGTTCGTGCAGGCATTGTCGGACACGGAGCTCGCGCGGGAGATTCCGGACGCAGACGTGCTCTTCGGCTCCCAGCTCTCGCGCCCTGCGCTCGCCGTGGCCCAGCGGCTGCGGTGGGTCCAGTCGTCGGCCGCGGGCATCCGAGCGCTGCTGTTTCCCGAGTTCGTCGGCACTGACATCACGCTGTGCAACACGAAGGGCCTGCAGTCCCCGTTCATCGCCGAGCATGTCATGGCGCTGGCCCTGGCGCTCGCGCGCAAGCTGCAGGTCTCGATCCGGCGTCAGGCCCAGCACGTCTGGGCACAAAAGGAGGTGTCCGCCGACCCGCCGTCTCGCGCCCTCCGGGGCCAGGTCATGGGCATCGTCGGGCTCGGTGACATCGGCACGCGCCTCGCGCGGCTGGCCGGGGGGTTCGATATGCGGATCGTCGCGGTGCGCCGCCGTCCTGAGCTTCCGGCGCCCGACGGGGTCGATCGGGTCTTCGGGCCCGGCCGGTTGGCCGAATTGCTCGCGGTCTCGGACGTGGTGGCAATTACGGCCGCCCACACCAATGCGACGCGCGGCCTGATTGGATCGCGCGAGCTCGGCCGGATGAAGTCGGACGCCGTTCTCATCAATGTCGCGAGAGGGAAGATCGTCAACGAGCCCGAGCTGACGGCGGCGCTTCAGGCCGGAACGATCGCGGGCGCCGGCCTCGACGTCTTCGCCGAAGAGCCGCTGGATCCGGCGAGCCCGCTGTGGGATCTGCCGAACGTCATCATCACGCCGCACACCTCGGGGTTCAACTCGGAGTATTGGCCCAATCTCATCAATTTCTTTACCGAGAACATGAAGCGGTTCGAGCGCGGCGATCCGCTCATGAACGTCATAGACAAACAGGCGGGATACTAGGGGGAACAACGTAGGGATCAGGGATCAGGGGTCAGGGACCGGAACGGCCTTCGGCCAACCGATCCCTGATCCCTGACCCCCGATCTCTTCAAACGTCAGGGCAATCAGTGACCAGAGATCCCACCACACTCGCGGAGCTCCCCTTTTGCGTGGTTGCACGCCACGACAAGCCGGCGTTCGTCGGGCGCTGTCACGCCGAAGGGATCACGGACCTTTCGACGCGGGACTTCTGCGATCGGATCCGGGACCTGCACGTCGCCCTTCGCGAGCTCGGGCTGAAGCCGGGCGATCACGTCGCGATCATGAGCGAGAGCCGGCCCGAGTGGAGCATCGCCGATCTCGCGATTCTGACGGCGGGCGCCGTCACGGTGCCGATCTATCCGACGCTCGTCGCCGCACAGGTCGCGTACATCCTGCACGACGCCGCCTGCAAGTTCGCGTTCGTCTCGGATCGCACGCAGCTCCACAAGATCCTCGACGCGGCCTCGACCGTGGGCTCGCTCACGGTGGTCATCGTCTTCGAGAGCGACGCTGGACTTCAGCGCCATCCGGCATTCACAGGCGAGGATTCATCAGTGCGGGGCTTCACGCTGCCCGAGCTGACGGAGCGGCGGAAGACTCACCTGCATCGCGATTCCTCGCTCGATCGGACGCATCGCGAAGAAGCGCTGAAGGTTCGTCCCGGCGACCTCGCAACCATCATCTACACGTCAGGGACGACGGGCCAGCCCAAAGGGGTGATGCTCACGCACGCGAACATCGTCTCGAACGTGTTGAGCACCGACCAAGTCCTGCCGATGTTCCCGTCGGACGTCGCGCTGTCGTTTCTGCCGCTCAGCCACTCGTTCGAGCGGACCGTGCTCTACAAGTACCTGCTGTGCGGCGTGACGGTCAGGTTCGCGGAATCGCTCGAAACGATCCCCCGCGATCTGCTGCAGGTGCAGCCGACGGTGATGACCGGCGTCCCGCGGGTGTTCGAGAAAACTCATGCCCGCATCATCGAGACCGTCGCCGGGCAGCCCGCGCTCAAGCGGTGGCTCTTCGGCTGGGCGCTGAAGGTCGGACGCGTCAGATCCCGCGCGCTGCTCGACAAACGGCCCGTCCCGGGCCCGATCGCGGCGCAGTTCGTGCTGGCCGATCGGCTCGTTCTCTCGACGCTGCGGGCGAAGCTCGGCGGCCGCCTGCGCATGGTGGTGACCGGGAGCGCTCCGCTGCCGGTGCCGATTGGAGAATTCTTCCACGCCGCCGGGCTGAATCTGGTCGAGGGGTATGGCCTCACGGAAACCTCGCCGGTCGTCACCGCCAACCCGATCGACGGGATCCGGCTCGGAACCGTCGGCCGGCCCATCCCCGGCGTCGAGGTGAGGATCGCGGACGACGGGGAGATTCTGGTGCGGGGGCCCAACGTGATGCGCGGCTATCACAACAAGCCGGAGGCGACGCGCGAAGCGCTGCGCGACGGCTGGTTCCATACCGGAGACATCGGTCAGGTGGATTCGGCAGGCTATCTCCGCATCACCGATCGCAAGAAGGATCTGCTCGTGACCTCGGGAGGCAAGAAGATCGCGCCCCAGCCAATCGAGGCCGCGCTCAAGTCCGACACGCTGGTCGGCGAGGCGGTGCTGCTCGGCGATCGCCGGAACTTCGTCAGCGCCCTGATGGTCCCCAACTTCGCCGCGCTCGACCAGCGGCTTCGCGAGCTGAAGGCCGCGCCAGGCCCGCGGGAAGAGCTCGTTCGGCGGCCGGATGTCGTGGCGGCGTATCAAAAGGTCGTCGACCGAGTGAACCTGCAGCTCGGCCAGTTCGAGCGGATCAAGAAGTTCGTCCTGCTGCCCGCCGAGTTCACCCTCGCGCGGGGTGAGCTCACGCCCACCATGAAGGTCCGGCGCCAGGTGGTCGAGGAGCTGTGGGCGAAGGAGATCGAGGGCATGTACGCGAAGTGAGAAGTGGGAAGTGGGAAGTGGGAAGTGGGAAGTGAGAAAGCTTTCGTACTTACTTTCTCACTTCCCACTTCCTACTTCTCACTTCTGTCGTCCGGTGGCGGCTCGATGTGAATGATGGCGTCCACGATCTGCGGAAACCGGTGCATGATGCGGTTCTTGACGATGTGTGACAGATCGTGCGCGGTCCGGAGCGGGGTCTCCGGCGCGAACCAGATGTGCAGATCGAGAAAGACGTGATCGGCCGATCCCCTCGTTCGGATGTGGTGACACCCCAGCACGGTCGGCACTGACATCACCACCTGACGGACGTCTTCTTCGGCGACGACCACGCTGTCCGCGAGGATGCGCGCCGCGTGGCGCGCGATCTCGACGCCCGCGTAGCCGATGAACGTTGCGACCATCAGCGCCGCGGCCGGGTCGAGCCACCAGTAGCCCGCCCGCACTCCCACCAGCGCCGCGATCACCGCCATCGACGTCAGGAGATCGCTTCGCGTGTGCATGGCGTCGGCCAGGAGCAGCTCGCTCGACAATCGCTCGCCGGCGCGGCGCTCGTACCGGACTACCCCCACGTTCACTGTCGCCGTCGCGATCATCACGCCGAAGCTGAGGGCGGTGACCTCCGGCGGGGGGCCGCCGAATCGCCCCACGGCCGCCCGCACGACTTCCACGACCACCACCAGCAGGAAGATGAAGATCAGGCCCGACGCGATCGTTTCATATTTGCGGTGCCCGTACGGGTGCTCTTCATCGGGCGGCTTGCGCGCCATTCGGATCCCGACGAGCGCGACGACGTTGGAGGCCGAGTCGGTGAGCGAGTGAAAGCCGTCGGAGAGGATGCTGACCGTACCGCTGGCGTACCCGAAGATGATCTTGGCCGCCGCGACGGCCACGTTCAGAACGAAGACGCGCCCCAGAACTGCGGTGACCTGGCCGTAGCGATCGAAAGCGCTCAGAAGAGTCGCGCGTGCGGCGCCGGCCACCATCGGAGCTGGACTTTCCCGATGATGTACTTCTTCGGGACGTTGCCCCAGTGGCGGCTGTCGGAGCTGTTGTTGCGATGGTCGCCCATCACGAAGTAATACCCTTCGGGAATCGTGACCGGACCATAGTCGTCGTGGCTGCGGTACGCCTGCGGGACGTACTCGTCCGGCACCGGGACGTCGTTCACGAAAACCCGGCCGTCGACGATCCGCACCTGGTCGCCTTCTTCGGCGATCACCCGCTTCACGAAGGACTTGTCCGGATTGATCGGGTAATAGAGCATCACGATGTCGCCGCGCCGGGGCTCGCCGACGCGGTACGCGAGCTTGTTGACGATCAAGCGGTCCTGATCCGCCAGCGTGGGCGCCATGCTCTGACCCTCGACGCGCGCCACCTGAAACCCGAAGGTCACGATGAGGGTGGCGTAAACGGCGGCCGAGGCCAGCGTCTTGAACCACGCGATCAGCTCGTCTCGAACGGTGAGGAGGCGGGCGGCGATGAGCCGCCGCCGTTCCTCTCGCTGCTCGGCCGGCGAGATCCCGACCGCCACGGCCGTCGCGCCGCTCTCGCCGTACTGGCTGTACCGGATGGGCGGAGAATCCGGCTGCGGTGGCGGATCGGTCGCTACAACCTCAGATACTCCCGCAATCGCTTCGTCTGCGCGCGGCTCACGGGAATCTCCGTTGCTTTCGCGTCCTTCATCCTCAGGATGTAATTCCGGCTGAACCAGGGGACTATCTCCTTGATTTTGTTGATGTTGACCAGGTGCGACCGGTGCACGCGCCAGAAGACGGCCGGGTCCAGCCGAGCCTGTAATTCGTCTAGTGTACGATAGTTGGACGTTCCTGCAACCTGACTCGTTACGATCTGTATCGTGTCTTCGGCCAGCGACGCATAGATGATGTCGTCGGCCTGGACCAACTGGAACCGTTCCCCCACCTTGAGCGCCAGCTGCTCGCGCCGTCCCTCCTTCTGCGTGACCAGTTGGACGATTTTCTGCAGCTGGTCGTTCAAGCCTTCGACGTGGCTCAGGCCAGGCGGCCGATCGCTCGAGATCCGCCGCTCGGCCCGTTGCACGGCCTGATCGAGCCGCGAGGCCTCGACCGGTTTGAGCAGATAGTCGACGGCATTCACTTCGAAGGCCTCGATGGCGTGGCGGTCGAAGGCGGTGACGAAAATCAGGCTCGTCGGGACCTGCCGCTCCACCATGCGCCGCGCCACCTCGAACCCGGTGAGGCCGGGCATCTGAACATCGAGAAAGACAATGTCGGGCTTGAGGCGCTCGATGGTCGCGAGCGCTTCGACGCCGTTGCCGGCCTGCCCCACCACCTCGATCCCTCCCCGCTGCCCAAGCAGAAAGCACAGCTCCTCGCGCGCCAGCTGCTCATCGTCCACCACAACGGCCGTCAGGCTCATTCCAGACATCCGGGACTATCAATTGACTCTCGACTACCGACTACTGACTATCGACTATCGACTCACGACTACCGACTCACGACTACCGACTACCGACTATCGACTACCGACTAACGACTACCGACTACCGACTCACGACTACCGACTCACGACTATCGACTAACGACTACTCTACCGACTCACGACTATCGACTTGTCTACGCCGTCAGCCGATCCGGCGTCGCGAACTCGGGGATCTCGATCCGTACGCGCGTGCCGCGGCCGGCTTCGCTCGACAGCTTCAGCTGATAGTTGGTGCCGTAGATGACGCGCAGCCGCTCGGTGACGTTCGCGAGGCCGATGCCGCTGCCGTCCGACGATTCCTGACTGCCGGGCGCCATTCCCAGCCCGTCGTCTTCGACCTCGATCACGATACAGCCGTGTTCGCGCAGGCTCCGGAGCGTGATGCGGCCACCGCCGACCTTCTGGGACAGGCCATGCTTGATCGAATTCTCGACGAGCGGCTGCAGGATCATGCTGGGCACGATGACGTCCAGGGTGTCCGGGCTGATCTGCTTGTCGACCACGAGGTTCGGTCCGAAGCGGACCACCTCGATGTCGAGGTACTCGTCGACCGATTCGAGCTCCTCGCGGAGGGTGACGAAATGCTCCTGGCTTCGCAGCAGACGTCGGAGCAGATTCGAGAGCTTGCTGATGAGCAGCCTGGCTGTCTCGGGATTCGAGCGAATCAGGGACGCGATCGAGGTCAGGGTGTTGAAGAGGAAATGGGGGCTGATCTGGCTGGAGAGCGCGTCGATGCGCGCCGCCAGCAGCAGCTTGTCCTGCTCCTGGAGCTTGTGCTCGATCCGCGCGTTGTTCCAGATCTTGATCGGGGTCGCGACGCACAAGACCGTGGCGATGATGACCACAAACGACAGCCACGGCGAGCTCGACCCGAGGTAGAAGAGGCGCGAGGGCCAGCGATGCCC
>JACOUA010000307.1 GCA_016178075.1 Acidobacteriota bacterium
AGCCGGCTGCGCCGCCCCTTGCCGGCCACGCGATCCATCAACGCGACTGTCCGCTCCGGCAGCGTGATGTTGAGCCGTTTTGTCATTGGTTCACCTGCCTTCATAAGATACACATGAATGATGTGTATTCAGGATACAACGGGGGAATGCAACCGGCCAGACAATCTTCAGCAACCATTGCCAAAGGCAACGAGGCCCGGCAGGATCAACGTAGGCCACCCACAGTCTCCGCTTCCCTGAGCCGGCGGGAGAACTGCCTGTTTCCTCCTGGAGAGTCCGCACCGGATTTCCACTGTGGGCCGTCCGGCATATCCTCAAGAGCGTGCGCTGCATGCGGCCACGTCGAACCTCGGGCTGCTCGTGCGCGCGTTCGTCGGTGTCGGCTCCTCAGAGCCTCCAGGGCCGCATGGTCGCGTTTCTTCGACTGCCTTTGGTCGCTCATTCCGCTACAGGAGAGCGCTCTTCAGGAATGGCCATGTAGAGCTCTAGGCCAATCGCATCTGCATCGGCTGTCATACCGTCGTCGGTCGTTGTGTGCGGTCTTCGGCGCGCTCGGCCGGTGTCGCGCGGGGTTTTGAGGTGCCGTCCGTGATCATCATGGCTCCGAAACATCGCAGTTTCTGCAACATTTCAGAGCGAGATTGGTATACATGGTTTCATAACCCTGCGTGTGGCCGAGGCCGGGCGCCCACGGGCGCGCAAGGCCGTCAGCCGTGGTCATGTTTTTCGGCCTGAGCACCCGTGGGCTGGCCTCGGACAGGACCCGAACCGGTTATGAAACCGCTTGTACGCAGTTCTTGCATTTTCACATGAACGAGCGGCCCGACGGCGCGATGATAGAATCGGTTCGCGTGTCCCCGTAGCTCAGTGGCAGAGCATCTGACTTTTAATCAGAGGGCCGTTGGTTCGATCCCAACCGGGGACACCACGTTGTTGAACTGCGGCGGCTGGAGCTTGCCGTCATGCGATTCCTGGCCCGTCTCTTCCTGAACGGCCTGGCCCTCCTGGTCGCCGCCTACTTCGTGCCAGGCTTGTCGCTCGCCAGTCCGGCCGCCGCCCTCCTCGCCGGGGCGGCCCTCGGGATCGTCAACGCGATCGTCCGCCCCGTCCTGCTCGTCCTCACGCTGCCATTCACCCTGCTCACGCTGGGTCTTTTCATCTTTGTGGTCAACGCGCTGTGCCTGGGACTGGCAGCGGCGATCGTCCCCGGCTTCGCGATCGCCAGCTTCACCGCCGCCTTCTTCGGCGCGCTGATCGTGAGCATCGTGAGCTGGATCCTGAACGGCGTCTTCATCGCCGACCACGAGCGACAGGAACCTCCGCGGTAGCGAAGCTGAAGACGTTCGCCCTGGATCTTCCGCGGCATCCACTTCGCCTGGAGCGAAGACGACTCTCGCCTCGACTCACCGCGCCAGCAGGTAATTCAGCTTCACGACGAGCTGCCGATCGGTCGGCCCGAAGGCGCCGTGCAGCAGGCCCGTCTGCTGCAGGTCGTTGTAGACGATGTAGAGGTCGCTGCCCGGACGGTAGATGTAGTTGAAGCGGATGCTGCTCGTGACTTCGCGTGTCGAGGAGTTGTACTGCGTCAGGCTCCGGACCGTCATCCGCGGCGAGAGCGTGTAGTCCATCCGCAGGATCGCGAGATCCAGGACGAAGTTGCCATACGGCAGCTTCACGTCGTTGCGACTGTACTGAAGCTCCGACGAGAATTGGCTCGTCGCCCGGACACCAGCGGCGATCGAGAGGGTTCGGCTGGTGCCGCCGTAGTACTGGTCGGGCTGGAACGTGAATCGCTGGTACACGCGGCGTGCCGGGTTGGTGTTGTACGTGAACGTCCACTCATTGAAGGTGTACGCCCCGACCGGGATCCGGACGTTGCGCTGGACCTGAAATGGCTCATCGAGGACGTCCAGGTTTCGCTGATGGATCACGTTGATGAACGACCCGTCGTCCAGCCATGTCCCGACCATGAAGTGCTGCGTCCGCGACACCAGCCGGTTGTGCTGATCGGTCACGTAGCTCAGGACCACCATCGGCTCCATCAGCCGGATCCCGGCCTTGCCTGGCCGCGGCGTCGGGCTGAAATAGGCTTTCGTCGCTCGAATGCCACGGCGCTGGACGAATCCCACCTCCGCGTTGAAGTTGTCCTGCACGTCCTCGTAGTTCAGCCACAAGTTCCACTTCGGATCGCGGTACGCCACGCGCCCGAACCACGCCAGGTCCTTGCCGTCGAGCCCCGGCGTCGATGTCTTGGCGACGAAGGAGCTCACCTGCATGCTGCGTCCGAGCGCCAGGTTCGCGTCGGCGCCGAACGTGCGGTTGTAATGCGCGTCGTGCATCGACTCCTTGTTGACGAACAGGGCGCCGATGCGCGAGCGCTTCAGCACGTCGCTGCTGTAGCGGCCGACCAGGAAGTTGTCGCCCGGCTTGCCGAAGGCGCGTCCGGTCTGGATGTCCAGGAGCCCGATGTTGTGCCGTCCGGTCTTCCCGGCCAACCGGGCGCCGCCGAGAATCGGCACGGGCTGACCCGTCTCTGACAACCCGATGCGACGTGTGAAGAAGAGGTCGGTTTCGAGCTGGCCGCTCGTAAACGTCCCGCCCGTCCCCATGTTGAACAGCCCGGCGTTCTCCAAGAAGAAATCGCGCTTCTCTGGGAAGAACAAGCTGAACCGGGTCAGATTGATCTGCTGCTGATCGACCTCCACCTGCGCGAAGTCCGTATTAACGGTCACGTCCAGATTCAGTCCGCCGCTCACCCCGTAGCGTGCGTCCAGCCCCACATCGCGCAAGGCCGACGTCGTGCCGATCGCGGCACTCGTCTGCTTCTTCCGCACGCCGGCGACCATGAACGGCTTCAGCTTCAAATCCATCCCGTGGCTGATCGAGCGCAGACCCGTGAGCGCGCCCGCGAGGCTGACGCGTGTGAGGCTGTAGGCTTTGGGGATCGGCGCCCAGAAGACCTGCTCGTTCTTGCGGCGGATGTTCCGCATGAAGTTGATACCCCAGGTCTGCTCCTCTCGATCCGCAAACCGGACCGTCGTCATCGGAATCCCGATTTCGGCGGTCCAGCCCTCGTCCGTGCGGCGCGCCGCGACGTCCCAGACACCGTCCCAGTTGCGATTGATGTTGGAATTGTTGCGGTTGCCGCGGGTATTGCCCTCGCCTTCCTCCGAAATCTGTTGCTCGAGCTTCGCCCCGAGCGGCGTCGTGACGAACATGTAGCCGTTGCGCGAATCGCTGAAGGTATCCAGGATGACCTGAAAGTTGTCTTCGTCCAGCAGCCGATCGGAGTCGCGCCGCATGTCGGTCGCGATGATGCCCGCCGGCTGGCTGTCGAAGGCGCGGACACCGATGAAGAGATGACCGCGGTCGTAGATCACGCGGACTTCGGTGCGCTCGCTGGCCGGGGCGCCCTCCTTCGGCTCCTGCTGCGTGAACTGGTCGACGATCGGCACGCCTTGCCACACGTCCTCGTCGAGGACGCCGTCGATGCGCGGCGCCCGATCGACCCGAACGGCCTCGAGGGTGTGTCGTTCGCGGGACGACGTCTGCGCGCCCGCAGTCCGGACCCAAAGAGGCGGCGAGCCGACCAGCAAGAGGACCGCAAGACTCCAACAGCATTGTGTAAGCATGCGCTCGACATTCTAGCAGCTTGCTGAGCCGGCGCGAGAGCGTCGCGTCACCGCCGTTGCCCCGCCGGTCTCCTGGCGCTGATGTTCAGCCTCCAGTAGTCGAGCGTGTATGGCGGATCGTCTGACCCGGCAGCCGATACGAGTTCCTGGAGAAAGGTGTCACCATCGCTCGGGTTTCCGATCGCCGTCAGGTGGGGCCGGACGACCACGGTCTTGACGAACTCCCGGAACTGGCCGGCATCCGCAAAGCTGGTGGGCGCGGGGACGAGGCTGGTCTCCACGTCCACGAATCCGACCTGGTGCAGGCGGCTCTTCGTCGTCGTGTCGTCGGCGAATTCCCAGGGACGCTGCCAGTGGCGGAAGACCGACGCGAAGGGCTCACGCGAGGTGATCGACGTGGCATGCGCGAGCACGCGCTCGATGTTCGGCCCGCCGCCGCATTGGGCGACGAGACGCCCACCTGGGCGAAGAGCGACGAACAGGCTTCGGAACAGAGCGAGATGATTCAGCACCCAGTGAAACGTGGCCGTGCTGAAGATCACGTGCGCGATCTGCTGAAACGGGAGACTGGCGACATCGGCGCGGATCAACCAGACGCGTGGTGCAGCGGGCTCGCCCGCGAGATGCCTGCGCGCAGCCTCGATCATCGCGCTCGAGCTGTCGACCGCGATGATGCGGCCATGTGGCACCCTGCCCAGGATCTCCGATGTGAGCCGACCGCTCCCGCAGCCGGCGTCGATGATCGTCTCGTCACCGTGGAGCTCGATGCGATCCAGCACCGCTCGGCCCCAAGCAGTCTGCGGAGCCGACACGCGGTGATACGTCTCGGCGTCCCACTCGGCATCCGTCCCAGGACGCGGAACGTCTGTCAATGAATCTGGCCCTCATCGTCCGGGCCGCCGTCGCCATTGCCCTCGTCTTCGTCCTGTTCGCCCTGCTCCCGATTCCTGAGCGCGCTGTCAGCACCGTCGCGCGAGATCCGCAAGCCCACGGCGAGGCCGAGATGATAGGCCGCCTCCTGCTGCAGCCAGACGTGGCGCGCGTGATTATCGACGAGCTCCTCGATCAGCTCGCGCCGGGCCGCCGGCAGGGCCTCCGTAATCTGATCCACGATCTGCTGCTGGCGATCGATATCGACCGGCTCGAAGATCTCATCTTCGTGGAGCACGGCGAGCAGGTCTTCGTATTCGGTTTCGCACTGCTCTTCGATTTCGGAGAAGCTCGGATAGCTGCGCAGCTTGCGCGGCAGATCGACTTTCCGGGCGCAGGCGTGGGCGATCTTAAACAGATCGCGTGAGGTCGGAGACATCGGTCCTCCATTAATTGAATGGCGGGGACCCCTGCACCCCGCCAAGCTCGGTCGCTGCGCGGGGGCCCCAGCGCCCCACTCCGCTCCCTCGCGCTTGCTGCAGCGATTGTACCTCGCGGGTCAGACCTGAGGCGTCGGCGGTCGGGCTGACGAGAGGCGTTCTTGCCGCCCTCCTCGGCGCGACGCTAGTGTAGTGTCCAAGAATTAGCTGGATAAGCTGGGCGTCGAGGCGCCCGCCCGACAAGGCGCGAGGAGCGCGCATACCGGGCGTATGTAAGCGACGAGCAACGCAGCCGGGCGGGATGCATCGGCGGCCAGGTTGTCCAGCTAATTCTTGGACACTACACTAGAATGAGTTGTTGTCCCGCCTTCGTCCCCATCGTCCAGAGGCCCAGGACGTGGCCCTTTCAAGGCCAAAACACGGGTTCGAATCCCGTTGGGGACGCCAGCACCAAAATGCTGATTGGGCGAAACTTCCGGGCGCACCCTAATGTCTGTTCGAACCTGATCGCGAGCTGACACCGATGGCCAGAACGGAAAGCGAGTCCAAGCACCCAAACGGCGCATGGTCTGGCGTGCGGGCGATGCGCGACCATCGGACGCGACGGCGAGCGCTCAGACGCGCGCCTGAAATTCCGCTGCACCCGTCGGCGCCGCCCAGTCACTCGTGCTGATTCGGCGATAATCCAAAGCGGCGCCGCGGGTCAGCGCCAATGCGTTCGACCATCGCGATTCAATAACCTCCGAACACGAACTATGGTCGTGGACCTTCGAAATTCCTTTCGGGCCTCGTTCATCACGAGCGAGGCCCCGATGCCCGTCCCGTCGGTTTCGGAGCTTCTCACTGGAGTTCAATCACGTCCGGTCTGGGACGGAGCGTCGATCTCGCCGGCGGACGCCCAGTTTCCTCTCGTCCATGTCAATTGGCACGAAGGCCATGGATTTGTCCTTCAGTGCGACGAGGACGAAGAATCATGGAGCTACTTTCTGGTAACGAGTCGGCATTTCTCGCCACCTTCAATTGAAGTAGAGCTTGGCGGACAAGCGCTCGAAGGGTGGCCGCGCGAGTTGTTCGCATCTGCGGACCGCGCTGCTCAGGCACTGAATCACTTTTTGGACTTTGGCAAGCAAGACTCGACGCTCGAGTGGGTCAGAATCGATGCTTTTCCACGCGAAACCGTGTGGGAAGGTCGAGAGGGCAGAGAAGCCTGGGAACGCGCGAATCGGCCAAACGAATAGCGACGTCCCTCCCCCTCGCCGAGACCCTATCGCGCTACGATGGTGGTTGAGGCCCACTGATGACCGTGAAGGCTATCTACAAAAACGGCGTGTTCAAGCCTCGTGAACCGATCCATCTCGAAGAGCACACTGAGGTCGAAGTCGTGATCCCCGCGTCGACATCCATGGACGCTGATGATCCGACCGGATGGAAGACGGCGGAAGCGCTGATCGGATTCATCGATGATGCGCCCGCCCATATGGCCGAACATCACGACGAATACCTTGGTGCGAGGCAGTGAATCCCAGTGTGTATGTCGAGACCAGCGTCATCAGCTATCTCACTGCCACACGGAGTCGCGACATTGTCATCGCAGCACATCAACAACGTCGGACGGCTCCTCTACAAGCTGCCCGCGCTCTTCTAGGAGTTGCAGCGTACGGTAATTCATGTCGCGTATTCGCGACCACGGCGTCTCGAAATCAAGCGGGAACGATCGCCACACATCCGCGACGGTCGCAATCGCTTCCGCCGTGGAGAGACCGACCTTGAAGAGCGTTCGCGACATCGACACTGACGCCGGTTCAGGTGATGGGCCCAAGTAGGTCGAGAGAAGCGCCGGATCAGACCAACTGTGCCCATCGTCGCGACCTACGTAATCGACGTAGAACTGACCTTCGCGTGACTGAATGATCTCGTTGCGGAAGATCCAATCACAATCGTTTGGCCCATCTAGATGAAATTCGTCACGATCGATATTCAGGTAATGCTGAAGCTCACCGAGCGTGCCCGGTCGGTAGTTGCACGCCTTCGCATAGAGTCCTTTCGGGAGATGATCGTTAAAGCGGCCGAGTTGATTCGATAACCTCTCGCCCGGCTGTTTCGGGCATCGGACGGCATCCACGAGAATAAGGAACTTCGCCGCTTCCTCTTCGGCAATCGTGTTCAGGATGCGGCTGCCGTGATAATGCTCTGAATTCGCGAGAACAATCGCCGCTTCACGCAATCGGTCCACGTTGGCGACGATCAGACCTAGTCCTTCGGCGACGTTCGCATAGAAGTCCGGTTCCCTGAGTTGCGTCAGATCGCGAATGGCTTTTGCTTTCATGACAGCGTTCAACGTATGCGCGTTCGCGGTCGACGCAGCGTAATGCCGTGCTCCGCGCGGTTTCGCGCGATCACCTGAGCGACGACTGACGGCGTCGTGTTCAGCCGGGCAGCGATCTGCGCCCGCGTTTCGAGACCGATCTCCCACACGATCAAGATCTCCCGATCGCGCTTTCTCACGCGATAATCGCTCACGACGGCAGGATCGTAGCACGCGACGTGAGGCATTTCGCGTTGCGGCCTGTCGATCTTCCGAGTAGCCTTCGGCACATGACGTGGACATCGGCCGGCTTGGGGTTTACCGTAATCTTCGGCGGTCTGTCGATCGCAGGCTTCCTGCCGCATCCTGTCTTGGGCCGCATCATCGTCGGTGTGGGAATGATCGTCGCGTTATGGCCGACGATCGCTCAGTTGACCGGCATCGATCCCTTCCGCCCGGCTCGCGTTCGGCAGATGGCTAAGCTGCTGTGCCAAGCTGCCACAGCCGAAAGAGCGGCGCAGGCGAAGCACGATGCCGCGCATGGTGGGGAGTCGGCTGATGAAGTCGCCGAACGGGGTTGGCTCTACATCAGAACCGGCGAGTTCTTGGATCGCGGGCTTGGCCACCACGTCCGGCAGGACTTCGACGCCTACAACGCGAGCGAGAAGAAGAAACTTGGCGACAATTTCAAGCTGCACAAGACGCGAGCGGACTATCTCGAACGACTCGCGGCGCGGTTGAAGTCGAACGACCTAGCGCAGGGCTTTGTCGTGCCCGAAGACTTCTCACAGTTCGATCACACGAAGTGGCCGGCGAATAACCCGAATTAGGATAGAGTCGTGCTCGTCGCAACGATTGTCGGCGTTGTGGTTGCCGCGCTTGCGTCAGGCGTGTCGATATGGTCTGTCGTGACGACACGTCGGATGGCGCAGCGTCAGACCGAGCTTCAGGAACGGCTGTTGGCGGTCGAAACGAACCGCGAAGAGGCTCGCGCTCGACAGACGCGGAGCGCCAATGTCCGGGCCGCGATTCAGCGGACGGGCCGCGATTGGCGACTGATCGTCATGAACGAAGGCCCGGCTCCGGCTCGGAACGTGCGCGTGGAACTCGACGGCGGGCCGCTGACGGCGCATACGCTCGTGCCGCGCGGGCAGGACGAAGTGACCATGCTCGGGCCGGGCGCGCACGCCCGTTACCTGCTTGCGCCCGCAATGGGCAAGCCGATGACGGTCCTCGCGCGCGTGACACGGGATGACGACTTCGGCAACGGCCGTGTGTGGGAGTCGCAATTGTCGTTGTAGCCAACCGGCTACGCCGCTCGGCCCAGCCTGCCCCCGGATTTGGTCCCTGACGATGTTTCCCGTTTGGGGACGATTCCACGCCTCGTCGCGCCAACGATTCCGAATCTCGCGCTGGCGCAACCCACTCGCCTCGCCGGCCGCCTCTCTCAATCGGAAGGAAGCACCGCCTGATACACTGCCGGTCACGTGCCGATCCCCAGCGCCGATCGCGCGATAGTCGCGCCCGAAAAGCTCCGAACGTACCTGCTGAACCCGTCGCACAAGCGCGGTGGCGCAAAGGCGAAGCGCCTCCTCAGCCTCGGCTACCGCACGAATGCTCCCGAGATTCTTGAAGCCGACCTTCGCGCTCAGCATCTGTCCCTGGATCCCGCGCGCATTTCACAGAATGCGTATGGCGTCGTTTACGAAATCGACAGTTCAATCAAGACGCCAAGCGGAAAGATCGCGCGTTTCGCCTCTATTTGGCAGATCGATACTGGAAGCGACGTGCCCCGATTCATTACCATGTACCCGAGGTAACTGAATGGCCTTCGAGCTGTACAGCGACGTGATTCTGACGCGCGACATCCCCGAGCACGGGTTGCGTGGCGGCGACGTCGGCACGGTCGTCGAGCGCCACGTCGTGCCGGGCATCAGCGAAGAAGGGTACTCCGTCGAGTTCTTCGACATGACCGGCAACACTGTCGCCGTCGTCACATTGCCGGCCAGCGCCCTGCGCGTTCCCACACCAGCGGATCGGCCTGCTGTGCGGGCACTCGCCGGCTAAGAGCGGAGCGACAGGGTGCGATTCGGCGGACGCACCTCCACGCGTGCACCAGCTGGCACCCGTTCTACGGAAAACAGATTGACGACGATCGCCGAAGCAGCTTCGCCGGCTCGTCGGTAGCTCCGAGGCGTGACACGATGAAGAAACACGATCCCGCCAGGCGCGCGTCTTCGCTGTTGGACAACGTTGGCCGCGACATCCGCTACGCGCTTCGTGGGATGCGGCGGACGCCGGGTTTCACCGCCGTCGCGCTCACCACGCTCGCGCTCGCCATCGGCGCGAACACCGCGATCTTCAGCGTGGTCGACCACCTATTGATCCGACCGCTCGCTTATCGCGACGCGGACCGCCTCGTCGCAATCGACGCAACGCGAGATTACGAGGGAACACCTCGACCCGGTCGCGTGTTCTGGCAGCTCGACGCAGCGGAACGTTGGCGGGAATCACTTCACGCCTTCTCCGACGTCACGTTTTTCGCGAATCAAGTCTTTCAATTGTCGGGTCGCGACGGCGCCGAGCTATTGGACGGCGCTACGGTCGCGCCGTCCTTCTTCGCGGCGCTGGGCGGACGAATCGTCGCTGGCCGACCATTCGCGTCTACCGATGGGCCGGCGCCCTCGATAGTGATCAGCGAGCGACTGGCACGACGGTTGTTCAACGGCCCGTCCGCTGCGTTGGGTGCGCATCTGGTCCTCAACTCGACGGATTACGTCGTGATCGGCGTCACCGGACCGGAATGGGACATGCCGTCGTGGAAGACAGACATATGGGAGTCGTCGGCGTTCGCACACGTTCGGAGCACGCGGTGCTGCGGCGTCGAGCTGCTTGGGCGCCTGAGGGCGAATGTCACCGTCCCGCAGGCGCGGGCGGATGTCGCCGATACGGCGAGGACGCTGGCGGCTAGCGACCCTA
>JACOUA010000308.1 GCA_016178075.1 Acidobacteriota bacterium
CCTCGAGTACGTGATCTGGGGGTCGTGGCTGCCGCTGCTGGCGCTCTACCTCGGGAGCGTGCTCGACTTTTCGGGCCGCGAAATCGGCTGGATTTTTGCGACGCAGGCCATCGCGTGCCTCACGGGGCTCTTCGTCGGCGGACAGATGGCGGATCGCCTGATGTCCACCGAAAAGCTGCTGGCGCTCTCCCACGCGATCGGCGGGACGGCGATGCTGGCGCTCGCCTGGCAGACGTCGTTCTGGCCGTTCTTCGCGATCATGCTCGTCCATCAGCTCGCGTACGTCCCCACTCTGTCGCTCACGAACTCCATCTGCTTCCACCACGTGGCGGACGCGCGGCAGCAGTTCGGGCGGATCCGGCTGTGGGGCACGATCGGCTGGATCGCGGCGAGCTGGCCGTTCGTGGTCATTCTCGCCGGCAAGACCGGCGCAGCCCTCGCATCGGCGCTGGCCAGTATCTTCGTGGTAGCGGGCGTCGCCTCGTTCGCGCTGGCCGCCTTCTCGCTGACGCTGCCGCCGACGCCGCCGGCGAAAGGCGAGGGATCGCAGAACGCGCCGCTCGAGGCCATCAGGCTGCTCGCCGTCCCGTCGTTCCTCGTGCTCTTCGTCGTGACCTTCATGGACGCGCTGGTCCACCAGGGCTACTTCCAGTGGACGAGTCCGTTTTTGGAACACGCCGGGCTCGCGCCCAACTTGATCATGGCCGCCATGAGCATCGGTCAAGTGGCGGAGATTGCCACCATGGCGGTGCTCGGCCTGGTGCTGCAACGTCTGGGATGGCGCAAGACGATGGCGATCGGGATCGCGGCGCACGCGCTGCGGTTCTTCATCTACGCGCTCGGCGAGCCGCTCTGGCTGATGGTGGCCGTCAACATCGTCCACGGCATGTGCTACGCGTTCTTTTTCGCCGCGGTCTACATCTTCGTCGACGAGCACTTTCCGAAGGACTCGCGCGCGAGCGCCCAAGGGTTGTTCAACGTGCTGATTCTCGGGCTCGGGCCCTTTTTCGGCAGCCTGTTGTGGGGGAGTCTGGGCGACGCGTTCCGCACGCCGGCGGGGCAGGTGGACTTCAGCCGGCTGTTCCTCGCCCCGGCCTGGCTGGGCGTGGCGGCCGTCGTGCTGTTGCTCGTGGCATTCCGTCCGGCCGCCGCGGGCGGGTCCAGGGTGGCGTAGATCGGCCGCGCGGCCGTGTACGTTATCCGAGCGGTTGGGCCTGAGGGTAAAGTAGACTGATGGCGGCGGGGGTGCTGCCCCGCGATGCATGAAGGAGAACCGATGACGGCCTACTTCCGAATAGCCGCCATGTCGATCGCCGGCATTCTGCTGGCGATACCGGTGCGCGCGCAGGAGCTGAAGGTCGGCGATCAGGCCCCCGACTTCACGCTCCCCGGCACGGACGGGAAGACTTACTCGCTCTCCCAGCTCAAAGGCAAACACGTCATCCTGGCGTGGTTCCCCAAAGCGTTCACCGGGGGCTGAACGGCGGAATGCAACTCGCTCCGTGCGAGCGGGGAACAGATTCGCAAGTACGAGGTTGCCTACTTCATGGTCAGCGTCGACACGCTCGAGGACAACAAAGCGTTCGCCGAGAAAGAACACGCCGACTTTCCATTGTTGGCCGATCCCGGCAAGCAGGTCGCGAACGCGTACGGGGTCATTCCGGCCGGCAGACCGCTCGCGTCGCGCTGGACCTTCTACATCGGGCCCGACGGTAGAATCCTGGACATCGACAAGAAGGTCGCTCCCGCGACCGCAGGCCAGGACTGCGTCGCGAAGCTGCTGGAACTAAAGGTGCCTCCGGCGAAGCGGTAGCTCGTTTTGGCCGACGACGCGCGACGGCCTCGTGCGGGTGAAGCCGGCGCGCGTCGCAGGTAGCTCAGAAGGTCACGACCCGATCGTGCTCGACGACGAGCTGCGCATATCGCTTCGGATCGATGAGCTCGGCATTCTTTCCGCTCAAATCGGCGTCCAAGACCCCACGGGCCTTCGCGCAGCCGCCTCAAACGTAGACTTTCACACCTCGCTCGACCGCGAACTGAAACAGGTCCTTGAGCGGCGGCATCCCCACGCCGACAATCGCCTCGCGCAGCTCGTTCTTCAAGACGAACGGCGCATCCACCATCAGTGAGATGCTGACCTCGTGGCCCGCCTCAATCGCGCCCTTCGCCATGTGGAAGGGCAGGGTCGCTCGCGTCGGATCATCGGGACCGTGCGTGCCGGTTAGAAGCAGCTTGGCCATACGTGGAACCTCCTTCGAGGACAAATCCTGCCGCTGATTGTATTCGACGATGTCGACACCGACGATCTGGCGAGCAGATCACGGCGGGCCGGTTCAGGCTCGAGGACAAGTACCGCCTCACGAAGGAAGACATCCTCCCGGCACCGGCATCATGCGGAGCCTCGATCCCGGCGCCGTCGTGACCGTGAAGGGATTGATTGCCGGCAAACGTGGGGCGAAGCCACTAAATGAAGACATCCCGGTTAACAGCGCGATACGATGAATTGACCTTCCGCGGGCGCCGTGCTACAAGACGCCCCAACTCACCCTACTGGACACCCATATGGCACCGACCTGCCTGTGTCGGCCGCACGTCGCGACGCGAGCGACGGCTGCGACATGGAGTGGGATGAGTGCCGCCTCAAGGGGAGGTGCAACGATGCGTCGATGTAGCGCGTGGCTGACAGTCGGCTTCCTGGCGGCCGCAGCGACCCTCGCGGAGGCGCAGCAGGGCGGATCATCGATCCGAGGGCGTGTCGTCGATCCGCAGCAAGCAGTGCTCCCCGGCGTGGCGATTGTCGTGACGCACGCCGAGAGCGGAACGTTCCGGGAAACCGTTACGGCGGCGGATGGAACGTACTTCGTTGCCGGCGTCGTACCGGGGCCCTACAGGGTCGCCGCCGAGCTGCAGGGCTTCAAGAAACTCACGCGGGACGTCCGATTGGCGGTCGGTGAAACCCTGACGCTCGAGCTGGCGCTCGAGGTCGGGACTGTCGCGGAAGCCGTGACGGTCACGGCCGAGGCTGCGCAGGTCGATCTGACTTCCGCGCAGGTCGGCGGCATCGTGTCCACGGCGGAGATCGCGGAGCTGCCGTCGGTCAACCGCAACTTCACGGCCTTCGTGGGGCTGCTGCCCGGCGTGGTGTACAACCCGTCATCCTCGGGGTCGGACAGCGTCACCGTGAACGGCCAGCACGCAAGCGGCGTCCAGTACCTCATGGACGGCGGGAGCAACAACGACGACCTGCGCGGGGGGGGCGCGGGCGCCCAGGCACGCACCGCGATCGAGGCAATCCAGGAATTCCAGGTCGTGACGAGCCAGTTCGACGCCGAGTACGGTGCTGCCACCGCCGGCGTCATCAACGCCGTGACCAAGCAGGGTACCAACGCCTTTCGCGGCAGCGCGTTTGGCTACTACACCAACGCGAACCTGACGTCCAAGGACTTCTTCGTCGCGCAGCAGAACCTCGAGAAGCCGGACACGAGCAAACAGCAGTGGGGCGGTACAATCGGCGGCCCGCTCGTCCGCGACAAGGCCCACTTCTTCTTCAGTTTCGAGCGCCTGGCTCTCCACGAAGGCCAGAGCCGCGTTTACACGACGCGGCCGGACAAGAGCTTCTCGGCCGTTGAAGAGACGAACTCCTGGGACTACCTGGGACGTGTGGATCACCAGTTGAACAGCAACCACAACTATTCCGTGCGGTATCTGTGGGATCACCAGCCCAACTACAACCAGGTCATCGGCAACGGCACGAAGGACACCCTGTACATCGAGATAGACAACGACAAGACGCTGGTGGGGACCTACAACTGGGTGATCGGCGGCACGAGGCTGAACACCACGCGGGCCTCGTACGTGTACGAGAAGCCCGATCGCGGCTCCGCCCTCTACCAGGAGACCAAAGACTACACGAAGGCGGCGCCCACGCTGCAGTACCTCAGCTTCTACGATCAGACGGGGAACCAGCAGGCGGACGTCCGAACCATGGTGGTCTACGGGCTCGACAACACCTTCTCGTGGTTCATCCCGGGCCGGGGAGGCAGCCACGACGTGAAGTTCGGCGCGCAGTACCAGCTCGGTGAGCACCTTCGCGAGGATCAGCGCTCTACGCAAGGGGTCTTCACGTTTGCGACCGACCGGGATTTCAACCGGGCCGATCCGTCGACGTATCCAGAGCGATTGACCATCCGGGTGCCGGGGAAATTGCGGCTGCTGAGCAGGACGCACTCGATCGGACTCTACGGGCAGGACAAGTGGCAGCCCACGCCGAATCTCACGTTGAGCCTGGGCCTTCGCTACGACCTCCATATCTCTCCGATAGACAACCGCTGGAACCCGCTCTTTTCGGATCCGAGCGCCTATCCGATCGACAAGAACAACATCCAGCCGCGTGCGGGCTTCGCGTACAACATGGGCGGAAGGGCGGTCGTCCGCGGCGGCTACGGCATGTTCTATGAGAAGCAGTGGATCGAGCGCTTCGAGCCGTATGGGGTGAACGCCGTCTTCAGAGATTCCTTCGAGGCCCAGTTCCCGGTCGATCGGGCTGACCCCGGTCCGAGCAACGGGCGGCTCCCGACCGACCCGCTGCTGGTCAACGGGCCCGTCCTGAACCGCGCCCTGATCACCCAGCTTTTCCCCCCCGGCAGCCTCGCCCGGAACACCGGCACGGTCTTTCTGGACACGCCCGATCGGATCCTCGGGTCCCAGCATCAGGTCTCGATCGGCTACGAGCGCCAGTTCTTACAGCAGTTGTCGTTTGCGGCCGATTACGTCCACATGTGGAACCGCAACCGGCCTATCACGTACAACCTCAATCCCGGGCTCCGGGAGAGCACGAGCCGCACAGCCCGGATCACCCGCGTGGATTTCCTGGGGATCGCAAACCAATTGGGGCTCTCCCCATTCGCGACCAACGTCTTTATCAGGGAATTCATTGCCGAGTTCGAGTACGACGGGCTCAACGTCCAGGTCGAGAAGCGGTTCTCCAACTATTGGGGAGCCCGCCTGTCGTATGCCCTTGGCTACGGCCGGGGCAACAGCGACGGATCGCACACGGCGACCAACGACTTCCAGGTTCTGCAGGCGCGGAATCTCGAGCTGAATGAGGGCCCGACCAACTTGGACCGGCGGCACGTCGTGACGCTGAGCGGCCGAGTGCAAGCGCCCTGGATTCCCGGCCTGACCGCCTCGGCGATCGCCCGATTCATGAGTGGCACACCGTTCACCATCCACGACAGCACGTTCGATCTGAATCGCAACGGCATCCTGGTGGATCCCTTGCCGTCCGGGACCTACAGCGGGACGGGCGCAAACGCCATCACGGTCGAGAACAAGGGCGGGCGGAATGGTGCGTATGGGCCGGGCTTCGCCCAGCTCGATCTTCGGGTGGTCTATCGCGTGCGGCCGCGTCAGGGGCGGGCGGTCGACTTCTACACCGAGGTGTTCAACGCGACCAACCGGGCGAACTTCAACAATCCGACTGGCGACCGGCGGTCGGGGAGCTTCCTCATCCCGACAGCGCTCAGGGGTGGCGGGTTCCCGCGGCAGTTCCAGGTGGGAGTGCGATTGGGATTCTGAGATTTGGTGATCGGGTCATTGAGTCATCGGGCCACTGACGAAGCCGTTGATGGCACCTGCATTGCTTTCGGCGAAACCCCTCTGACCTGAGCAGGGTCACGAACACCACGCCGCCGATGACGAGGATCAAGAACTGGACGTTCCCCATCTGATTCGCCATGGCGGCGGCAAACTGATTCTCGGTGGTCGTCCTGGTTTCCCTCGGCGAGTTCGCGAACTCCTGGTCAATGGCTCTCGCCACCTGGGCGGTAGCATCCGGATCGACCACGCGCACCACGTACCAACCGGCAAAGCCCTTGAAAGCGGGGATCTTCTCTTCGAGAAGCTTGCGCTGGTACCAGAACTGTCGGGTGTCAACCCCCGGCTGGCTGGCGCGTAGAGGATGCGACCCCGGTAGGCAATCGGCAGGGGTTGAATGGGGATGGGGGACACCCGGCTGACCACCAACACGCGATC
>JACOUA010000078.1 GCA_016178075.1 Acidobacteriota bacterium
CGGCTTCATACACTTGGTACGGCATGGCGGGGTACGTGCCGTTTCGATCGCCCAACCAGATCTTGATGTGCTTGATGTTCTTGGCAGCGACATCCAGCACGGCCGCGCGCGCCTCCGGCGCGCGTGTCACCTCGTAATTGGCGCGCAGCGGTCTCGTCCCCTTGATCAGAATCGAATCCGGGCCGCCGTTGGGCGGCACGATGCCGGCATTGAACCAGTACTCGGCGGCCGGCGCGAACTTCCGCGCGACTTGATCCTGTTGGAACTGGAGCGACAACGCCACGGGCGCGGACCCGCCGTCGTGCGCGGTGCCCACGCCGTAAAACGCCTGACGCTGGAGGTGGTCGAGCAGGTTCTCCGGCGTAAAGTGCTCCGGAAGCGACTCGCCGGCGGCTCTGGTGAATCGCTCGTACCCGAAGTGGGCGTGGGCATTGACCATCGCGGGCATGACCGTTTTGCCCGTCAGGTCGACGCAGGTGGCGCCGGCAGGCGCCTCGATCATCCCCTTTCGGCCGATGGAGATGATGCGCCCGTACTGGACGACAAACGCGCCGTTTTCGATGGGTGCGCTCCCGTCGCCGATGAGTAGACGGGCACCCTCATAGAGGACGGCGTCGGACGAACTCCGCGGCTGCGAAGACGTGACGACTGGCGCCATCCAGCCGACAATCAGCGCACATGCCGCGACCCTCCACACACGCATGCGATCCCCCAAACATGTCGGGATTTAGCTCGTAAGACGAGAGTGCGCGACCATGGCCACGTACTGCACGCTCCGGGAGCCGCCCACGTCGGCGGCAGCCATCGCGATGCTGGGAACCGTTTGCCCGTACGCCCAGAGGCTGCCCCGTGGGCACGCTCTCGAGCAGCTCGTGCGTTAACGGAGACCTGCCTGTCACCAAGGCAGACCACAGGCCACACGCTCTCTAACCCGTTATCCCTAATGGGGTTCGGCCTCGGGATAAGAGGTGTCGCCGCGAGTCGCCATACGACTCCTCGGCGAGCGATACTTATACTGTATTCAGGCGAGGCTACGCTACGTCCCGGGCGTGGAAATGTCAAGGCGCGGGCCGTTGTGCGGGACACCTTTGCTTCATTCGGGAACGATGGAACTCCCCCAGCCGGGCGCGAGCCGAATCCGCTATTCACAAATGCAACCTATCGACGTAGAATCCGCAGCAGCCTATCAACGTAGAATCCGTGTGCGAGGTGGCCTATGTCTAGGACCCGCGTCTGTGGCCGCATCTCTTGGGGCGTCCGGATCGGTGCCACGGCGTTTGGGCTCGTCGTACTTTTCGTTCACACTGCGGGCCCGCCCGCACTGGCACAGCAGACAAGCCGCGACACGACGGCCATCGCGAACCGCACAGCCGTCGCCTCGGGCGATCGAGCAGGCGAAGTTCTGGTAACGGTGAGCTTCGCCAAAGACGTCGCCCCCATCCTCCAGAAGAATTGCCAGCAGTGTCACCAACCCGGCGCGATCGGGCCGATGCCGCTCACGACGTACGAGGAGGTGCGCCCCTGGGCTCGGGCGATCAAGCAGCGTGTGGTGCAGCGTGAGATGCCGCCCTATCGGTACGACGACGACGTTGGCATTCAGAACCTGAAGTACGACCTGCGGCTCAGCGAGGTCGAGATCCAGACGATTGCACGCTGGGTGGACAACGGGGCACCTTTCGGTAATCCCGCGGATCTGCCGCCGCCGCTCACGTTTCCGGATCCCACCAAGTGGGCGTTCGCGGACCAGTTCGGGCCGCCGGATCTGGTGGTCCGCACAAAGCCGTTCACGCTTCCGGCCGAGGGGCAGGACGTCTGGTGGCGGCCAGTCGTACCCACGGGCCTCACCAAGGATCGGTGTATCAAGGCCATCTCCGTCAAGCCGTCGCTGAAGGGGCGCGGGGCGGCCCACCACGCCAACAGCGACCTGATCGTCTTCGACGAGAAGAGCGGGCAGTACGTCGAGCGCGAGCGGATCTCAGAGTACGCGCTCGGCAAGGTGGGCGAGATGGTTCCGCCGGACGCCTGCCGGACGCTCCCGGCGAATTCCCTGATCAGGTGGGACGTTCACTATTATCCGATTGATACGGAACTCAAAGACGACGTGATCGAGATGGGCTTCTGGCTCTACCCGGAGGACCATCAGGCGAAATACCAGCAGGATCTCAAAAACTACACGCTGCTGATGAAAGGCAGCGAGCTCGAGATCCCGCCGCACGGAACCGCCATGACCCAGGGGTTCCACTCCTTCAAGACCCCGGTCCGGATCGACAGCTTCCAACCGCACGGCCACTTCCGCCTGGTGGCCAAAACGCTTGAGATCTTCTACCCGGATACGGGGAAGCTGGAGATGGTGAGCTCGATCTCCAACTGGACCAACACCTGGCATACCAGCCACATCTATGAAGATGACGTCGCGCCGCTGCTGCCCAAAGGCGCCGTCCTTGTGATCACGGGCTACTACGACAACACGACGGCGAACAGGCAAAACCCCGATCCGGACCAGTGGGTAGGTCTCGGAAGCCGTACAGCGGACGAGATGTCGCATGCCTGGATCGCGGTGACGCATTTGGACGACGAAGGCTACGCGCGTCTGGTCGCGGAGCGTGAGAAACGCAAGAAGACGGAAACGCAGAACAACAAGAATCCGTAGGACGAAATGCGTCGGGTCGGTGGAAGTTGAAAAGAGCCTCTCGAAGATGGGAGGCTCTTTCGCTTTTGTCCTAGGCGCGCACGGCGCGCCCGCGAGGGAGCTCAGCGGGGCGTAGGCCGTTCGAGCGACCCGGGTCGAATTCCAGGGATCGCGCGGATGAGCGGGGTCCCCGCGAGCGACCGAGCCGGGGTCCGGGGCAGAGCCCCGGTTTAATTCAGTTTTCAGTTCTCAGTAGTCAGTTTTCAGTTCGAATCCCGCGCGCAATAACTGAAAACTGATGACTGATAACTGAGAACTACGCCACAGCGAAGTGAAAAACGCTGTAGGAGGAG
>JACOUA010000309.1 GCA_016178075.1 Acidobacteriota bacterium
CCATCTTGGACGCCGATGCATCCCGCCGGGCTGCGTTGCTCGTCGCTTACATACACCCGGTATGCGCGCTCCTCGCGCCTTGCCGGGCGGGCGCCTCGACGCCCAAGATGACACCTTTATTCCTTTCCGGGCCCTTACCGGCTAGAAATCAAACAGGCGCGTGTACTTCATGATGAACGACCGGCCCAGCACCTCGTCACGCGTGTAAGGGGACACGTCTCGGCGATCGTTGTAGACGATGAACAAGCCGGTTCCGCTGCGGTTGAGCAGGGCGAGACGGATGTTGGACGAGACCTGCGCCGTCTGGTTGTTGTACTGAATGAGGGCCTGCAGGTTCGACCGCGTCGTGAACGACTGGTTGATCTTCAGGCTGAGGAGCTTGGTCGCGAACCTGCCATACGGCAGAACGATGTCGTCGAGGTTGTAGCCGACCGCCGTGGAGAACAGGGCGCCGACGCGCACGTTCACGTCGAGGGCGACGCGGTTCAGATCGCCGTTGTAAAAATCGCCGATCGTGTACCTGATGTTGCCCGACACCGGTGCGCTCGGGTTGGTGATGTACTCGAACGCCCATTCGTTCCAGGTATAGAGCCGCGGCGGGATCACGACGGAGGGTTTGCCGGCGGCGGAGAACACCGTGAAGGGGACCAGCGGACGGTCCGCTTTGCGGTCCACGAATGACCCGAAGCGGCCACCCCCCGCCGGCTGGATCTCGAAGTAGTGGTAGTGGGTGCTCGAGCTCTGCAGCCGGCCGTCAAAGCCGTAGTACGGGTCGGTGTGCCAGTGCGACGAGATGCGCCGGATCCACGGCCACTGTGTCGGCTGGTACGTCAGGAAGAACCGGGCAGAAGGCAGGCGATATCCGCGTCGCGGAACAAAGCCGACCTCGGGGTTGAACCGCTCGCCCACCTGTGAGTACCCGAGGCTCGCATTGAACAGCGAGGTCGCGTACGCGTACTGGATTCGGCCCGCGTAGTCGGACCCCGACGCTCCGGGAGTGTCCGACCGCGCGATGTAGCTGAACAGTTTTCCGTTCGTGCTCATCTGCACGGCGGCATCGACGCCGTACGCCCGGTTGTAGTTGTTCGGGCCCGACGCGTCGCCAATCGCCTGACGATTGACGAACATGGCGCCAAAGTTCGAGCGGCCGACCTCGCGCTGGATCCGCGCCACGCTGAAACTGTTCGCCGGGGCGATCAGGCGGCCAGACCGCGCATTCGTGGTTTCCTCGGTCAGCATGTTCAGCAGACCGACGTTGTAGCCGCCGACCTTCCCGCTCAGGCGTGCGCCGCCGATAATGCCAATCGGCAGGCCACTCGCGGAGAGCCCAATCCGCCGCGAGAAGAAGAGGTCGGCCTGCTGGGGAACCCCCATCTGGAACATCGAGGCGTTCTCGAGGAAGAAGCCGCGCTTCTCGGGAAAGAAGAGCGCGAAGCGCGTCAGGTTGATCTGCTCTTCGTCGGCTTCCACCTGCGCGAAGTCGGTGTTCACCGTGAAGTCGGCGGTCAGGTTGGGCCGAATTCCCCACTTCACATCGAGGCCGACGTCGCCCTTGCGATCGAGCGGATCGCCCTGGACTGTGTAGTCCTTGTTGAACGAGGTCGCCACGAAGGGGATCGCCTTGACGTCTCGACGCGGTGGCAGGTCGAGGCCGCTCAGCTTGGCCGCGTCAGAAACCCGTGTCAGGCCGTAGCCGCGTGGAATCGGCGCCAGATAGACCTGCTCGTTCTTGCGGCGGATGTTGCGCATCACGTTGAAGCCCCAAATCCGTGCGGCCCCGCTGTTGTAGCGGAGCGTCTTCAGCGGGATGAGCATCTCGGTTTCCCAGCCCCGCTCCGTCCTCTGTGACTTCACGCTCCAGTCGCCGTCCCAGTTGGGGTTGAACCCCGTGATCTGGCCGCGCTGCGACCCGCGGGCGCCAGCCCCCCGGCTGTTGAAGCCGCCGGTTTGTCCCTCGCCAGCGACCTGGCCGTCGTACTCGATCCCAATCGGGTTCGTGCCGAAGACGAACGCGTTCTGGCCGTCGTTGAACGTGTCGAGCAGCACCTCCACCGAATCGGAGTCGGTCAGGTCTGAGTCCCGCCGGCTCTGACTGACGATGATCTTCGAGGGGTCGGAATCGAAGCAGATGATCCCGATGTACACCGCCCGTCTGTCGAACAGAATCCGCACCTCGGTGCGCTCGCTGGCCGGTTCTCCCTCATTCGGGTCCTGCTGGATGAACGTCGTGTACGGCTGCACCCGCAGCCAAACTTCCTCGCTCACGCGGCCATCGATGACCGGGTGCGTCCCGTCGACGATCAGGCGGCTCGCGACGAGCTCGACATGTCCGTTTTGCGCCAACGCGACACGCGGGCCGATGAAGACGAGCAGGAATGCCAAACGCGCAAGAGATGCTTGCCGCCCCGGTAATCGCGTCATGACGGTACTCCAGGCGAGAGAACCGATTGCCACCAGAGCGTAGCACGGCTGTACTCCCACCCTTCAACCCTGTTGCCGATTTGTGGCACCACGGCTCGGGGGGGACCCTAACGGGAGGTTGGCCCGCTTTTCGTAACTTGACGCGAAGGCGGAAGGCCCGCCCTACGATCGAAGCGCGGCGAGCGGATCGACGCGCGAGGCGCGCCGGGCCCCGAACATCCGCTGCCAGAGATCGTGACTCAGCACAACGACGGGCTCGGCGCCAACTCGATCGTCTTCAGGCAGGAGCGTGCGGCCCAGGGCCGGCCGCACACCAAGCACGGGAAAGAGGCTCGAGCAGACCATGGCGCCGCCGATCCGCGCCGGCTCGCCGCGCCGCGAGACGACGAAGCTGTCGTCGGTGTAAGCTGCGACCTGTTTGTAGGACCTGACCTGCGCGACCACACGGCAAAGGTCGTGAGACGGGGCGTTTGGCACAGGGCGCGAAGTCCGTATCGCAGGTCTTGGAGCGGGAATGTCTCCGTCCTTTGCCGAGACGACACCCTGACGACGGTGTTGACAGGCTTGCACGAACGGTTCATGCGTGAAGCGCTCGAGGAGGCGCGCCGTGCGCTTCTGGCCGGTGAGGTGCCGATTGGCGCGGTCGTCGCTCTCGCCGGCGAGATTATCGGCCGCGGCTACAACCGGCCCATCAGCGGCCACGATCCTACCGCGCACGCCGAGATCGTCGCCCTCAGGGCGGCGGCGACGCGCGCCGGCAATTATCGGTTGGGCGAGACGACGTTGTACGTCACGGTCGAGCCGTGCCTGATGTGTGTCGGGGCGATGGTGCATGCGCGGATCGGCACGCTGGTGTTCGGGACCTCCGAGCCGAAGACCGGCGCGATCAGCTCGACCATCAAGGCGCTCGAGCATCCGTTCCTCAATCACCGGTTCGAGGTCGTAAGCGGCGTGCTCGACGCGGACTGTCGCGCGCTCCTGCAGGAGTTCTTCAGGGGACGGAGGGTATAATTAATTAAGAAGCTGTGAGCTCTCAGCGTTTTTGAATCTTGGCCGCGCCGCAGCGTGGCCTCCCCAGCTGATAGCTGATAGCTGAGCGCTTCCTGTCGGAGAGGTACCGAAGTGGTCGTAACGGGGGCGCCTCGAAAGCGTCTTGCCGGGTAACCGGCACGTGGGTTCGAATCCCACCCTCTCCGCCACTAAGTAATTTATAATTCAATAGTTTACATCATCATGCAGCTGCGCAGGCCACGCGGGTGGTCGTCGTCACCCTCTCCGCCGGTCTCGATGCTTTATTTTCAAGGGTTTGCTTGGCTACGTGAGTTCTCTGCGGGCAACGCACCAATGGTCGTGCCTGCGCCAGCTAGCGATATGGCTTGCTGCCTCTACAGTCACACCGTTGACCCATGCAGGCCCCTCCATCGAGCGCGCCCGGTCAGTGCCTCGTTTCCGACCCGCCGTCATCATCGCCTTCGCAAGTAACGGTTACTGGGGAGATGCGGTTACGGCGACGCTTGCAGGAGGCAGTCGCTGTCTTGGTCGATAGCGGCATGGAACTGGTGGTGCCGGAGGAGACATCATGAGAGTTAAGGAGCTCGAGTCAAGGGTGAACCAGCGGTCAGACGGTGCAGGCGAAGTTCTATCTTTCAGCAGAAACCTACCAGCGCGTGCGGAAGGAAGCTGCTGAGCGCGGCGTCAAGCAGTCTGCGCTTGTCGATGAGGTACTCCAGAGCGCGCTCGCCTAACGAGACCGGGGTCAGTCGCTTGCGGAAGTCGAACGCCCA
>JACOUA010000310.1 GCA_016178075.1 Acidobacteriota bacterium
GCAAATCGCGTTGACCTGCGGATTGATCTGCTCGATGCGCGCCAGGTGGGCGATGACGACTTCCGTTACCGACACCCGGCGCGCTCGAATCATGCGCGCCAGGTCCACCGCGGGTGTGAAACAGAGGTCGGAGGGAGGGCTCATGGCGAGCCATGAGGCTATTTGTCCAGCGCGAGCGACTGGACCGTGATCGTGTCGCCGACGACGGTGCCGACGACGGTGACGCGCCAGTCGGCGCCCTTGTCGGTCGCCTTGATCAACTTCCGTGCGTTCTGGTTGCCGGCCGCGTCGAACTTGTAGAATTTGTTGTCGGCCGTCATCACGCCGTAGCCGCTCTTCACACAATCATCCATCTCGAGGCATGGCTTGTCGTGCTTCGCGGCGGTCTTGGAGCTGGAGTCCTTCTCGGTTCCGCACGACACGTCGATGAGGTGGCCCTTGAGGGTCTGGGGTTTGTCCTCCCACCTCAACGCGCTGGAAGACGCGCGTTGGGGACCCCGGGCCTGCGCGCCGGCTGTGCCGATCGCGAGCGACAGAATGATGGCGGCGAATGAAAGGATCTTCATGTGACCGGTTCCTCCGTGAGAAAAGGATGACCGAACGAGGTTATCGAGAATAACACGACGACTGACCCGGTTATTCCGCGACCGGCCGGGGGCGAGTGTTAGGGCCCTTACGGGAGACGCGCCAGCTCGCGCAGCTTGAACCGCTGAATCTTCCCCGTCGCGGTTTTCGGCAGCTCGGGCAGGAATTCGATCCATCGCGGCCGCTTGTACTCCGCGAGGCGCGCGCGTACGTGCTGTTGCAGCTCGTCGGCCAGGGCCGGCGTTCCGTCGACGCCGGGCTTGAGCACGACGAAGGCCGCCGGCTTGACGAGCTCGTCCCGATCTTCTCGGGCGACGACGCCGCATTCGCGGACGGCCGGATGTTCCGCGAGCGTGTTTTCCACCTCGACGGGGCTCACCCAGAGCCCGCCGACCTTCAGCATGTCGTCGCTTCGGCCCGCGTACCAGAAGAACCCGTCGGCGTCACGTGAGAATTTGTCGCCGGTCTTGATCCAATGGCCTTCGATCGTGTTCTTTGATTTCTCGTGCTGGTTCCAGTACCCCGCGCAGACCGAATCGCCCTTGATCCAGAGATTGCCAATCTCGCCGGGCGCCACCGGCCGGTCGCCGTCGTCCAGTAGCCGCGCGTCGTAGCCCGAGACGAGTTGCCCGCTCGAGCCCGGACGAACCGCGCCCGGACGATTGGCGATGAACATGTGCAGCGTTTCGGTGGAACCGATGCCGTCGAGGATCTCGATGCCGAACCGGTCCTTGAACCGATCGTACAGCGCGGGCGGCAGCGCCTCGCCGGCCGACACGGCCAGGCGCAGGCTCGACAGATCGACTGTGCCCGGGTGCGACAGCAGCATCGCGTAATTCGTCGGAACGGAAAAGAAAATCGTGGGCCGGTGCCGTTCGATGATCTGAAAGACGTTCGGCGCGGTCGGCGGTCCGGGCCAGAGAATGCTGGTTCCGCCCACTGCGAGCGGGAAATAGAGGGCGTTCCCGAGCCCATACGCGAAGAACAGTTTCGCCACGCTGAAGAATCGGTCGGCCGGTTGCACGCCGAGCGTCCGTCTGGCGAAGAGCTCGGCGCAGACGACCATGTCGTGATGAAGATGCACGCACCCTTTTGGCGCGCCAGTGCTGCCCGACGAGTACAACCAGAATGCCGCCTCGTCCCGACTCGTGGGGGCCGCCTCGAGATGCGGCGCGCCACCGGCGACCAGCGTTGAAAACGAATCGTGCGGCCCGCCCACAACGATGACGTGCTCGAGGTGGGGGAGCTCCCCGCGCGCGATGCACTCGATCTGCGGCAGCAGCTCGTGGCTGACAATCAGGGTCCGCGCGCGGGAATCGTTCAAGACATACCGATAGTCCGCGGGCTTCCAGAGCGTGTTGACCGGAACCGGCACAGCGCCGATCTTGATCGCCCCAAAGAAGCTGTAGGCGAACGCGGGACCGTCAAGCAGCAGAAGGACGACGCGTTCCTCGGACCGAACGCCGAGCCTTGCGCCGAGCGCGCTGCCGACGCGGTTCACGCGCTCGAACAGGTGATCGTAGGTGACGCGCTCGTCGCCACACTCGAGGGCGACAGTCGTGCCGCGGCCCTCGAGGACGTGTCTGTCCACAAAATGGGTGGCGACGTTGAAGGTCTGCGGGATGCCGAGATCCGCGGCCTCGAGAGCCAGGCTCATGTCACACGGATACCGGGCCGTTGGGACGTGCGGGCCCGAGAAGCGACAGAATCTCCGGCGGGAACGGGCGGGCCTTGAACGACGCCGCGTCGACGCACGCGACCCGATAGGACGCCTGGCAGATCAGCCGATCCGCGTGGCGGTCGCGCACGTCGAAGGCGTACTCGATCCGGCGGTCGGTCAGGTCGGCCACGCCGATGCCGACCGTGATCTCGTCGCCCAGACGCGCCGGCGATCGAAAGCCGCACGCCAGGGAGGTGCGCGGCATGAAGATGTTGAGCTCGCGCAAGAGCCCCGTCCGATCGCGGCCGAGCGCGCGGAACAGCTCTTCTTCCGCGTTTTCGAAGTAGCGCATGAAGACCCCGAACCACACGATGCCGGCCGCATCCGTATCGGCCCACATCACGCGGGTGTCGATATGATGAAAGAGCGCCACGCCGAAATTGTAGTGCATGCTTGCACCGTGTGGCCGATGGGAGTACAGTCGCGCCTTCCGCGTCCGCGATACTGGCGAGCATGGTCACACCCAGAATCGCTTCGGCCCGTCTGGCTAATCGCGTCCTCGTGCTGGCGATGGCCAGCCTGTCGATCGTCGGCACGGCCGGCGGCGTGCGGGCGTGGCTCGTCCAGGATTCGGGCGAAGGCGATCGCCTCGCAGATCTGATGAAGGCGGCTACGGGCGCCGCGGTCGCCGACATCGGCGCGGGCGACGGCCAGTGGACGAAGATCCTCTCCGCGCGCGTCGGCCCCACGGGGCGTGTGTTCGCGACCGAGGTCAATCAGAATCTGATCAAGCGGCTCGAGAGCACGGCCGCCTCGCTGGGCAACGTGACCGTCACGCAGGGGTCTCAGGATCACAACGGCCTGCCGGCGGACTGCTGTGACGCGATCCTCCTGCGGCTCGTCTACCACCATTTCACGGATCCGCCCGCGATGCAGAAAGAGCTTCGGCGGGCTCTGCGAATGGGCGGCCTGCTGGCCGTGGTCGAATTCAGGCCCGGCCGGACAGCCGCACCGTCGGGCGTGCCGCACGATCGCGGGGGTCACGGCATACCGCCGGAGTTGTTGATCAAGGAGCTGAACGCGCACGGATTCGAAGTGGTGACGCGGGAGGATCAATGGCCCGGCGGCCGCGAAAGCTACTGCGTGCTGTTCCGCAAGATCGACCTCCCGAAATCCACCGGCCGCTCCTCACTCCGCCACCCGGTCGCTCGGTAAGTCGGCGGCCCTTCCCCCAACATTTCGCCGCACGCGCCTTCGGCGAATCGAGCGGTGTCGCGTAGACGCCAGCAACACCGCGGAAATCGGACTTGACCGGTCGGAGATTGCTGCGGTAGACTCAGACTGCGAAAACGAGAACGAATCTCAAATCGTCCTTTATCCTTTATTTTCAAGTAGTTCCGGTCAAGCAACCATGCTGCAGGCGTTTGTCATCACACTTCGGGAAGGCCTGGAGGCGTTTCTCATCGTGGCGATCAGTCTGGCCTATCTCCGCAAGACGGACCGGCCCGCGCTCGTCCCCGCCGTTCAGTGGGGCATCGTCGTGTCGATTCTCATGAGCATCGGGGCGGGCATGCTGCTGCAACGCGCGGCGAACCAGTCGCTCTGGGAGGGCGTGCTGGGGATCGCGGCGGCCGTGCTGGTGACGACGCTCATCGTTCACATGTGGCGGCATGCGCGTTTGATGAAACGAGACATCGAAGGTCGGCTGGAGGTTTCCGCGCGCAAGGCGGGCACGGCAGCGTTTGTCGGCGTGTTCCTGTTCACCGTCGTGATGATTACGCGGGAAGGGATGGAGACGGCGCTCCTCATGGGCGCGCTTTTGTTTCAGGTCCGATCGCTCGAGGTCATCGGCGGGGCGGCCGGCGGCACGCTCGCGGCGGCGGCGATGGCGTGGCTCTGGTCGCGCTACGGCCACCGTGTGAACCTGTCGCGCTTCTTCCAGGTCACGGCGATCTTCCTGCTCGTGTTCGTCGCGCAGCTGTTGATCTACGGCTTCCACGAGCTGACCGAGGCCAACGTCTTTCCGTACAGCGAGCCGCTGCACTGGGCGACCGAGCCCTACGGGCCGGATGGCCGCTACGGCCAGTACTTCTCCTACCTGATGGTGCTGCTCCCGGGCGCGTGGCTGCTGGTCAGCGCCTTCTCCGACCAGAAACAGCCCTCGCGCGCCGAGGTCTAAGTCGTTTTCAGTCCTCAGTTCTCAGTTTTCAGGTGGTGGCTCGTCGTTTCAAAACTGAAAACTGACAACTGTGAACTGATGACTGAAATGGGCTCTAATCTGCGCATGCCGCCTGCGCAGAGGTCCACGCGCCGCCCGTACCTGGATTGGCTGCGCGGGCTGGCGGTGCTGATCATGATCGAGGCCCACACGATCAACGCGTGGACCATGATCGCGGATCAATCCGGTCGGGTGTATGCGTGGGCGATGATCGTGGGCGGGTTCGGCGCCCCCAGCTTTCTTTTTCTGGCCGGTGTCGGGGTCGTGTTGTCGGCGACCGCGAAGGCCGCCAAAACAGGGTCGGCGCGCGCGGCCGCCTCGCGCGTGGCGCGGCGAGGCGGGGAGATCTTCGGCCTCGCGTTCCTGTTTCGCCTGCAGTCGTTTCTGCTGAACCCGACGGCGCCCCTCGTCAGCCTGCTCAAGGTCGACATCCTGAACATCATGGGTCCCTCGATGGCGGCCGCAGCCTGGCTCTGGGGGCTGCCGCGGCGTGACTCCCGGCGCCTGCTGGCGCTCATCGCGGCCATGATCGCCGCCGGCACGTTGACGCCGCTCGTGCGCGAGTTGCGGATCCTGGACGCGCTGCCCGATCCGCTGGAGTCATACCTGCGACCGTTGCCGGGACGGACGAACTTCGTCTTGTTCCCGTGGGCGGCATTCCTCTTCGGTGGAGCCGCGGTGGGTCTGGTGCTCGTAAGAACAGTTGGCCCGCCTGACCGCCTTCGCCAGGGCTACGGCGGTCCGGGTCCGGCTGAAGCCGGACTTCCGACGCGTCCCGCGAAGGCGGAAGCGGGGCACCACGAGGTGCCGGAAGGGAGGCGTCCTGAGGTGGTCGATGGCCGTCGCGAGCGACGGGCGGTGATCGGTGTCGGTGCCGCCGGCCTCGTGCTGGCGGTGGGGTCGTATTACGGCTCGTATCTGCCGAGTCTCTTCGCGTGGTCCAGCTTCTGGACCAGCTCGCCGAGCTTCTTCTTTCTCCGGCTCGGCATCCTGCTGATGTCCCTGCCGCTGGCGTTGTTCTCGCCGAGCCTGTTTCCCCTCGAACGCTTCGGACGCTCGTCCCTCTTCGTGTATTGGGTCCACGTCGAGCTGGCCTACGGGGTCGCGACGATGCCGCTCCATCGTCGTCTGCCGATTGAATGGGCGTTCTTCGCGTTCGGGGTCTTTGCGGTCGGGATGTATGGGTTGGTGGTCGCGAAGGACAGGATCGTGGGGATTCGGGGTTCGGGATCTGGGATTCGGGGGTCGCTGAATCCTTCGAACCCGAGTCCCGAATCCCGATCAGAATGCGACCATGTAAGTCATCTTCGCGACGAGCGCGCGATCGAGGAACTCGCCGGTGCGCGAGTCGTGCCGCTCGTTGTACACGAGATAGAAATCGCTGAGCGGCCGGTGAATGATGTTGAACCGGATGTTCGAGCTCCACTGTTCGGCGTCGGTGTTGTACTGAAGCAGCGCGTTCAGGAACATCCGCGTGTTGAAGCTGTAGATGACGCGGCTCGTGATGAGATTCGTAGAGTAGGCGCCGGTCGTGAGGTCGATGTCGTTGTAGGAGTAATTCAGCGAGGCATTGAATCGTTCGTTCAGCCTCACGGTGCCGCCAACCTGGTACGACCGCTTGTGGCCGTCGTAGAAGTCCCCTGTTCCCCACCGGAAGTTGAACGACATTCGCGCCGACGAGTTCGATCGAACGAGCGCGAAGTACTCGGGGTAGCCGTAACGCCCCGGGGCAATCACGATGCTGCGCTTCGAATTGATCGTGAAGGGGTCGAACAGCACATCGGTGCTGGGATTGATGCCAAGCTCGATGAAGGTGCCGTCCTGGAGCTGGAACGGCAGGTGATAATCGACGTACCGCGACTCCAGGCCCCGGCCGATTCGGTCGACGTTCACGAGCTGCCAGTGTGGATAGATCTCGCGGAGCCAGCGGGACGTGCGAGCCGGGCGGAAGTGCATCCCGAGAAAACCGTCGAGCCGGTTGACGTTCGTGCGCTGCACGTAGCCCATCTCGTCGTTGAACCGCCCTCCAATCGTCAGGTACGACCAGCGGATGTTCCAGAATGAATCGTTGAGGAAGATCCCCGCCCGCGCCATGACGTCTCTGCCCTGACCGGGCATCACGTCCTGCGGCGAAAGCGTCTTCGCCGCGTAGCCGGTGAGGTCCAGCTTCCGGAAGAAGCGGAAGTTGGCGTCGGCGCCGACGACCCGGTTGAATCGCGGCCCGCTCGAGTCCTTGTTGAGGACCAGCAGGCCGATGTCCGAATTGGCCAGGACATCGCGGCGCAGCCGGAGCGCGGTGAAGTTGGTCGCCGGCGAATCCCCCAGTTGCCGCTGCTGGATGTTCATGACGCCGACGATGTACGGGCCAGCGTGTCCGGTCAGACGCG
This sequence comes from Acidobacteriota bacterium, assembly GCA_016178075.1. Taxonomy (GTDB): domain Bacteria; phylum Acidobacteriota; class Vicinamibacteria; order Vicinamibacterales; family JACQTH01; genus JACQTH01. The sequence continues at coordinate 6,851 of JACOUA010000310.1, forward strand.
TGCCGGCCAGGATCGGAATCGAGTTCCCGTTCGACGACAATCCAACCCGCCGACTGAAGAAGAGCAGCTCGTCGCGGCCGACGTTCAGACGTCCACCGCCTCCACCTCCACCCCCGCCGGCGCCGCCGCCACCGCCGCCGCCGCCGAGCCCGCCCTGGCCGCGCTCGTTCCCCGCCCCAAACTGGAAGACGCCGGAGTTTTCGAGGAAGAAGTCGCGCTTCTCGGGGAAGAACAAGCTGAAGCGGGTCAGGTTGACCTGCTGCTCGTCGGCTTCCACCTGCGAGAAATCCGTATTGACGGTGAAGTCCCAGGTGAGACCGCTCGTCACGCCGTATTTCGCGTCGAACCCGCCGTTGAAGTCGCCGGTCGTCGCAGCACCGCCCACCGCGCCGGCGCTCGTGAGCACGTAGGGCTTGACCCGAAGATCGGTGCCCGGTCTCACGTGTTGGAGCCCTTCGATCGTGCCGGCCAGCGATACGCGCTGGATGTCGTAGATCCGCGGCAGCGGTGCCCACGTGCTGTCTTCGTTCCGGCGGCGCACGCGCCGCAGGAAGTTGACGCCCCAGGTCTGCGGATCGAGATTCGAGAATCGCAGCGTGCGAAACGGGATCGCGATCTCCGCGTACCACCCCACCTCGGTGACGCGGGTCTTGACCGACCAGATCCCGTCCCAGTTGCTGTTGATCTCGCGTCCCTCGTTCACCATCTGGGCATCCCACTTCGCGCCGGCCGTGTTGATGGCGAATTGGTACCCGTTGCGCTCGTCGTGGAACGTGTCGAGGACGATCTCGAACGAGTCGGAATTGTTGGCGCTGAAATCCTTCTTCAGGTCGTTGGTGATGATGGCCCCCGGATTGCTGTCGTGGGCGAACACGCCAAAGTAGAGGTACTGGTTGTCGTACAGGACCCGGACCTCGGTCTGCTCGGTCGCGGGCTCACCTTCGCGAGGCTCGTTCTGGATGAACCCGGTCGCCACCGGCGCCGTCTGCCAATCGGCCTCGTCGAGCGTGCCGTCGAGGGCAATCTGGCCGGTGGCCCGTACGGCGGGCAGCCGCCGCTCGAACCGCGCCGTCTTGTAGTCGATCGCCGGCCGGTCTGAGGCCTCGAGGAGCGAGGCCGCGGGGGCCAGTAGAGCCAGCCATAACAACGCCCAAAACGGTGAATGCGGTCGGATCATTTCCAGTCCAGAAGCCACCAAGCGTAACCGCCTGCGACCAAAAAGGTCCAGACGAAAGGGGCGAGGAAGTTGTAAAACTTTGTCCGTGGGCGTAGCATTCGCCGAAATGGTGGCCAGTGGTCAGTTTCCAGTGGCCAAAAAACAGTGGCCAGTATTCAGTGGCCGGAGTTTCTTACTGGCCACTGGCCACTGCTCGTGAAGGAGTTCTTATGAATGACACACGCGTCAAGCCCGGAGGATGGAGCCGCCGCGATTTCGCACGCCTGCTCGGCCTGGCGGGGCCGGCCGCGTTTCTGGGTCGGGGTGCCGAGCTCCGTGCCGCCGCGCCCGCGCCCCTCACCGCGGCACGGTCCGCGACCGATGAGGCTTACTGGAGAGGCGTCCGCGCGCAGTTCGTCATGCCGCCGAAGCTCGCCGTGATGAACGCCGCGAACCTGTGTCCCTCGTCCGGGCCGGTGCTCGACAAGCTCTATGAGACGACCAAGGACGTGGACCGGGATCCGTCGCAGAACAACCGGCAGAAGTTTTCCACCACCCGCGAGAACACGCGCAAGGCCCTGGCGGCCTTCCTGAAGGTCACGCCCGAAGAGATCGTGATCACGCGGAACACCAGTGAGGCGAACAACATTGTCTCGAGCGGGCTGCCGTTGAAAGAGGGCGACGAGGTCGTCATCTACAGCGACAACCATCCGAGCAACAACGCCGCCTGGCTCGACAAGGCGAAGCGGTACGGCTTCAGCGTCAAGGTGGTCGAACAGAAGAACCCGCATCCCGGGCCCGAGTACTACATCAAGGCCTTCACCGAACAGCTCACGCCGAAGACACGCCTGTTGTCGCTGACCCATCTGACCAACACGGTCGGGGATCTGCTGCCGGTCAAGGAGCTCTGCCGGATTGCGCGCGAGCGCGGAGTGCTGTCGCTCGTGGACGGGGCCCAGACCTTCGGCCTGCTGGACGTCGATCTCAGCGTCATGCAGCCCGATTTCTACACGGGCAGCGGTCACAAGTGGCCCTGCGGTCCGCGCGAGACTGGTGTGCTCTTCGTGAACAAGAACGTGTCGGCGAAAGTCTGGGCCAGCATCATCAGTGCCGGGGCCGGACCGATTGGCATCTCCCACACGCTCGAGAGTATGGGTCAGCGGGACGATGCGGCGATTGTGGCGTTCGGGGATGCGCTCCAGTTTCAGAACACGATCGGACGGGCGATGATCGAACAGCGGTCGCGCCACCTGGCGCAGGCGCTCATGGAGGGGCTTCGCAAGCTCAACGGTGTGCAGGTGTGGACGAGCACCGATCCGGCGCGGTCGGCGGCTGTCGTGTCCTTCCGGCCCGCTTCCCTCGACGCGCGCAAACTCAACGCCGCCTTGTACGAAAAAGATCAAATCGCCTGCGCGACCCGCGGGGGCACGGACCGGTCGGGCCTGCGTTTCTCGCCGCACATCTACAACACCATGGAGGAGGTCGATCGGACCATCGCGGCGATCAAGAGGTA
>JACOUA010000398.1 GCA_016178075.1 Acidobacteriota bacterium
CCCCAGCGCGGCTGCCGCGCTGGGGACCCCGGCCGGCAAGGCGCGACGAGTAAAGATATCGGGCTATATCTGGGCGAGGAGCAACGCAGCCCCGGGGCCCCCGACGCGCGTTTCCCAGCGCGTTGGGGTGGGAGCCGGGCGGGATGCATCGGCGGCCGAATGCCGCCGTATTTATGAGATGGGGCACTACTAAGGACGGGGCCTAAGAGCCCGGGCGTCCCGAAGGCAGCTCGAGATGGCCGACGGCATCCTCAGAATCGGCACGTCGGGGTGGAACTACCCGGCCGGTACCGGCACCTGGAACGGGATCTTCTATCCTCCTCGACCGAGGCGCCCCCGCGGCTTCGACCAGCTCACTTACTACGCGGAGCACTTCGACACCGTCGAGGTGAATTCGACCTTCTACCGTCCGCCGACGCGCGAGATGGGTCGAAGCTGGGTCAGGCGGACACCCGCAGGATTCGAGTTTTCCCTCAAGCTGCACCAGGCCTTCACGCACCCGCGAATGGTCCAGCGGCGCGCGTTGAAAGCGCTGCCACCGGATGCCGCCGCGGCCGAGCCGCCGGCCGATACGGTGCCGATCATCACGCAGGCCGACCTCGACGAGTTTCGCGCCGGCTTGGATCCGATCGCCTCGGCGGGGAAGCTCGGCGCGCTCCTCGCGCAGTTCCCCCCGAGCTTCAAGGCAGACGAGCCGTCTCGCGAGTATCTGCGCTGGCTGCTCGACGCCTTTCACGAGGTGCCGGTCGCCGTCGAGCTCCGGCACCGGAGCTGGAGCGAGGATCTGGCACCGACGCTGACGCTTCTCAACGAGTTTGGCGCCGCATGGACGCAGATCGACGAGCCCAAGTTTCAGTTTTCGATCCGCCAGAACTACCTGCCCAACGTGAAGGGGTTCTACTACATGCGGCTCCACGGGCGGAACGTGGAGAAATGGTGGCGGCACGCGAACGCCGACGAGCGCTACGACTATCTCTACTCAGCCGGTGAGCTGAAGCCCTTTGCCGAGACCGCCGGCGCCGTACGGTCGCTGGTCAAGAAGATGTACCTGTATTTGAACAACCATTTCGCGTCCAAGGCGGTGGCGAACGCAGTCGTCTTGAAGCACCAGCTCGGCGAGCCGATCAGCGGCGAGTATCCAGAGGAGTTCCGCGCTCGATACCCGGAAGCGGCGGATGCGATCGCCGCGAGCGCCACTAGAGAGCCCGCCAAATAAACCGCAGAGGCCGCAGAGATCGCAGACGAACCAGTAACGAAGCTTCGCCGGCCGGGTCGTTCCGTCACTGGTCGGTTTGAGGCGTCTCTGCGCGCTCTGCGGTAGATTCTTGACAGATTCTAACGCCGGGCACTGCGACCGGGCACCCCAACCCGCGGACAAAGACGGCTAATCGCGCACACCGGGCAGCGGGGATGCACGGGCCGGCACACCTGCTGGCCCCAGGTCACCAGAAACAGATTCACCGAGGGCCACCACCGGCGCGGGACGACGCGATAGAGCGCCTGCTCGGTCTCATCGGGCGTCCTGGTCTTCACCCAGCCGAGCCGGTTGCTGATCCGATGCACGTGGGTGTCGACGCAGATGTTCTTGCGGCTCCGGTGGACCAGGATTAACACGAGGTTCGCCGTCTTTCGTCCGACTCCCGGCAGCATCAGCAGCTCCTCCATCGTCGACGGGACGACGCCGCGGAAGCGATCGATGAGGAGCCGGCAGGTCGCCTTGATATTCCGAGCCTTGTTCCGATAGAAGCTGACGGGATAAATCAGGCGCTCGACTTCCCTGACGCTCAGTTTCCCCATCGTCCTGGGGGTGCGGGCACGGGCGAAGAGGCGCTCGGAGGCCGCGTATGTGGTGGCGTCCTGCGTACGGGCGGAGAGCAGTGTCGCAACGAGAACCTGGAAAGCGTCCTCGGTTCGCTCGTCGGCGATCTTTTCGACAGCGGGTTCCTCGTAGCGGCGAATCGCGAGCCGCAACGTGCGGAGGATTTGCTTGATGCGATCGGGCGGTGCGGTCATCGTTTTTCGGGCGGTCACCGGGGCCCGTTCCTACACGGGGGTCAACGCCGGCATGCCGGCCAGGACCCGCAGTACGTTGGTCGCAGCCAGATCCGCCATCGCCGTTCGGGTTTCGATCGTGGCGCTCGCCAGATGCGGCGCCAGGATGACATTCTCGAGCCCAATCAGGTCCGGATGGACAGCCGGCTCGCGCTCGTAGACGTCGAGCGCCGCGCCCGCGATCAGTCCCTCACGAAGCGCCCAGGCGAGCGCCGCCTCGTCCACTACCGATCCTCTCGACGTGTTGACCAGATAAGCGGACCGACGCATGCGCGCGAGCACGCGCGCATCGATGAGATGGGTGGTCTCTGCCGTGAGTGGAACGTGCAGCGTGAGAACGTGTGAGCTGGTGATCAACTCGTCGAATGACACCTGAGCAATCTTCGGCACGGCCGGACCGGCCGGTCGCCCCTGAAGCTTCAACGCCCGCTCCGAAACGGTCGCCACGGTCATCCCCAACGCCGGCGCGCGAGCGGCCACGGCCTGGCCGATCCGGCCCATGCCGATGACGCCGAGCTGCTTGCCTCGCAGCTCGGAGCCGAGCATGAAATCGAGCGCCCATCCTTTCCAGGCTCCGCGCCGGACAACCCGATCGCCTTCGACGACGCGCCGAGTCAGGGCGAGGATCAGGCCCCAGGTAAAGTCCGCCACGGCCTCGGTGAGAACGTCCGGGGTGTTGGTCACGACGATGCCGCAGCTGCGGGCGTGGTCGACATCAATGTTGTTGTACCCCACGGCGATGTTCGCGATGACCCGAAGCGACGGCGCGGCTTCGATGACCTCGCGATCGATCCGATCCGTCAAGAGACAGACGAGCGCCCGCTTGTCGCGGATGCGATCGACGAGCTCCGTCCGGCCAATCGCCTGCTCACCGGCATGGACCTCGACCTCGCCTGCCTCCCTGAGCCGCGCCAGAACCGATGAGGGAATCCTTCGGGTGATAAGAATCAGGGTGAGCCCTTAGTGCTGCCTTCCATAATTACGGTGGCATTCGGCCGCCGATGCATCCCGTTCCGCTGCGTTGCTCGTCGGTCAAATACTCACGGTATTCTCTCTCCTCGCGCCTTGCGGGACGGGCGCCTCGGCGCCCTCGGTGCGTCACCGTAATTATGGAAGGCAGCACTTAGTGTCCGTAGGACTGGCAGTATCCGCAGTGTGAGCACATCACGGCCGGCTCAATCAGGCAGCGGCCGTCGAGGGCGCTTCCGCCGTGGACCGGCAGGAGCCCATGGCTGGCATGGTGGGACGGCAGGGGGATTGCGGGCTCGATCTGAGGCTTCGTGCCCGCACGCTTCGTGCCCGCACCGCCGAGATGCCGGGCTACCGCCTCTCGAACGAGCGCCCTGAGATCATCGTCGGTCATCGCGCGTCTCGACGCCGTGTTTTCCTCGGCTCCTCACGAGCCGCAGGCGGCCGCGGTGGAGGTTCGCTCTCAGTGAGGTCGATCCGATCGATGATGCCGACGATGGCGGTATCGACCGGCGCGGCTTTACGCCGAAGAGCTTCACCGGCGGCACGGCCCTCGAGGACGACCAGCACGCGTTCATGGACCCCCGCGCCAACCGAGTCGATCGCGAGAAGCGGCGTCCCACGCGCCTGGCCATCCATCGCAAGCGGCTGCACGAGCAGCAGCTTCGCCCCCTCGTACTTCCGGTGCTTTTGGGTCGAGACGACGGTACCGATGACGCGGCCGATCAGCATAACAGAGTAGGGATCCCTACGGTTCTTTCTCCACTGTCCAATGATCGACGATGCCGACGATGCCGGCATCGGCCGGCACTTCCATCGGGTAGAACGGGAAGCTCGCCTCCTTGCCGCGAACGAAGAAGACTTCTTCGCCGACGCCGGCGCCGACCGCATCGACGGCCACCAGGCTGCGGCCGGTGGGCCTCCGATCGGGCGCCAGCGGCTGGACGACCAGCAGCTTCAGACCCACGAGCCCCGGATCTTTGCGGGTCACGACGACGTCACCAATCACGCGAGCGAGCTGCATTTACTCGTTGACCTCGATCGCGTCGACGATGCCGACAATCGCGGCGTCCACGGGACAATCCTTCATGCCGGCGACCATGCGGGCGGAGCTGCCGCTCACGATCAGCACGGTCTCGCCGGACCCCGCGTCCACCGTGTCGACCGCGACGAGGTAGTTCCCGTCGACCTGGCCGCGCACATCGACCGGACGCGCCAGGAGCAGCTTGTGGCTGACGAGGCGTTCGTCCTTGCGCGTAGCCACTACGGTGCCCACGACCTTCGCCAGGATCATTGGAATAGTTGCCTGTGGTCAGTGGCCAGTGACCAGTCCGCAAAGAGACCAACGGGACACTGGCCACTGGATACTGGCCACTGGATACTGGCCACTGGCCACTGCTTAGGCCTTCCCTGCATTCGTCTTGCCGATGGGCAACGTGTCCTCGAGGTTGGAGTGCGGCCTCGGGATGACGTGCACGGACACGAGCTCTCCAACGCGACGCGCCGCGGCTGCGCCGGCATCGGTCGCGGCCTTGACCGCCGCGACGTCGCCCCGAACGATCGCGGTCACATAGCCCGCGCCGATCTTCTCCCAGCCGACCAGCGTGACCTTGGCCGCCTTGACCATCGCATCGGCCGCCTCGATCATCGCGACGAGCCCCTTGGTCTCGACCATGCCGAGCGCCTCACCCATAGCTGACCTCCACAACAGAATTGCGGATTGCCGATCACTCCGCAATTCACATGCCCGATTATCTCAAGTTCCTGACGGCGTCCTCGATGAGTGCCGTGAGTTCGCGGTATGTTAACCGAATTTCCCCCTCCCCGACGCCGCCAGATCGCTGAACCGCGACGATCCGCTCGTCCGGCGACGAGGGCGCGCGCACGACCTGACAGGTCACCTCGTCGGCACCCGCAGGCTGGTCCGGCGGACACAACTCCGCCGGCGCCGCGATGCCGTAGGTGCCCCTGAGCCCCTGCAGCCGCTCGACTTCCTGCCGCGACAACAACCGCTCGCCGCCGAGCAGACGCGCCACCAGGGTGATGCGCGCGAAGTGCTCGATCGTCTCCATCTTGTAGTACGCCGCCATGACGTCGCCGGCCGCCGTCAGGGCCCCGTGGTTCGCGAGGAGCAGTCCGTCGTGCGCCCGGATGTACTTCCGCACGGCATCAGCGAGCTCCATGGTCGACGGCGTGCCGTAGTCGGCGATCGGGATGCTGCCAAGCGTGGTGAGGACCTCCGCCAGCACGGCGCGATCGAGCGGGATGCCCGCGACGGCGAAGCCGGTCGCGACCGGCGGATGCGCGTGGACCACGGCCTTGATGTCCGGGCGCAGCTCGTAGACCGCCAAGTGCATCAGGATCTCCGACGAAGGATCGCGATCGCCCGAGAGTCGGTTGCCCTTCATGTCGGCGACGACGAGCATGTCCGGTGTCATGAAGCCCTTCGACACCCCTTTGGGGGTCGTCATGAGCCGCCCGGCGTCGAGCCGCACGCTGATGTTGCCGTCGTTCGACGCGACGTACTCGCGCGCGTGCAGGCGGCGGCCCACCTCCACGATGTCGGCGCGAAGCTTGGACTCAGACATGGATCACGACAACGAAGCACAGAGAACGAAGACCGAAGCAGGGACTAGTGCTTCGTCCTTCGTTCGTTCAAACACCGCTCCGAACAGAAGTACTCCACCCGGTCGCCAATCTGAGCGGTCAGGGCGCGCGACTGCACGACGAAGGTCCCGCACACCGGGTCGCGCACCATCGGAACGCCGCGACCGATCGTGCCACGCTCGCGCCCACCCGAGCCCGCGCCCTCTGCGATCCCCAGCACCAGCCGCCAGACCGCCCGAACGATCAGTCCGACCGCCACGATCAGAAGAAGGACTCGAACGATCACTCAGCACCGGGTGACTTGCTCACGTCGGGATGCGCGGCCTTCAGGCTGTCGAGCGCGCGTTTGGCCGCCTCGCCCTCAGGGCTGGTGGGCGCCAGCTCGAGCAGCTTCTGCCAGATCGCGATGGCCCCCTGCAGATCCTGTTTCCCAAACGCCCGCACGATGCCCATGTTCAACATGGTCTTCGTGTGCTTCGGATTGAACGTGAGCGACTCTTCAAACTGCGCGAGCGCACGGTCCGGCTGATTCGAATAGTAGTAGCTGATGCCGAGATCGGTGCTGACGTCGGGATCGCGCGGGCTCACCTTCAAGGCCTCCTCGTACCACTTGATCGCCTGGCCGTACCGCTCCGCGTCGAAATAGAGGTTCCCGAGCTGCACCCGCGCTTCCACGTTCTTCGGGTCCTTGGCGGCAATCGATCGGAGTGCCTGTGCCTTGTTCTCGTCGAGCACGGCCGCGCGCGGCGCAGACGAAGAAGACACCGCGGCCGGCTGACCCTCGGCAGCCGCCGGCGCGGGGCGCGCGCCCTGATCCTGCGCGCCGAGGATCCAGCCGACGATTAGGCCGACGAACATGCCGGCGATGCCGAAGACGACCGACTCAGCTTTCATAAAAGCTATCAGCGCACAGCTGTCAGCTATCAGTTCTCTCAGCTCTCTCACTGTCAGCCGGATCGCCGCTGTGCCCGGTTGTCTGAAGAGAGGTTGGCGCGAAGCGCCTTGCCCTATGGCTGAGAGCTGACCGCTGAGACCTGAGAGCCGAAGGTTGAGATCATAACAGCGTCTTTTGGAACCAGTCCACCAGGACCCCGGCGAGCTCGCGGTCACGCGTCAACATGACCGTCCCATGGCCCGCGCCGCTCAGCAGGCGTGTTTCCCGCAGCCCCGGGCCGATGGCGGCCAGTTCGCGCATCGAGCGGCCGGCATACGGGTCCTCGTGGCTCGCGACAAACAGCGCCGGACGCTCGCCGTACTTCCGCAGCGCCGCGTCGATCCTCAGGCCCCGATAGTCGACGCCCGGGGAAAGGAGCGCGATCGCGCGCACCGCGGGGTCTGCGCTGGCGACCAACACCGCGATGTTCGCGCCAATCGACGCACCGGCGAGGCCCAGCCGGTCGGCCCGGACATCGGTTCTGGTCAGCAGCCACGAGCGCGCCGTCTGGACGTCGAGCGGCAACCGGCCGAGATCGAGGGCCTCGTCCGTCACGGGCCGACCGGAATTGCCGTGGCCGCGAAAGTCGAGGGCGAGCGCGTGGATCCCGGCTGCCGCGAGCTGCCCGGCCACCTCGTCCCAGTCCGCCTTTGAACGGGTCAGCATGTGCAGCAGAATCACCGCCGGTGCGGGACCCATCGATCGCGCGGCCTGATAGAAGCTCACAGCGATCCGAACGCCATCCGGCGTCGCGAGGGTGATGTCGGTGGCGCCCTCGGCCGGTGCCCGAAGCGCCATCGCGACGACAGCGGTCCCCAGTGACGCGAAGATAGAAGACCGGAACGTGCGCAATGGCCACCTGGACACAAGGCACGAAGCCCCACAGACACGAAGCCCAACCGCAAGGGTCCTAACCGGCGAGAACCTGAAGATACTCTCGGACGACCCGGTCCAAGCCAACGAAAATGGCACGGCTGATGATCGCGTGTCCGATCGAGACTTCGTCGAGGTGTGGGAGCGCGCGGAAAAGCTGAAGATTGTCGAGGTCGAGATCGTGGCCCGCGTTGATCCCGAGGCCAAGCGCATGGGCGAGCTCGGCCACGCGCGCATACGTGTCGAAGCTCCGCTGACCCTCGGTGGCGCCGCGCTCGAAGGCGCGGGCAAACGGCTCCGTGTACAGCTCGATGCGGTCCGCCCCCATCTCCGCCGCCCACCGGATCGGCTCGGCAGCGGGATCGACGAAGAGACTGATTCGGACGCCGGCCCGATGCAGCCGGTCGACGACCCGCGTCGTCTGCTGCCGATCGGTCGTCGGCGGCCAGCCGGCCTCGCTCGTGACCTCCCCGGGCCGCACAGGCACCAGCGTGCATTGATCCGGCCGCGTCTGCTCGACGAGCTCCACCAGATCGGGCCGGGGATCGCCCTCGATGTTGTATTCGACAGCCCCTCTGCGCGGCGCGAGCTCCGCCGCGATCTCCTGGACGTCCCGCGGCGTGATGTGCCGGGCGTCAGCCCGCGGATGGACCGTGATGCCGGGCGCTCCGGCCTTCAAGCACACCCGCACCGCCTCGATCACGGAGGGCACGCTGCCGCCCCTCGAGTTCCGAACCGTGGCGACCTTGTTGACGTTGACCGACAGCCGGATCATAGAAACAAGACCATTGCGGATTGTGGAGTGCGGATTGCCGATTGATTGTGGACCGATTGAGGATCGCCAGGATTCATTGATTGAGTCACTGGATTCAATCGGTCAATCCAATCAGCCATCGAACAATCAGCAATCGGCAATCAATCCGCAATCCACATTCCGCAATCTGCAATGCACCTAGCCAAGATGCTGTCTGACCTCCGTCGCGATCTCTTCGGCCCAGCAACGGATCTCACGCTCGTCGCTGCCTTCCAGCATGATGCGCAGCAGCGGCTCGGTGCCCGAGTAGCGCACGAGCAGCCGGCCTTGGTGGGCGAGCCGGCTCTCCACGCGCGCGATGGCGTCCGCCACGGCCGGGACCTGGTTCAACGCCACCTTCTCGCGGACCCTGACGTTCAACAGGACCTGGGGATACACGACCAGAGCGCCCGCCAGCTCCGACAGCTCCTTCTCCGCCGATGCCATCGTCTCGAGCACGTGCATGGCCGTGATGAGTCCGTCACCGGTGAAGAGATGGTCGGAAAAGATAATGTGACCCGACTGTTCGCCGCCGAGCGACAAATGACGGGCGATGAGCTCCTCCATGACGTACTTGTCGCCGACGGGGCACCGGATCAGATCGAGCCCGAGCGCCTTGAGACCCAGCTCGAGACCCAGGTTGCTCATGACCGTCGCGACCACCGCGTTGCCGCGAAGCCGCCCCGAGTGCTTGAGCTCGGTCGCGCACATCAGCATCACCGCGTCGCCATCGACGATTCGGCCATTGCGATCGACGAAGATGGCGCGATCGCCGTCGCCGTCGAATGCCACTCCGAGGCGAGCCCGACCCTGACGCACGAGCGCCGCCAGACGTTCCGGGTGGGTCGACCCGCAGTCGAGATTGATGTTGCGGCCGTTGGGCTCGGCCCCGATCAGCTCGATCGCCATGCCCAGCTGGTGAAAGAGACGGGGCGCCAGGCCGCTTGTCGCGCCGTTGGCGCAGTCCACGGCGATGGTCCAGCCACGAAACGACTCCGGGCGCCGCGCAACCGAGCGGACGTGGGCGAGGTACGGTTCGGCCAAATCCACCGTGTCGACCGGTTTCGCGGGTCCTCCCGGCACCTGCCAGGACCGATCGGCGACCGCCCGCTCCACTTCCAGCTCGAGCTGCTCGGTGAACTTCTCGCCCGCGCCGGAAAAGACCTTGATGCCGTTGTCCTCGAACGGATTGTGCGACGCCGAGATCACGACGCCCGCAGCGTAGGCGTGGGTCCGTGTGAGAAAGGCGACGGCCGGGGTGGAAATGACGCCGGCGCTCGCGACCGTCGCGCCCTCCGATCCCGCGCCGTGCGCCAGCTCGCGCTCGAGCCACTCGCCGGACTCCCGCGTGTCGCGGCCCACGAGAACGCGCGCGCCGTCCACGCGTGGAAGCGCCCGAACGAGCGCCGCGCCCAGGCGTCGAACGGTTTCCGCGTCGAGCGGGTACGAGCCGGCTCGCCCGCGCACGCCGTCAGTGCCGAAGAGACGGGGCATGAAGAAAGTTCTCAGTTTTCAGTTCTCAGTTTTCAGTTTTCAGTTCTCCGCTTTTCGTTTCAAGGGATCAGTAGGATCGGAGGGATCAAGGATTAGCGGCCAATCATGAACGGAAACTGACAACTGAAAACTGTTTCGAAACCGGACCATCGATCGGATCGTGCGCTCCTCCGGAATCGGGTGGATCTCCACCGTGACCCATCCGCGTAGCGGGACCCTGAGACGCAGCGCCGGATCCACGACGCCGATCGTCACGGCCTCGTGCACCGTCTGCGCCAGGCCCGCGACCGACACGGGCTCGGTCACCGCTTCGGTGAGCTGCTGCAGGCGGCTCTCCGGCCCGACGACATCGACCGTGGCCGGTTCGGCCGAGATCTTGCCAACCTGGAACCCCTTCGCCGGGTCGCCCTCCACCGGCGGCACGACCGGCACAGACTTCGACGAGGAGCGTTCGAATTCGACGGACACGCTCGGCGGCGAGACGAAGGCCACGTTCACGCCGAACGGTGTCAGGATGTCGTCGGGCGTCAGGTGAAACAGCCGGCGGCCGGGCTTCGCCGACCCCACATCCAGGATGGTCACCAGGTCGCCCGGCGTGAGCCGGGCCAGGGCCCCGGAGGCGCCCCGCACCCGAACGTCGATCGTCGACGGCAGATCGCTCACGACCTCGAGACGCTCGGGGATGTTCCTGAGCTCGAGCGGTACCCGCAAGCTCCGCTCCGCCACCTGCTCACCCGAGACCGTCAGCCACAACATCACCGCGATGCCGAGCGAGACGAATTTGAGGCCAAGGTGCCTGAAAGGATTGCGCACTTCTCACTTCTCATTCCGACCCGACCGCCGCCGCATCACGAGCGACCGAAGGCGGGCCCGCAGCCGATCGTCATCGATTCCGCGCTCGATGGCTTTGTCGAGCGCGAGGGAGATGGCGCCGGTCTCCTCCGAGACGACAATCGCGAGCGCATCGGTCTCCTCCGACAGCCCGATGGCGGCGCGATGACGGGTTCCCAGCTCTTTTCCCAGCCGCGGATTCGTCGTGAGCGGAAGAAAACAGCCGGCCGCCGCAATCCGATCGCCCTGCACGATCACGGCGCCATCATGGAGCGGCGAGCTCGGCTGAAAGATGCTGACCATGAGATCGTAGGTCAGGGTCGCATCGAGCGGGATGCCGCCCTCGATGTAGTTCCGGAGGCCGATGTCGCGCTCGACCACGATAATCGCGCCGGTCTTCCGCGCCGCGAGCGTCGTCGCCGCCACGACGAGCTCCTCGATCGTCTCGTCGTCGGTCTCGGAGCGTGTGAGATACCGGAAGAAGCGGGCGCGTCCGAAATGCGCCAGCGCGCGCCGGATATCGGTCTGGAAGAGCACGATCGCCGCGAACACCAAGTAGCCGACGATGTTGCGGATCAGCCAGTTCACCGTGTCGAGGTGCGCCCAGCGCGAGAAGTAGAACAGGCCCGCCATGAGGCCGAGACCCACCGCCATCTGGACCGCCCGCGTGCCCCGTATCAGCTTGAGGACTTCGTAGACCAGCGCCGACACGATCGCGATGTCGGCGAGATCCCACCAATCGAGGGCGGGACGGCCCAGCAGATCCTTCAGCCAATCCAGGACGTTCATAGTCGTTGGCAGTGGGTGGTGGGCAGTGGCGCACCTGCCTACTGCCCACTGCTCCTTCGCAGCCTGTCGGCCACCTCGACGACCTGAGTCATCTCCGCCACCGCGTGAACCCGGACGATGTGGGCCCCGAGCAGCACCGACGCAGCGACGGCGGCGGCCGTCCCCCAGTCACGCCGGTCCGGCGGCCGCTCGCCGATCGCCTGCTGCAGAAACGATTTCCGGGATGGACCGACGACGATGGGGCGACCGAGCGCGCGAAACTCCGGAAGGGCGGCCAGCACCTCGAAGGTCTGACCGGCCCGCTTGGCGAAGCCCAATCCCGGATCGATGAGGACGCGCTCGAGCGCCACGCCCGCCTCGACCGCCGTTTGGATGCTGGAGTCGAGCTCGCGCCGGACGTCCTCGACGATCGCGGTGTAGGCCGCCTCGCGATACATGTCGCGGGGGCGCCCTCGCAGGTGCATCAGTACGAGGCCCACGCCGGAGGTCGCCACGACCTGGCCGAGGTGGGGATCATACCGCAGGCCGCTGACGTCGTTGACGATCACGGCGCCTTCCGCGATCGCCGCGCGCGCGACCTCCGCCTTGTAAGTGTCGATCGAAATCGGGATGCGGACGCGCGCGGCCAGCCCGCGAAGGACGGGCAGGACCCGGGTCTTCTCTTCATCGGCCGGAACAGGCTCGGCCCCGGGACGTGTCGACTCGCCGCCGACGTCAATGATGTCTGCGCCCTGCTCCGCCATCTCGACCGCGTCCTCGACGGCGCGTCCGGGATCGAGGCCGCGTCCACCGTCGGCGAACGAATCGGGCGTGACGTTGAGAATCCCCATGACCAGCGTCCGCTCGCCGAGGTCCAGCGTGCGGCCGCCCGGCAGGGGGATGGAATAGTGTGCGCGGGGGAACAAATCGAATGGCCAGTGGTCAGGGGCCAGTGGCCAGACTGACCACGTCAAGGCGGATCAAACTGGCTACCGGCAACTGGCCACTATTCCTGCGGCACCGGCTTGGGCAGGGGCGGAATCACCGGGACGATCGGACGCCGCTGCCGGGATTCTTCCTCTTCGCGGGCGGGAACAGGCGGTGCGGCCACCACGGCCGGGGGCTCCTCGATGGCCAGGCCGGCCGCAAGCCGCTTCACCTGATCGGCGTCCAACACCTCGCGGCCCAGGAGCTCGTCGGAGATGCGGAGCAGGATCTCTTTGTTCGCCGTCAGGAGGTCGCGCGCGCGCTCGTAGTTGCGCGTCACAATGGCTGTCACTTCCTGATCGATCTTGATCGCCGTATCCTCGCTGTAGTCGGCGTGCTGGGTAATCTCGCGGCCCAGAAAGATCTGCTCTTCCTTCTTGCCGAAGGTGAGGGGCCCCATGTCGCTCATGCCCCACTCGCACACCATGCGGCGCGCGAGCTCCGTCACGCGATCCAGATCGTTGCCGGCGCCGGTCGTGATGCTCGCGATCGTGATCTCCTCCGCGACACGCCCGCCGAGCAGGATCGCAATCATGTCGTGGAGGTACTCGATCGAGTAGTTGTGCTTGTCGTCCACCGGGAGCTGCTGCGTGACGCCGAGCGCCATGCCCCGCGGGATGATCGTGACCTTGTGGATCGGATCGGCGTGCGGCAGCAGCACGGCCAGCAGCGCATGCCCCGCTTCGTGCACGGCGGTGATGCGCTTTTCCGGCTCGCTGATGATCATCGACCGCCGCTCCGAGCCCATCAGGACTTTGTCCTTCGCGAACTCGAAGTCGATCATCCGGACGACCTTCTGACCGTACCGCGCCGCGTTCAGGGCCGCCTCGTTTACCAGGTTCGCCAGATCGGCACCCGAGAACCCGGACGTACCCCGCGCCACGACCGGCACGCTGACATCGTCGGAGAGCGGGATCTTGCGTGTGTGGACGGCCAGGATGCCTTCACGGCCCCGCACGTCGGGCCGATTCACGACGATGCGCCGGTCGAACCGGCCGGGCCGCAGCAGGGCCGGATCGAGCACGTCGGGACGGTTCGTCGCCGCGACGAGGATGACCCCCTCGTTCGACTCGAAGCCGTCCATCTCGACGAGCAGCTGGTTCAGCGTCTGCTCCCGCTCGTCGTGCCCGCCGCCGAGGCCGGCGCCGCGATGGCGGCCGACCGCGTCGATCTCGTCGATGAAGACGATGCACGGCGCGTTCTTCTTGCCCTGCTCGAAGAGGTCGCGGACCCGCGACGCGCCGACGCCCACGAACATCTCGACGAAGTCCGAGCCGCTGATCGAGAAGAACGGGACGTTCGCCTCGCCCGCCACGGCGCGGGCCATCAGGGTCTTACCCGTGCCCGGGGGGCCCATCAGGAGAACGCCCTTCGGGATGCGACCGCCGAGCTTCTGGAACTTCTGCGGCTCTTTGAGGAAGTCGATGATTTCCTGCAGCTCTTCCTTGGCCTCGTCCACGCCCGCGACGTCTTTGAAGGTGACCTTCTTCTGCGAGCTCGACGAGAGCTTGGCCTTGCTCTTGCCGAACGACAGCGCTTTGTTGCCGCCGCTCTGCATCTGGCGCATGAAGAAGATAAAGAAGCCGATCATGAGCAGCAGAGGCGCCCACGTGTAGAGCAAGGAGGCCCACGGGCTCGTCACCTGTTCTTTCGCGGTGACCTCGACGCTCCGTTCGATGAGCTTGTTGACGAGGCCGTCGTACTGAGCGGGAGCGTAGGTGCGAAACTTTTCGTTCGCCTTGTTCGTCCCGGTGATCTCGCTGCCGACAATCGTCACCTCGGCGACGGACCCGACGTCCACCGACGCCATGAACTGGGTGAAAGTCATGGGCTTGTCGGCCTTCTGGAAGCTCGTGGAGACGTTCCAAATGAGGATCGCCACCACGACCAGCACCATCCAGAACAGAAGACTTTTCAGGGTCGAATTCAACTTGTCTTGCTCCAAGGTCTTAGCTTCAAGATTACCACGTCCCGGGTCCGCGCCGTGACCCGAAAATCCTCCGCGAGCGCCAGCCCCGCCACCCACACGATCCGATCGCGATCGTCGACAACGACCGGCACGCGATCGCGGTTGGGCTGTGCAATCTTGTGATCCACGAACACATCCTGCAGCTTCTTGTGCCCGCCGAGCCCCAGCGGCTGGAACCGATCGCCGGGCCGCCGGCTTCGAACAACGAGCGCGCCAGCCAGCCCGTCGCCATCGATGACCGCGACTTCGCCCCGACCGCGGAGCTGGATGCCCGCCGGCAGGTCCGCTGCGGGCGCTGCTTCGGCCGTGATGTCGCAGCCCGCTTCTGGAATCGTCACGCCGCCCGGCACCTGCAGCGAATAGCTAAATGTGACGGGCCGCTCTTCGGCCCCACGACGAGCGCGTCCGGGCGACCTGTACCTTAAGACGACACCTGACGGCTGACGTTCCGCGCGCACGCCCGGCAGATCGACGGCCGCCCACGGGTCCGTGGTGTTGGCCAACGTCAGCACCTGCTCAACCTGGTCGAACCCGTTGAACCGGTTGGGCGCGACCGCCTCGAGGGCCATCAGGATTAGACGCCGTTGAAGCGCCGGCGGCTCCGCGGCAAGCCCGGTGCGCGAGATGGTCAGACTGGCCCCGTCGCCTCGACGCCGCTCGGGGCACGTGGTTTGGACCACACGCTGGTAGGCCTGAGCCGCCAGGGAATCGAGCAGATCGGCATCGGCGCGGAAGATTTCGGCGGCGCGGGCCAAATGCTCGACGATCCGACCTGAGCCCTTTTCTTTCAGGATGGGCAGCAGCTCGTGCCGGATCCGATTGCGCGCATAGCGCACGTCCGTGTTGGTCTCATCCAGCCGGTATCCGAGGCCCGCGCCCTTCAGATAGTCGAGGATGTCGTGGCGCTCGACATCGATAAGCGGGCGCACGACGCGTCCCGCTCGCGGGAAGATGCCGGCGAGGCCGCGAGGCCCGGCGCCCCGCACGAGACGCAGGATGAGCGTCTCGGCCTGGTCGTCGCGGGTGTGACCGACGGCGATCCGATCCGCGCCGAGCTCGTTCGCCGCGTCTTCGAGAAAGCGGTAACGGGCGAGCCGCGCCGCATCTTCGAGGGATCGATGCTCGGCTTGGGCAAGCGCGAGCACATCCACGCGCGCGGTGCGTGACGGCAGACCCCAGTCGGCCGCGAGCGTGAGGCAGAACGCCTCGTCGGCGTCAGACGCCGCGCCTCTCAGTTGATGGTTGAGGTGCGCGGTGCCGGCGAGGGTGAACGAACAGACCGGCGCCAGCTCGCGGAGGACGGCCACGAGCGCGACCGAGTCGGGTCCGCCAGAGAGGGCGACGATCGCTCGCGTGCCCGGCGGCAACAACTCGAAGCGCTGAATCGTCCGCCGAACGCGGTCGGCAAAGGCGTCGTGGGGCAAGGTGGTGCCGGTGCAGGGACTTGAACCCCGGACTCCGCGGATATGAGCCGCGTGCTCTAACCACTGAGCTACACCGGCGGAACTGTTAATAATTGTACCACGCGATTCGTGAGGTAGGTATCTCGGCCACAGTGGCCCTGGACGCTGGAACGCGGCTCGGACCGCATGAAATCGTCGCGCCGCTCGGTAGCTACGACATGGCCGCCGACGGCCGATTCCTGATGATTGAGCTCGAAGCCGCGGCAACCGCGGCAACCGCGGCGCCGATCGCCGTGGTGCTCTACAAGTCCAACCACCGACACAGTGCCTCATCAATCAAATCGAGGTACGCGGGGTCACACCGGCCGACCTCGCGTACGACGGCTGGCCGCGGCACGCTCACAATCTTATCGACCATCACCTGAGAGGCAGTCGTTAAGCCTGTTCGATCGCCGGGTGGCAACGTGACCCGGAACAACGGGGCATCGACACAATCCGATGTGATGGGACAGATGGTCACGCTCGCATGCGTCGGGTTGAAGAGGTCAGCCTGCACCACCAGGGCGGGCCGAGGTTTGCTCGTGTAGGGGCCTTTCACAGCGACGACCACGATCGCCCCGCGGGTCAACGCCAGCCACGCAGGTCCGCGGCGTCGACGATGAAGCGCATCGCCTGGCGTTCGGATCGATGGCGGCCGACGAGCAGCGATTGGCGCCGGGCTTCGGCCGCTGCATCCTGTCCGTCGCCCGCGAGTCCTCCTTCGAGGATCGTCCTGGCGATCTCGCTCCGTGTCTTGCGGCGGCGCCGCGCCTCGCGGGCGAGCCGACGGTCGAGGGTGATGGGAACCCGGATGGTCAGGACGGTCGAATCCGTCTTCGGACGGCTCATCTTGTATACAGTATACACCGCCGTCTGCAGCGCGGGGCGTGGTTTAGCTACGAATTCTCGATGAGCGTCGCGGCGAGGAGCGGGATGAGGATCTCGTGGTGGCCGACGAGCGAGAAGCCGCGCCCGCTCGTCGCGGTCGGCCGCGCGACCACGTTCGTCTGGGGACGATACAGACGCAGGAAGTCCAGATTGACCGTCGTCAGGCCGTCGAAGGTGGCGCCGCGATTCCGGGCGAGCGCGATCGCTTTCAAGAATACCTCGGGAAGGACCACCGCCGAGCCGCAGTTGAGATAGACGCCCCGCTCGATCCGGGCCACGCTGGACACGAAATACCGAAAGTCCCGAAGGCTCCCCTCGCCGAGGGCGCTGCCCGAAGCGCTCGGGTGCATGTGGATGACGTCGGTGCCGATCGCCACGTGCACGGTCAGCGGGATCTCGAGCTCGGCGGCCGTCGCCGTGATGCTGAGATCGCCGTACTTCGGCTCGGACATGACCAGGTATTCGCCGACGGCCTGCCCGATGCCGAGACCACGCCTGACGCCGTCGTTGATGGCGGCGTTCAGCTGACCGCCGGTCTCCTCGGAAAAGCCGAAGAGTCCGGGCTCGAGCGAATGCTCCACGTTCTCCGAGGTCGACCCCGAGATCGCGATCTCGAAGTCGTGAATCAAGCCGGCGCCGTTGGTCGCGATCGCCGACATGAATCCGCGCTTCATCAAGTCGATGACGATCGGCGAGAGACCGGTCTTGACGACGTGCGCGCCAAGCCCCCACACGATGCCGCGGCCGTGCTCGCGCGCGTCGAGGATGCTGCGGACGATCTCGCGAAAGTCGGCGGCGCCGAGGATGTTCGGCAGCGATCCGACCAGGCCGACGATCCCGGATCCCCGCCGATACGCGCGTGCGAAATCGTCGCGTTTGGCCTTGCTCTCGCGCGACGCAAGCGGATAGGTCCGCAGGCCCGTGAGGTCGAATTCCTCGTACGGGAATTTCATGCGGACGAGAGCATACCAGAACGGGGGATCAGGGGTCAGGGATCAGGGACCGGGAACCCGGGAGAGTTCTTTCGCGAGCAGCTTCTCCGCCAGCTCGCGGAACTGCTCGTGCTGCGCGGCGCGCTGGGCGTAGGCGGCGGCCGCGTCGCGGGCGCCGATGTTCCAGTACGCCGCCGCGGCCTGATAGGCAGCGGTGGCCTGGAGGCGGGCGTTCTCCTTCAAATCGTTCGTCCTGCGCGCCACGTGCCGCGCCTTGCGATCCGGGTCCCCGTCTCCGGCCTGAATCGAGTCAATCTGCTTACGGAGGTCGGCTTCTTCTTGGACAACGAACGGCTTTTCCCAACTCACGAATCCCGCCTTCGCGCTTCGCGCTTCGGCGAGGCTCGCCGACGTTCGCTGTCCGCTGAGGCGCAGCGAACAAAGGCGGCCCAACCCCCGTTCCCGAGCCCCCTCCTCCCTGGCCCCTGACCCCTGATCCCTAAAGAATGAGCATCGCGTCGCCGTAGCTGTAGAACCGGTACTGCTCGCGCACGGCCTCGCAGTACGCCGCGAGCACCCGCTCGCGCCCCGCGAACGCCGCCACGAGCATCAGGAGCGACGATCGTGGGAGATGGAAGTTCGTCAGGAGCGCGCCGACCACCCGGAACTCGAATCCGGGATAGATGAAGAGGTCGGTCGTGCTGCGTCCAGCCATCACTCTGCCATCGGCACGCGCCGCCGTCTCCAGCGCGCGAGTGGTCGTGGTCCCCACCGCCAGAACGCGGCGCCCCTCATCCATAGCTCGATTGACGGCCGACGCGGCGGACGACGACAGTTCGAACGGCTCGGGATCGATCTCGTGATCCTCGACACGCTCGACCCGAACCGGCTTGAAGGTGCCGTACCCGACATGGAGCGTCAGGCTCGCATGCTCGACACCCCGCCGTTCGAGCGACGCGAGCATGTCGTCCGTGAAGTGCAGGCCCGCGGTCGGCGCCGCCACCGATCCGCGCGCGCCGGCGTACACAGTTTGATACCGCGTGCGATCGTCCAAGGCGTCCGCTCTCTTGATGTACGGGGGGAGCGGCACGTGGCCGATCGCGTCGATGATCGCCTCCACGGACTCCGGGCCTTCGGTCCACAGCCGGATGACGCGCCGGCCAAAGAACCGCTGTTCGAGGATCTCCGCCTGCAGCGACGGGCCGGCCGACCCGCGGAGGCTCTCGGCGCGAGCCACGAATTCGATGCGGCTTCCGGGCCGCAGCTTGCGACCCGGGTGGACCAGCGCTTCCCAGTGATCGCCGTCGAGCTGCCTCAGCAGGAGGCATTCGACCTGCCCTCCGCTCGCGACCCGCCGCCCGATGAGGCGTGCCGCGAATACACGAGTGTCATTGAGCACCATCAAGTCGGAAGGACGCAGCCGCTCAGGAAGGTGGCGGAACCGCGCGTGGGTGATGGCCTCGGACGATCGGTCGAGCACCAACAGGCGCGACTCCCCCCTCACCTCCGGCGGATGCTGCGCAATCAGGTCAGATGGCAGCTCGTACTCGAAGTCTGTGACGTTCACGATCCCTTCCGGTTGGCGGCAGTCTTGCACCGCTATGCATCGTAAGCTCGGCCATCAGGGCCATCTCCTGCCAGTGCAGGAGGGTCGTCGGCCGAGCTGGCGATGACGAAGGTGAGCATGGTCAGGCCGACGATCGAGTCGATGGATCGACGATCCCGCCGACACGTGACGCTCCGTGACGAGGGCGATCCGGGATTGGACCCATCGGTCGGGACGAGCCGACCTCCCGCTCCTGGCAGCCTCGCGCTGAAGGTGATCGCCGCGTGACCAAGAAGGCTGGGACGTGCGTGAGCCCTGAAGAAAAATCTCAGAGGGGCGCGAAGGCGCCGAAGCCGATGCGACACCAGTCCGCCCAAGGTGGGTTGGTGCTCGTCGTCGACGATTTTCAGGACGGCCGCGAGATGTGCGTCGAGTATCTGTCGTTTCTCGGCTACCAGGCCGCGGAGGCGAGCGACGGATTCGAGGCGCTCCATCGCGCGCGGGCGCTCATGCCGGACGTCATCCTGATGGACCTCTCGCTGCCCGGCATCGACGGCTGGGAGGTCACGCGCCGGTTGAAGGCGGATCCGCTCACGCATCGCATTCCCATCGTCGCCGTCACCGCGCATTCGCTCCCAGGCGACGCCGAGCGGGCCCGCCGGGCCGGATGCGACGGGTTCGTCACGAAACCGTGCTTCCTCGACGAGCTGCTGGAGGAAATCCAGCGGGTCATTCATAAGGGCGACGACACACGCGACGGGGTTCGTCGGTCGTGACTACTCGAACAGCGACGGGGTTCGGGGTTCGGGATTTGGGGTTCGCGGATTCGGGGTTCGCGGATCGACCGAGGTCGCGTGGCGGATCACGCCCCAGAGTTCGAGGGTCTGTCCGCTAAACCTCGCCATGACGGGTCCGTGATCGCTCGTCCCCACCTCGCGCTGCACCGGACACTCGATCGCCCCGCGCGCCAGTGACTCGGAGGCGAGGACGTAGTCCAGCCGCCAGCCGATATTCCGCTGCCTCAAATTGCGCCACGGCGCCCACCAGGTAAAGAGGTTGTCGTTGTCGGGGTCGAGGGCGCGCCCGACGTCGACGAGACCATGGCTGATGATCCGTTCGAGGAGCGCACGCTCGTCGGGCCGCTGTCCGATGATGCCGGGCTTGCGCTCCTTGGGGTGCACGTCGCGGTCCGTCCGGGCGATGTTCAGATCGCCGCATAACACGACCGGCGCGCCGGTGGCCTCGAAGGCGGCGACGAAGTGCTCCAGCGCGTCGAGGAAGCGCATCTTGGCGTCGAAATCTTTTCCACCATTCGGGACGTACACCGATCCGACCGTCAAGCCTCCGATCTGCGTCGTGACGATTCGGTTTTCGTAGTCGAAGGGTGGATGGGAGAAGACGGGGCGCTCGGCGCAGCTCTCCTTGCGGATGTGCAGGCCAACGCCTGAGTAGCCTTTCTCGCCGTGCCAGTAGCACCAGTACCCCTCCATCTCGCACAGCGCGGCCGGCACCTGTGCCGACGAAGCCTTGATCTCCTGCAGGCAGATGACGTCGGGGCGCTCCCGCTCGATCCACTCCTGGAGCTGCGTCTCACGGGCACGGATGCCGTTGACGTTCCAGGTCGCGATGGTGAACATCTGTCGAATTACTTCTCAGTTCCTCCAAGGTAACGTCGGAGCTCAACGCGCCCGCGCGGGTGTAGCAGCGGCGCCCAGAGGTCGCCCAGCTTCCCGACGCGCGACGGCACGTTGTCCACCCTGAAATCCTCAATCGTGATGCCGGCGTCGATTTCCTCCCACGTCACCGGTGTCGACACCGTCGCGCGCGGCCGAGGCCGCACTGAGTAGATAGACGCCAGCGTCCGGCCCCACGCGTTCTGGTTGTAGTCGACGAGCACGCGGCCCCTCGGCCGTCTGGCGACGCGGTACTCGGCCGTCATCAGGCTCGCGTGGCGCGCCGCAAGCTCGACCGCCAGCGCTTTCGCGAAACTCCAGACGTCCTTCTGGACTGGCCCACGAACGATTGGCACATAGACGTGCAGGCCCCTCGACCCCGTCGTCTTCACGAACGAGGGCAGCTTGAGGCCTTCGAGCGCCCCCCGCACGACACGAGCGGTCTCCAGCACGCGATCGAAGCCGGCCCCCTCGCCCGGATCCAGGTCGAAGTGCACGTAGTCGGGCCTGTCCACATCGTCACACGTCGCGTACCACTGGTTCAAATCGATGCATCCCAGGTTGATGACCCAGAGCAGAGAGGACAGATCCTGGATCATCGGAAAATCGATCACGTTGCCGGACGAGTGCGTGATGCGGCAGATCTCGATCCACGCCGGTCTCGCGTGCGGCGCCCGCTTCATGAAGAAGAAGTCACCGGCAATCCCGTGGGGGTATCGCTTCATGACCATGGCGCGATCGTGGATGTGAGGAAGGAGCACGGGAGCGACGTCCGCGTAGTACTGGATCAGATCGCCTTTGGTGAGGCCGAGACCCGGCCAGAAGATCTTCCGCAGATTGGTGAGCGGCACCTCACGCTCGTCGATGGCCAGCCGGGCATCGGTCGCGTCCTTTGGGATGTGGAGGCGGGTCGCGCTTCGAGCCATCGTCCGGCTGCTACCCTCGCGATAAGCGGTGGCCGATGAACTCGCTGTAGGACCCGAGGCGCGGCGGGCGCGCGCCGTGCCGGACCGAGCCGACGACCGGCACGTAGTCGAGCTCGCGGCCGGCCGCCACGCATCGCAGCAGCAGGCCGCCGCGGCTCATATCGCCGCGCCCGACGAAGTCGGGGGGAAACAGCAGCCTGCGGCCGAAGATCGTCGCCAGGACATCGACGTATTTCCCGGAGGCGATGCTGCCGAGCAGCACGACCTCGCACGCCGCGCCGATGCGCCGCCTCAGGGCACGGGCGCTTTCTTCGAGCGGGCCGCGATACCCGAGATTGGCGGCGCTGACGTCCACGCAGGCGAACGTGCGCAGGGCGTCGAGCGTGATCGCGGTATCGGGCGACAGCAGCCCGGCACCGGCGGTGATGACCAGGACGCCACTTCCCGTCGGCGGTTGGGCGAACGTCCTCGCATAGGTCAGCTTGCCGCGAAAGTACAGACCGCTGACAAAGCTGAAGACGTCGCCAAGCGGCGCGCCCTCGCGGGATCGGAGCTGCTGCGCCAGCGGGAACTTCGCGCGCTCCGAAAAGATGAGTCGGGCGCGCTCCCCGCCGCAGTTGGCGGGCGACAACAGGAAGATGCGGCCCGGATGGCGTCGGCGCTTCCTCACAACGAGCCCCACAACCTGACAATCACCCAGCCGAGGAGGACGAACGGAATCAGAACCACGGGCAGGCTCAGGGCTCAGATCGACCACCGCACCAGAACGGCCCCGACCGTGAAGCCCGCCCCGACCGACGCCATGAGCACGAGGTCGCCTGCGTTCAACCGGCCCGCCGCCCGCGCGTCGTTCAGCGCCAGCGGAATCGTGGCCCCCGTGGTGTTGCCGTAGCGATCGATATTGATCACGACCCGATCGGCCGGGAGCTCGAGCCGGCTGGCCGCGGACTCGATGATGCGGCGATTGGCCTGGTGGGACACGAACAGATCGACGTCGGCGGGCGTCAGCCCGTGCCGTTCGAGCAGACGCCGGCAGATCTCTTCCGTCTTCCGGACTGCAAACTTGAAGACCGCCTGCCCGTCCTGCTTGACGAAGTGCAGGCGCTCGTCCACGGTCTCGCGCGACGCGGGCCGCAGGCTGCCGCCGGCCGGCATGCACAGAGCCGGCCCTCCGCTGCCGTCGATCTCGTGCGCGAAATCGATGATGCCGAGCTCACCATCCGGAACCGGGGCGTTCATCGGAGAGACGATGACGGCGCCGGCGCCGTCGCCGAACAGCACGCACGTCGCCCGGTCCTGATAATCGATGATGCTCGACATCACGTCGGCGCCGATGACGAGCGCGTGGCGATGAGCGCCGGTCGCCACCATCTGGGCGGCCGCGGTGAGCGAGTACGTGAACCCGGAACAGGCTGCGCCGAGATCGAAGCCCCAGGCCCGGCTCGCCGCAATCTTGTGCTGCACCCGGCAGGCCGTGCTCGGAAAAATCGTGTCCGGCGTCGTGGTGCCGACGATGATGAGGTCGATGTCGTCCGGGGTCAGGCCCGCCTGACAGATCGCGGCCAGCGCGGCCTCCTTGGCGAGATCCGACGTCGCCACGCCGCGCTCCACGATATGCCGCTCTCGAATACCGGTGCGCTGGACGATCCATTCGTCGTTCGTGTCGACCATCTTCTCGAGGTCGGCGTTGGTGAGGACGCGGGGTGGCACGTAGGTCGCGAGCGCGGCGATATGGACGCGCCGAAGACACGCGGATCCCGATCGATCAGGCATCTTATAGGTGCGGCGGGGCGGTCGCGCTCGGCCCCACCATCTGCCATCCGCCTTCGCCAAATCTACGGCGAGACCTCGCCGACCAGCCTCCGCCAAGGCTTCGGCGGTCCGCCGTAGCTTCAGCGAAGGCGGAAGCTCGAAGAGCGTAGGCGGGCGGCTCGTTCACGCTCGCCGCCGGTTTGGCACAACACTCCACGTCCGGCTCACCAGAGGGTGGAGCTCCGGGCGGGAGCCGTGAGGCCGAAGAACTCGTACGCGCGCGGCGTGGCCACGCGCCCGCGCGGCGTGCGATCGAGGAACCCAATCTGGATCAGGAACGGCTCGTAGATGTCCTCGATCGCGTCCTTCTCCTCGCTGATGGCCGCCGCGATCGTGTTAATCCCGACCGGCCCGCCGCCGAATTTGTCGATGATGATCCGGAGCAGCCGGCGATCGACCTCGTCGAACCCGTGCTCGTCGACCTCGAGCAGCTTGAGCGCGGCCAGTGCGACCGGAATCGTGATCTGGCCCTCCGCCCGCACCTGCGCATAGTCGCGGACGCGTCGCAGCAGCCGGTTGCCGACGCGCGGCGTCCCACGCGATCGCCCGGCGATTTCGGCCGCCGCCGCGTCGTCGATCTCGACGTGCAGGATCCGCGCCGACCGCCGCACGATTTCCTCGAGATCCGCGTCCGTGTAGAAGTCGAGACGATGCACGATCCCGAACCGCGACCGGAGCGGCGAGGTCAGCAGGCCCGTGCGCGTGGTCGCCCCGACGAGCGTGAACTTCTGCAGCGGCACCTTCACCGATCGCGCGCTCGGCCCCTGACCGATCACGATGTCGAGCTGGTAGTCCTCCATCGCTGGATAGAGGATCTCCTCGATCGCCGGCGCCATGCGGTGGATCTCGTCGATGAACAGCACCTCGCGCTCGCGCAGGTTCGTCAGAATCGCCGCCAGATCGCCGGGCCGCTCCAACACCGGCCCCGCGGTCGCCCGAATCGGCACGCCCAGCTCGTTCGCCACGACATAGGCGAGCGTGGTCTTGCCGAGACCGGGCGGGCCGTACAGGAGTACGTGGTCGAGCGCCTCGCCGCGCTGGCGTGTCGCCGCTATCGCCACCTGAAGGTTCTCGCGGATCCGATCCTGGCCGATGTACTCGTCGAGCGTCCGGGGTCGAAGTCCAGCTTCGAACTGCGCGTCATCCTCGACCCGCACAGCGCTCACGAGGCGGCTTGAAGAAGGCTCAGGGCTCATGGCTCAGGGCTCAGGACCGGCTCAAAAGCTTATGGCTCAAGGATCATGAAAAGCTCCTGCTTGAGCCCTAAGCCATAAGCCATGAGCCTATCGTGAGAGCGCCCGCAAGGCCTGTCGCAGCGTTTGCTCGAACGTCACGGCGGCACCGGGCGGCGTACCCTTGAGGGCCGTGTCCACCGCGCGCTCGGCGAGCGGTCGATGATAGCCCAGATTCAGCAGGGCCGACAGCAGGTCCCGGCGCAGATCGTCCGGCCGTCCCTGCTCCTCGACGCCGTCTTGGTCGGTCGCCTCGAGCCGCACCGCCGCGAGCTTGTCTTTCAGCTCGAGGACGATGCGCTCGGCCGTCTTGCGCCCGACGCCGGGGATGGCCGTGAGCCGTGCCACGTCGCCGCGTTGCACCGCGCCGACCAGATCCGGCGGCTCGATGCCCGACATCGTCGCGAGCGCGAGCTTGGGACCCACGCCGCTGATCGAGATGAGCCGATCGAAAATCTGGAGCTCGAGATCCGTGACGAAGCCGAACAGGGCGAGCGCGTCCTCGCGCACGTGCGTGTGGATGCGCAGCGACACCTCGTCGCCGGGCTCCGGCAGCCGATAGAACGTCGAGAGCGGGACGTGCACGTCGTAGCCGACGCCCTGCACGTCAACGACCAGTCGGGTGGGGGCCTTGGTCAGGAGCCGGCCGCGCAAAAACGCGATCATCCGCGAATCCGCCCCGACAAGGCTGACAGATCGGCCGGCCTGAGCCGCCGCCAGCTCGTGGCCGCGCGCGCGCCGCGGGCTCCACGCGACGACTTCGCGCCACTGTTGGTGTGGATGTGACAGATCGCGACCGCGAGCGCGTCCGCCACGTCATGCGGTGAGGGCGCCAGTCTCAGCCCGAGCAGCAGCCGCACCATCTCCTGCACCTGCGCCTTCTCGGCGCGGCCGTAGCCGACGACCGCGCGCTTGATCTCGGCCGGCGAGTACTCGACGACCTGCAGCCCCGCCTCGCTCGCGGCGAGCAGCGCCACGCCGCGCGCGTGCCCGAGCTTCAGCGCGCTCCGCACGTTCGCCGCGTGAAAGATGTTCTCGATGGCCACGCACGCCGGCCCGCACTCCTCGAGCAGCGCGAGGAGCTCGCGATGGAGGAGGCGCAGTTTATCGGGAAAGCTGGCCGTGGGGGGCGGTGTGATGGCGCCGCAGATGAGCAGGCGATGGCGGGTGCCGTCGGTCTCAACGCAGCCGTACCCGGTCCGCGCCGAGCCCGGGTCGATCCCAAAGACCTTCACGCGAGTGAGGCCTCGATCTCCTTTTCCGCGATGTCAAAATTGGACCACACGTGCCGCACATCGTCGTGGTCCTCGATCACGTCCATCAGTTTGAGCATCTGCTGCGCCGCCTTGCCTTCGAGCTTGACGTAGTTCTGCGGCAGCATCGCGACTTCCGCCGTCGCAGGCTCGATGCCGAGCTGCTTGATGGCGTCGAGCACGGTTTGGAACACCTCGGGCGATGTCGTGATCTCCCAGTTGCTCTCGTCGTCCCGCATGTCGTCCGCGCCGGCCTCGAGAACGGCGTCCATCAGCGTTTCTTCCGTCGCCTTCGCCTTCTCGATCACAATGGAGCCTTTTTTCTCGAACATCCACGCCACGCTGTGCGTCTCACCCAGGTTGCCGGCGTGCTTCGACAACAAGTGCCGCAGCTCGCCGACCGTCCGGTTCTTGTTGTCGGTGAGGACGTCGATCATGAGCGCCGCCCCCCCGGGCCCGTAGCCCTCGTAGGTGACCTCTTCGTAGGTGAGCCCCGGCTCCTCGCCCGTGCCGCGCCGGATGGCGCGCTTGATGTTCTCAGCGGGCATGTTCTGCGCCTTGGCTTCGGCCACGACCGTCCGGAGCCGCGGGTTGGAGTCGGGATCGCCTCCGCCGTTCCGGGCGGCCACGGTCAGTTCCTTGATGAGGCGCGTGAAGATCTTGCCGCGTTTGGCGTCAGCCGCGCCCTTCTTGTGCTTGATGGAGTGCCACTTGGAATGGCCGGACATGCCGATCGCTCCAGAAAAGCCTGAAAAACGTGGAGATCTTACCACGCGCGGCCAGGTCCTCACCACAGAGCCCACCGAGTCCTTGTGGCTTTTCTTCTCTGGGGCCTTTGTGAGCTCGGTGGTGAGCGTGGGACCGTCACCGCCGACGCGCGAGGATGAGCCAGACCTCGGCGCCCGCGTCCCACGGCGACCCGTCGTAGTCCCCGAGGACGGCCTCGACGGCAAAGCCAGTCGACGCCAGCCGCTTGCACAGCTCAGGAACACCGACGGTTCTGAAGGTGAGGGTAAAACGATGGCGGCGGTGGGCGCGACCGCGCAACTCGATGTATTCCTGCTCGAAAATCGTGCGGGCCCGCGCCCGATCCTGGCGGACGCTCTCGACGAGCGTCAGCCGACCCCGCCCGGCGCCAGTGCGAAACGGACCCCGCAGGCTGATCTCATTCGTGCATTCCCGCCACGCGGGAAGGTCCGGTACGAGGTCGATGCCGAACACGGCGCGGCGAGCGGAGGCGCGCGACACGGCCTCCAACGCCCCGTCGAGATCGGTGTCCGAGAGAAGCGACTGGAGCACGCCGTAGGGCGCCATCACCAGCGTGAACGGGCCTGGCGACGAAAACGGCAGATGACAGATGTCGGCGCGGACCAACGTCAGGTGGGATCCGAGGCGAGCTCGCTGCGCACGAGCGCGCGCTCTGGCCAGCATCTCGGTGGAGCGATCGACGCCCACGACGCG
Source organism: Acidobacteriota bacterium (assembly GCA_016178075.1). Classification (GTDB taxonomy): domain Bacteria; phylum Acidobacteriota; class Vicinamibacteria; order Vicinamibacterales; family JACQTH01; genus JACQTH01. Next base: position 27,443 of record JACOUA010000398.1, read on the forward strand.
GGCGCCGCGTCGAGCCACCGGGACGGCCACGCGGCCGGTCCCGCATCCGAGCTCGAGCACCGGGCCTGCGCTGCGGGCGGCCAGCCGCTGCCAGAACGCGACATCGCGCCGCCCCATCGTCCGGGCGTTCTCCCAGTCATAGAAGCGCGCGTAGGCGTCCCACCCTTCCCAGCCGCGGGGCATTGCAGGCATTTGGTGATTTAGTGATCACACCGGATGATACACTTTGCGGCATGGACGACCTTGAAAAGTGGCGGCCTGAGTTTCCGATCCTGTCGCGCTCGGTCTACCTGATCAGCAACTCGCTGGGCGCCATGCCGCGCAAGACCGCGGACAGCCTGGCGGACTATGCCACCTCATGGGCGACGCGCGGCGTCCGGGCCTGGGAAGACCGCTGGTGGGAGATGGCGCAGGAGGTCGGCGATCGGATTGGCGGCATGATCGGCGCGCCGCCGGGTTCGGTCAGCATGCACGAGAACGTCACGACCGCCCAGATGGTCGTGCTCTCCACGCTGCCGGTTCCGGTCGGCCCACGCGCGGCGACGCGGCGGAAGATCGTGTGCCTCGAGATGGATTTCCCTTCGTTGATCTATCTGTATCGCGCGCACGCCGACCTCGGCTTCGAGCTGGAGATCGTCCCGGGGGAACCCGACTACTCCGTCGCGATCGATCGATTGCTGGCCGCGATCGACGACCGGACCGCGCTGGTCGCGCTCTCGCACGTGCTCTTTCGCAGCTCGTACATCATGGACCCGGAGCCGGTGGTCCGCCGGGCCCACCAAGTCGGTGCGCTCGTGGTGCTCGACGCCTATCAGTCGGCCGGGATCATCCCGCTGGACGTCTCGGCCCTCGGGGTCGACTTCGCGGTTGGTGGCTGCCTGAAATGGCTGTGCGGCGGGCCCGGCAACTCGTTCCTGTACACGCGTCCCATTTTACGGTCGCAGGTTCGGCCGCGCTACACGGGGTGGCTCGCGAACCGAAATCCGTTCGCCTTCGACATCGACGCGCTCGACCGGCGCGACGACGCGATGGGGATGATGAACGGCACACCGGCCATTCCGGCGTACTACGCGGCGATTCCAGGGTTGGAGATCGTTCAAGAGGTTGGGGTCGATCGGATTCGCGCGAAATCGAAGAAGATGACCGCGCGCCTGCTGGATCTGGTCGATTGTCACGGGTTCACGACCGTCGCGTCCCGTGATCCGGAGCGACTGGCCGGCACCGTGGCGGTCCAGGTGCCCGACGGGATGGCGGTGTCACGCGTGTTGAAAGAGCGGGACTTCCTCGTGGACTATCGGCCGGGCGTCGGCATCCGGATCTCGCCGCACTTCTACAATACGTTCGACGAGATCGACGCCATCATGGCCGAGATACAGCGCATCGTCTCGGGGAAAGAGTACGCAGCGCGATCGCCCGGGCGATCGCTCGTGACATAAGCAGACCTCTCATTCCGTTCACCTCCCGCCTTTTGCCACATCCACCACGGCCTGCCGAAACGACGCCGCATCGATCGCCGGGTACCGATACAGCATCGGCTCGATCGCGCTGAAGTACTCCACCAGGCCCGCCGGGGCGATGAGGCCCCGGCGCAACATGGTGTCGACGTCGGCCAGGTCCTGCGTGTGCCCGCGCTCGATCTTGGCGAGCGCCTGCGCCAAGAGCTCGAAATGATGGAACGAAACCCGGCCTTCACGGGCCACGAAGGGGCTGCGATCCGGCCATCCCTCGCGTACCGGGATGAAGTCGTCGGGCGATGCCAGCTCGACGTTGATCTGCAGCGTCTCTTTGAGGCGGGGAATCGCCCGCAGCAAGGGATCGCGGTCGGGTACGATCTTGAGATCGATGTCGATCGTGGAGTCGCGCCAGCCCTCGAGCACGGCCGTCGCCCCGCCCGTCAGGTA
>JACOUA010000399.1 GCA_016178075.1 Acidobacteriota bacterium
CCGAGCCCCGAATCCCAAATCCCGAGGTAGCATATACTCCAAAAGCAGCGGTAGCGCAGGCCTTTAGGCATGCGCCGAGGCGGCGCGACCAGTTGCATTCATCTATAGGGAGACAAGGAGCATGCGTCTGCGATTGACGACGATTTCAGTGCGCCTGGGGCGGCCGCTCCGCCCAACCCGAGAGTTTCGAGCGGGCTCCGCGGCTGCTCATTGTCTGATTCGGGGACCCCTCGATCCCCGTTGGCCCCAGGCGCTTTACGCGCTTCGCGCGACGGCCCTTCCACCCCAACGCGGCTGCCGCGTTGGGGGCCCCGGCTTTGGCCTTGCCGCGTCGCTGCGCGACGCGGTCTTCATGCTCGTATTGATTTCGTTCGTCGCCTCGCCCGCCATTGCGCAGACCGGTCGGGTCGGCGGACAGGTGAAGGACGAGGCCGGCCAGCCAATCAAGGGAGCCACGATCAAGGCGGAGAACCCGCAGGCCACGCCCAGCACCTTTACAGCCGTCTCCGACGACAAGGGTCGATGGTCGATGATCGGGCTTCGAAGCGGCCGCTGGACCTTCACCTGCGAAGCGCCAGGGTTTCAACCCGTCTCGGGACAGGCCCCGGTCGCGACGCTCGGAACGCCGAATCCGCCGATCAACTTCAATCTGCAGAAAGGCGCGCCCGCCGCGGGGCTCGGCGCGCTGGCGGGCGTGAACGCCAAGGAGCTCCAGGCGGAGCTCGACGCGGCGGAGAAGTTCTACAGCGCCGGGCAGTACGATCAGGCGATCGTCGCCTATCAGGCGATCGTGGCGAAGGCGCCGACGCTCGCGGTCATCAACCTGCAGATCGGCAACGCGTACCGGCAAAAGAAGGAGTACGACAAAGCGCTCGCCGCCTATCAGGAAGTCCTCAAGGCCGACGCGAACAACGAGCGCGCCAAGATCGCCGTCGGGATGACCAACCTGGAGAAGGGCGACCTCAAGGCGGCCGAGCTGACGCTGCTCGCGGCGGCCGAGGCCACCACCGCGAGCCGCGAGGTGTTCTACAACCTGGGTGAGGTGAAGTTCGCGAAAGGCGAGATCGACGAAGCGGCCAAGTGGTATCAGCGCGCGACCGACATGGACGCCGCGTGGGGGAAGCCGCTCTTCAAGCTCGGCCTCGTCGCGCTCAACAAGGGCGACAAGGAAGGCGCGCTGAAGTACATGGAGAAGGTGATGAGCGCCGAGCCCACCTCCGGTGAAGCCGCCCAGGCGAAGGCGATGATAGAACAACTGAAGAAATAACGGGCATTTGAAAATTTGGTGATTGAGAATCTGGTGATCGAATGTCGATTGGATGATTGTTGATTGACGACTTATTGCGAATTGTCAATAAATCAGCAATCACCCAGTCGCCCAATCAACAATCAATCACCAAATTCCCAATTACCAGATTCTCAAATGCACGTGCCCATAATCTCAGAAACGTATCCCCGCGTACACGAGATACGTGCGCGGCGTGGGATAGTGCCCGCTTGCGGTGCCCTGGCCGAAGCGGGGCCCCTTGAGGTAGCCGGTCGGCAGCCCGAGCTCATCGCGGGGGCTGAGAGGATCGGGGGTCACGGTCGTGTTGAAGCCGATGAGCGGCGCTCTGTTGAAGAGGTTTCGTGCTTCGAACTTGACCCACGGTCTGGCCGATCGGACGAGCGATAACCTCGGCAGCGTGTAGGTTGCCGCGACATCGACGAGGTGTGAGGGATTGAACTCCCCGGCGCCTCGGGCGCCGAAAAAGATCGCTTGCGACGTCGGGCGCGTGGCGTAGTTCGCCAGCCGAGTGCGCTGGGTGACCGAGAGCCCGACATTGGTCGCCACATAGCTGAAGGTGAGGGGAGAGTCGTACCGGTACAGGGCGGCGAGATCGGCGTCGCCCATCCGCCCGAGCCCGAGGCTGTAGATCGTCCAGACCCGCCCCTTGTGGCGCTGGAAGTCGTTCAGGCGCCCCTCGGGAAAGTGACGCGCCTTTGTGAACGCTTGTGGATAGTCTCCGAGCACGGACGAGATGCCCGGCTGGTTCGTGGCTTCACCTTCGAAGTTCCCGTTATTGTCGACCTGCATCGTCCAGTGACCGTGGACGGCCCAGCCGTTCTTCAGATCGTAGCGACCCTGGAAGACGATGCCCTTGTAATACCGCTTCGGGTCGTCGGTGTTCTGATAGAGCCGGTTCTGAAACGTCCCGAAGTTGACGCCGTTGCGAACCACCGTCGTCGCTCCGGTTGAGAGCGAGATGAAGTCCTCGACGAAGTTCTTCATGTCGCGCATCAGGAACTGGCCCTTGAGGAAGCCTTTTCTCAGCGTGACGCCGAGGGCGGCCGAGAACTCGCGCGTAATCGGTGACGAGAGCCCTTTGTCGAAGAAGACGTTGGCTGTCGGGAACGATCCGTCGACGGTCAGATAGTTGCTCGGACTGAATCCCGGCGCGAAACCCCGGCCCTGCCCATTCGGCCCGACGTACACGCCAAAGAGGCCGTTCGGGTTGCCCACGTTCGTGTTGGTCCCGAACTGGGCTTCGCTGTATTTGCCCGAGTAGTGCCCGTAGGTGGCTTGAACCACGTATCTCCCGTTGCCGCGGGCGTCGAGGCTCGCCGCCAGCCGGGGGACGATCGTGTTGGTATCGGCGGTGACGAGGTCGCCCGTGGCCTTGCCACGCACGCGCTCGTAGCGGACACCCAGATCGAACGACAGCCTGCTCGTCGGCGCCCACCGATCCTGCAGGTACAGCGACGTCGTGGTGATGTTCAGCGTGGCCCCTTTCACCGGCACCCACTGCTCGATGAGGCTTTCGCCGAAGATGAAGACCGGGATGAGAAACCCGTTCGAATCGTAAATGGGCCTGCCGGCTCCGTCCGTGAGGTAGTCGGCATCGAAAGCGTACCCTGTCGGCGACTGCGAGTTCCCGCCGGTTCGTTGACTGCGGAACAGCTCCACGCCGCCCTTGAGGTCGTGGCTCCCAACCCCTTTGCCGCCCAGAAACCACGAGAGGCTTCCGGTGATCTGACGGTTGTTGCGCTGCTCGGGATCGCTCGTGTCGAAATACGGTGCGTTGTAGTGGCCGAGCTGCTGGCTCGCGGTGAAGAACGGCGAATCCACGAGGGTCGTGCTGGTGCCGCCGAAATCCCTGAACTCGAGCGTCTTCTGCGAGTACTGCGCCTCGGCGAACAGCGTCCGCCTGATGACGCCGCGGTAGCCGGCGACGAGGCCCCGGTTCGGAAACTCCGGATGAATGATCCCGGCCTTGTCGATCGTGAAGTCGAACGTGCGCCGGATCCGATCGCTGGGATTGCCGACGAAGCTGCCGAAGACGGTGTGGTTTGTCCGAACGGTCCCGGTCAGCTTGATCTCGCCGCGCCGGTTCGTGTTGACATCGTCGAACTGCTGGCCGGTCTGGCTGAGCGTGACGGTCTGGGTGGTCTTCTCCGATCGCCCCGCCGTGAAGAACCAGAGCCGATCGCGGCTGATCGGGCCGCCGAAGGTCCCTTCGAACGTGAAGTTGATCTTTCGCGACCGGGCCGTGCCGCTGGATTTCTCGAACGGGTTCTGGCCCGCCCACGAGGGATTCGACCCGTTCACGCGAAAGCTCCCGGAGAAGCTGTTCCCCCCGCTCCTGGTGATGGCGTTGACGACGCCGCCCGAGAAGCGGCCGTACTCCGCGGGGATCCCCGAGGTGAGGATCTGCGTTTCTTGAATCGCATCCTCGATGAAGAGCGCGTGCGGCGACCCGAAAAGATTGTCGTTGATGTCGACGCCGTCGACGAGGAACACATTGTCGTACGCGAACGCTCCGGAGATCGTGACCTGATTTGCGTTCGGCGTGTTGTTGGTCAGCCCGGGCGCCAGGTTCGCGATGCCGACCAGCGTGCGGCCGGTCGGCAGCGTGTCGATCTCCTTGTGGACGTAGTTGGCGCCTCCGCTTGTCGTCCGCACGACGGACGGTGTTTCAGCCGTGACCGTGATCTGTTCCTGAACGCCTTCGACGCTCATCCGCACGTCCAGCGCGGTCTCACGCCCGAGCTCCACGAGCGCCTTCTCCTCGACCGGCTTCATCCCGCCGAGCTCGAACTGAACCGAGTATTCCCCCGGCGGGAGGCCGCGCAGCTGATAGATCCCGCTTGTCCCGCTCACGGTCGTCCGCGCGCCGAGGAGCGCCGGCGACCGCGCCGTGACGGCGACTCCAGGCAGGGTGAGGCCCTGAGCGTCGCGGATGTTCCCCGTCAAGATTCCGGTACGGGTTCCTTGAGCTGCCAGTAGCTGGGCGGGAGTGCCCAGCCCCGCGAGCAAGAGCAGGACGCCACACGAGAAGGCGACTCGCTTCATGATTGCAGTGACTCCTTCTGATTCGCCACGCCGCGTCGCGGAATCTGGTAGCGGGTCCCACTACCGAATCTTTTAGCTGGCCTTAGGTAAGGTAACATATGCAAGCTTTCGGCTTTCGGCTTTCAGCTGTCGGCTCTCAGTCATCAGCTCAGCCTGCAACGACGATGCGTTGCGCATTCCTGCTCAGCATCACGATTGTCCTGACCGCCACCTCCGGCGCCACCGGCCAGCAGCCAGCACCCACGGATCCAGCCGCGCAGCCGACCTTCAGAG
>JACOUA010000400.1 GCA_016178075.1 Acidobacteriota bacterium
TTTGGCAGCACGACCGTCACCAACCAGACCTTCTCGCTGATGGACATTCCTGCGGGCCTGGGCGTCCGGAACGTCGTGCAGAACATTCCGGACAGCGTGGGTGGAGGGAACTACAACTACGACACCCTCCAGTTCGCCTTCCAGAAGCGGTTTGGGGGCGGGCTGTTCTTCCAGAGCAGCTTCGACTACCAGTGGCGCGACGAGCTCCGGAACGCCAATGGCCGAAGCACGAGCCCGCTAGCTAGCGACCCGATTGCCATCGCCTACAACCAGACCCAGTTCGCATATCCGTCGATCGCCAATCGTCAAAACAACTCGAACTGGCAGGGCCACGTGCTGGGTCGGTACGTGTTCCCCTACGGAATCGGCTTCGCGACGAACCTGCGCGCGCAGAGCGGGTTCAACTACGTGCGCGTGATTCAGGCATCGCTTCCGAACGCCGGCGCGGTGTCGTTCTTTGCCGAGAACATCGAGGGCACCCGATCCGACACGACCCCGCTCCTCGACTTCCGTGTGGACAAGTCGTTCAAGGTCGACCGGTACAGGCTCACGTTGATGGCTGACCTGTTCAACTCGCTGAACTCGAACGCCGTGACGAACTTCTTCCTGAACAACGGCGCGAACTACAACCGCATCATCGCCACCCTCGACCCGAGGACGGCGATGCTCGGCGCGCGGTTCGAGTTCTAAGGTCTTCTGGGTCTTGTGACTTCCGCCTTCAGGCGGAAGGAGCGATACACTTTATGCTGGGCGCGCTCGCGCCCGGCATTTGTTTGTACGCGAAGATCCGAAGTGTTGACGCGTGTCCCACGAAGGCACGAAGAAGGACTCGCGGCGGCTTGGGGTGCGTGCTGACGCGGCGGGAATTGGCCCACCCGCCACGAGCTTCTTGCGCGGGTCCACGAGAGCATTGAAGCCCTCGATCGTGCGGGCCCCGAGCAGACGGAGGTCGCCGTCTTTTGCGAACACCACTTCGTCGACAGTCTTGAATTCCGCGGATCGAATGAGGGCGATGCCGACATCACGGGTGATCTGCTGCCCGTTGGCCGTGACGAACGCCTGGTCCTTGCGGAAGACATCGATGCCGAGCGCGCGCAACTCCTCTTCGGGCAGCCACGTCAGCTCCGAGCCGCTGTCGACGATCACCGAGCCCAGGCCCTTCCATCGGGTTTTCTTACCCGGCTTGGCGATCTCAACGGGGATTGAGAAAAGACCCATTGCCTCATTGTAGCCCCGGGGCGAAGTGTGCCTGAATACGGTCCTGACAGCGCATCGTCATAATGCCGTGCAATGACGGCATCATTTGCAGAATGTCCGCAACACGGTCCCGCAGCGAATGAAGCCAAGAGCGCCGACAGAGCCGGTTCCATCGCGCTCCGCGTGGACGGCTGCAATCACAACCTCGATCGCCGCGACTCTGGTGCGCCTCTGGTTCCCGCGCGCATGGGGCGAGCTGTACGCGCCGGCGAGCGCATTTTATGAGGGCGACGCGCGCGCGTACCTGAACTACGCAGCTCACCTCGTGAAGGGCATCCCGTTCGACAACGGCATCCCGTTCCACCCGCCCGGATGGCCGTTCGTACTCTCGCTGTTCTTCCGGCTGGAAGGCTTCAACCCGCTCGCCGGCGTGCCGGCGGACCAGGCGGCGATCAAGGCGTTCGTCGCAGTGCTGAGCGGGCTCTCGGTGGGGCTGACCACGTTCGTGGCTGGCCGCTTCTGCGGTCGCGGCGCGATGCTGGCGATCCCCCTGCTGGGGATCGTCAACTTCGCTCACGTGGTCCAGGGCAGTGTGCCGAACGCCGACGCCCTCTACGGATTGCTGATGGTGGCGGCCGTCCTCCTGGCCTGGCGCTGGACCACCGACTCGACATCGCCTCTCGGACCGCCACGGGCCGGGCTCGAGCCGGGCGGCGCGCCGGCGGTGCAACAATCGACCGGCCTGGCCGGGATTCTCGGTCTCGTCTCGGGTTTCGCGACCCTGGTGCGGCCGGAGTTCGCGGTCTGCGCGCTGTTGTTCGGGCTGGCTTTTGTCCGGATCGCACGACGGCGATGGTCGGAGCTGATCACGTACGCGTTCGGGTTCGCCCTGACCCTGACCCCGACGACGGTGTGGCACTGGCAGAGCATTTCGACGTTCAACGAGACGCGCGCGGACCGATTGCCGGGACGACTTCCCCGCTTCGCGCCGGTGACGAGCTACGGCGCGTTCAACTTCGCGAACGCCAATCACGAACGCGCGCCCGGCGGCTTCAACTTCGACGCGCCCGCCCTCAGGCCCCAAACGGCCAATGAGGAGAAGCAGTTCGACGAAGGCTACCTCGATCTCGCGCTGCCATCGGTCTACAACGTCTACGTGCATGGATACGGGATCGGCCTGTGGTGGATGATCGATCATCCGGGCGCGGCGCTCGCGCTCGTTGGACGCAAGGCGGTGATTACGTCCGGCGTCTTCGCCCACGGCTACCTGCAGACGAATCTCGGATCGAGCGCGGACGGTGTCCGGCGCCCGGTCGACGAGGCCGATCCATCGGCCCGCTGGCTCTGGCCGGTGCACGTCGGGCTCGTGCTGTGGGGTGCGTGGCTGCTCGCGCGACGTGGCGGCTCCGAAGGCCAGCGTCTCCGCTGGATGATCTTCAGCCCGCTCGCGTCGCTCGCCGCGTCCTCGCTTCTCTTCTACGGGTACGTGAGGCTCGGGGCCGCCTATCTGCCGGTGTTCTGGATCCTGCAAGCGATAGCGATCACCGCCATCGCCGGCCGTGTTCCTTTGCCGCGATTCGCGCGGGCCCGAAGCGGGCTGCTGGTCCTGGCGTTCGGCATCATTCTGCTCGTGGCGGAAGCGATCGGTCTCACGGTCCGTCACGCCGTCGTCCTCGAGGGAGCCACGGCGCCGGGCGGCAGCCTCGTGCAGGACGCGACGGTTGTGATCAAAAGTCGCTAGTCGCTAGTCGTTAGTCGTTAGTCGCGAGTCGTTAGTCATGAGTCGGGACTATCGACCAGCGACTATCGACTACCGACTACCGACTACCCCTCTCAATCTTCCCCATCACGCTCCGCACGCGCTCGATGTCGCGGGCATACCGATCGCGGGGCGCCGTATCGACGAATCGCCGCAGGTACGGAAGCGCGCGTTTTGGCTCGGGAGAATCCGCGAGCACCATCCCGACGTTGAAGAGCGTGTCGAACGCGTTCGGCATCAGGTCCACGGCTTTGATCCAGGCGGCGATCGCCTGTTCGCGGTCGCGATCGAGGAGCGCCGCGCCCAGGCCTTCCCAGGCGGGGCCATAGCGGGGATCCGCCGCAACCGCACGGCGGAACGCGGTGGTGGCCGCCTCGCGCCGGCCCCCGTGCAGCTCCAGGAGCCCGAGATTGTTCCAGGTACCGGCCGCGCTCGGGTCGGTGGCGACGATGGCTTCGAAGAGCACCCGCGCCCGATCCGAACGGCGCGTCTGCGCGTATGCGACGGCGAGCGTGTTCCGCGCGTCCGCGCTTGCCCGTTCACTCTTCGCAAACGGTTCGAGGATCTCGACGACGCGATCGGGCTGGCCCGCAGCCAGGAGGGCCGCGCCGAGCCGCTCGGTGATCTCCGGCGTGTCGAGCCCAAGCCGGCGGGCGGCTTCGAGGCGGGCGACAGCCTCGGGCGGACGACCGGTCTGGATGAAGATCGCGGCGGCTGCGGTGTAGGCGGACGCGAAGTCGCTTCTCCGCGCGATCGCCCGATCCAGCAGCGCCAGCGCCTTGGGGTATTGCCCGGCAGCGGCCAGCTCGAGCCCTCGCGTGTAGGTTCGGTTCAGATCGACGAGCCGCTTCGGATCATCGTCTTCCGTATAGAGCGACTTGCGCGCACCCGGAGGCAACGCGGACGAGGTGTACCCGAGCGCGCGCAGACGCGCGGCCGCGTCGGGGTCGGATGGAGCCGGCGTGGCCGCGGCCAAGGCCTCCAGCGTTCGTGACGCTTCCTTCAATTGCACCGCCATCGTCCGAGTGCGCGTCTGATCCTGCTGGGCGCGGTTCTCGGTCTCGCCCCGATCGGACGCGAGATCGTACAGTTCCGGGATTGGCAGCTCGATGTACTTCCAGCCTCCGGCGATGAGGCCCGTCAGCGGCGCCCAGTTGCGTGTGAGGTTCGCGTCGAGCGCCTCGAAGTAGATCGGTCGATCTCGATCGCCCCGTGCAACGAGCGACTGTCCCTGAACGGGGCCGGGCACTTCGAGGCCCAGCAGATCCATGACCGTCGGCACGACGTCGACGTGCGACACCCACGCGTCGGAGACGCCGGCCGGAATCCCGGGTCCAGAGACGATGAGGGGCACATGAAGTGTCGAGTCGTACGCAAAAAGTCCGTGCGTGTCTTCCCCGTGATCGCCGAGCCCCTCCCCATGGTCCGCGGTGACAACGATGAGGGTGCGATCCAGCGCGCCCGCCGCGCCGAGACGGTGGAGAAATGCGCCGAGCTGCGCATCGGTGTAGGCGATCTCGTTGTCATACGGATCGTCGATGGAGTGAACGGGCGCATCATACGGGGCGTGCGGATCGAACAGGTGGACCCAGGCGAAGTATGTTGGGGGCTGTGAAAGGATGAACTGCTCGGCGGCGCGAAGGACCTCCGGCGCGCGGCGCTGGACGAAGCCGAAGTCGAGAAGCCCCGTCTCCTCGCCGTAGTAGTCGTCGTACACGTCGAATCCCTGGTTGAGACCGAACCGGGCATCGAGGACGAAGGAGCCGACGAACGCGCCAGTCCGATAGCCGGCGGACTTCAGCATCGCAGCCAGCGTCGGGTGCGAGGCCGCCAGCGTGAAGGATCCGTTGTTGCGCACGCCGTGACCCGGCGGCGTGAGCCCGGTCAGAATCGACGCGTGGCTGGGAAGCGTCATCGGGACGTGCGCGTACGCATGCGTAAACCGCAGGCCGCGGCCGGCCAGCCCGTCGACCGTCGGGGTCGGCACGCGCCCGCCGTACGCGCCGAGCCGATCGGCCCGAAGCGTGTCGATGGTGATGAGGAGAACGTTGGCGTCGCGAAGGGATCCGCGATCGGGCAGTGACAGTGATCGATGCCGGCTCGCAAAGAGCAGCATGACCACGCCCGCCAGAATGACGAACGTGGCAACGCTCCAGAGCCGCCGTCCAGGGATCGTCACGATCCCTGTCTACACTGCATGTGGAACGAAGGCAAGTTGTGACGAGTCAGCGCGCCGAGCGAGAGCGACCCGCCTCCGCTCTTCGAGCTTCCGCCTTCGCTGAAGCGACGGCGGACCGCCGAAGCCTTGGCGGAGGCTGGTCGGCGGGCAAGGCCGCTTGTCCGCCGTAGCGGCTCCTGGACCATCCGCCGTATCCCGCGGATCTGCCCCTCGATGCGGTTGAGACGGTTGACGATGTCCTTTTGATGGGCTTCATCGAGCATCGGCGCTCTCTCTTCGACCGCCCGTGCGGGCGTCTCCGGGGTGGTGCGCTCCAAGACGGCGAGGTCTTCAGGATACGGGCGGCGCGCGGCTGAGCTCATGTCCAGGTCTGCTCCAGAGAAGGAAAAGCGCAAGAACCCCTACACGACCAGGGTTTGCGCCCTTTGCCCGGAATACGCCGCGGGGAGGGGCCGCGTTTACGGTACCGTTGGTACCCGCCCGTGACCCTCCACCTGCTGCTCCTCGTGGCCTATTCCCTCGGCTTGATCGCCCTGGGCCTCGCGATCGGTCGATTCGTGCGGGGCACGGCCGACTTCTTCGTCGCCGGCCGGCGCCTGGGAGCCGGTCTCATCTTCTCGACCGTGCTCGCGGCGAACATCGGGGCTGGTTCGACGGTCGGGGCCACGGGCGAGGGCTTTCGTATTGGGCTGGGAGCTTGGTGGTGGAACGGCTCGGCGGCGCTCGGGTCGCTGCTACTGGCCGTGTGGATAGGGCCCCGCATCTGGACCCTAGCGGAGCGCTACGGGTTCCTCACGGTCGGCGACTTTCTGGAACATCGGTACGGCGCGGGCGTGCGGGGCGCGATTGCCGGGCTGCTCTGGCTCGCGACCCTGACGATTCTGGCCGGTCAGCTCATCGGCGTGGCCACGATCCTGAAGGTCGCGGGTGGCGTCTCGATTCCGGTCGGCTGCGCCATCGGCGGCCTCGTCATCACCGCCTACTTCACCGCGGGCGGGCTCCTGAGCTCGGCCTGGGTGAATCTCGTGCAGCTCGTGGTGCTGCTCGGCGGCTTCGCGTCCGTGATGCCGTCGCTTCTGGGATCGGTCGGAGGCCTCGCGTCGCTCATCGCATCGCCCGCGCTTCCCGCCGACCATCACCGAATCTGGCAGCCGCAGGTCGCCGCGACCTATCTCGCGCTCCTGGTTCCCCCCTTCATCGTCTCGCCGGGGCTTCTACAGAAGACGTACGGCGCGACGAGCGCGCAGGCCGTGCGACAGGGCGTTGGCGCCAGCGCCATCGTGCTCGCCGTGTTCGCGTTCATTCCGGCGCTCATCGGGATGATCGCGCGGCTCAACCATCCCGATCTTGCGCTGGATCAGCTCGCGCTGCCGACCGTCCTGGTCAGAGATCTGCCGCCGGCTTTGGGAAGCCTGCTGCTCGCGGCGGTGTTCTCCGCCGAGATCAGCACGGCCGACGCGGTGCTCTTCATGCTGGCGACGTCGCTCTCGCAGGATCTCTACCGACGGTTCCTGAAGCCCGACGCGAGCGACCGCGAGGTGCTGAGGGCCGCCCGGCTCGCGGCGGTGGCGGGTGGCGTGCTGGGCACGGTGCTGGGAATCGTGCTGGAGCGCATCCTCACGGCGCTCTCGATTTTCTACACGCTGCTCGGCGTCAGCCTCTTCGTGCCGGTCCTGGCGGGACTCTACGTGAAGTCGGCGGGGCGGGTCGAAGCCGCGTCGGCGATCGCGGCGGGCCTGAGCGTGACGATCGCGCTGCAGCTTGGCGGCGTGCCGCTTCCCACGCCGCTCACACCGCCGCTCGTTGGGATCATCGCGGCGGCGATCGCGTTCGGCGCGGCGAGCGTGGCGAGACGATTCCGTTAAGGAACTTTTAGAAAGGCATCACCACGGAGACCACAGAGCACACAGAGCCGGCCCTATGCTTTCTCTGTGAGCTTTGTGCGCTCTGTGGTAAGGACCCGGAAAGAAATAAAGGTGTCATCTTGGGCGTCGAGGCGCCCGCCCGGCAAGGCGCGAAGAGCGCGCATACCGGGTGTATGTAAGCGATGAGCAACGCAGCCCGGCGGGATGCGCGGCTCCGCCGGATACGCGCCGGTGCCGAAGATGTTGTTCACGTCGGTGTAGTTCACGCGGTTGAAGAGGTTGAAGACCTCGAAGAGCGCGTCGACCGAGACATCGCCGCTCACCAGCCGCTTGCCGACCCGCAGATCGACGGTCGAGTGTGTGGGCAGCTGCCCGGTGTTGCGTCCGATGGTCGTCGACAGATCGTTGGGCGTCCGCCACGGGCGATCCGGCGGGAAGGCGCCGCCGTTGGCGTCGCGGTTCAGATCGTCGCCGGCCAGAATCGGGAACGGACGGCCCGAGGCCACCGTGATGATGGTCGAGAGCTGGATCCCGTAGGGCGCCGCGTAGACGCCGCTGAAGACGAAGCGGTGCCGCTGATCCTGCAGCGACGGTCCCCGCTCATCGTCCGGGTTGAAGCCGATCGGCAGCCCGGTGGGATTGTTGGGGTCGCGGCCCGTGCCGTTGTTCTGCGGGATGAAGGCGCTCTGGAAATCGGTCGAGTTGTCTTCCGCCTTCGACAACGTGTAGCTCGCGAGGAACTGCGAGCGCTCGGCGAAGCGCTTGCGGACCGCGATCGTCAGCCCCCTGAACCATGTTTCGCCGAACGACGTGTACTGCAGCACCGACGAGGTGCTGAGCGGCCGGCCGGGAGTATCGGCCGGTCGCAATCGACCTGTCGCGGCCAGCGCGGGGACGACCGGGTTGTAGTCGATCGTCCCGAGCTGCTTGAATCCACGGGCGTAGATCACGTTCGCGGAGAGCGACAGCTCGCCGGCCAACTGCCGCTCGACGCCCGCCGACACGTGATGGGCGTACGGCGTTTCCAGACCAGGGTCGATCGAGATCACGAGGCTCGGATACGCGCCGAGCGCGGCCTCGGGGAGCCTGCGGTTCGGCGCGTTCCAGGCGATCACGGGGCGCGTATCCGGAAGCTGCGCGGCAAAGGTGCGGACGCCATTCTGTCCGTCGATGAGGTCCGTGATCCCAGCGATCCCCGTGATGTGGTTGTCGAAGAAGATCCCGTACGACGCGTGGATCGCGGTGGTCTTGTCGCCGGACGGATCCCACGCGACGGCGACCCTCGGCGCGACGTTGTTGCTGTCCGAGGGAAAGCCGTAGCTTCCGGCGTAGCCGGCGACGTTGTAGGTGATGTCCGGCCAGAACTGTTTCTGATAGCGGACGCCCGCCTTGAGCGTCACGCGATCGCCCAGCCGCCAGTCATCCTGCGCGAAGAGCGAGATGTCGCTGTACTTGTACGGAACGCGCGGGTCGCCGTACCCCTGGACGTACGCGGCCGGCACGCCGAGCGCCACGGCCTGAATGGCCGAGAGCGTGCCCGGCAGCGGGACGCCGATCGCCGATAGCGGCAGCGCCCGGAAGATGTAGCGGCCGCCGAAGTGCAGCGGCAGCGACTGCGCCCGGTTGTTGATGTAGCTGAAGTCGATCCCCGTCTTGATCTGATGGCGGCCCGCGTAGTACGCGAAGGTGTCGAGCACCTGGAAGCGCGTGTTCCGACGCGGCTGCGGCGTGAACCGATGTCGTCCGACGCTGGCGAAGCCCGTCACTTCGAGCGTGGGACCGCCCTCGTCGAATCCGTCGCATGGACCATCGCAGCGCGGGTCGAGCGCCAGCACCTCCTGGTCCCGATCGGCGATCTGAACCCGAAGGTCGTTGACCTTGGTGGCTGACAGCACCGAGGTCAGGGCGGCCGCCACCATGAGGTCCCGGCTGTCGAGCGCCGCCGCGCGGCTCCTGGCGACCAGTCCTCCGAACGGCTCGGTGTTCTCGTTGAGATCCTTCGCAGCGTTGAACCGGACACTGAGGGCGTGCGCCGATCCGATCTGATGATCGATCTTCGTCAGGAACTGGTTCGACCGGACGTCGTACGGCACATTGCCGACGTCGACCGGAAAGCCGGCGTTCCGCAGAATCTGAGCCGGTGTGCCGAACACGATCGGGAGCAGCGGATGCCGGACCTGGGTCGTGTCGTCAATGGTCACGAAGTTGCTGGCCGAGACATCGAGGCGTTCGAAGGACAGGAAGTAGAAGGTCCGATCCTTCTTGATCGGTCCGCCGATCGTCGCGCCGAACTGCTTCTGCGTGAACGGCGCCTTCGGCGCGTTGATGCTTTTGCCAGCCGGATCGAAGTCCTCGAAGTGTCCACGCGAGTTGAGCGCCTTGTCCCGGATATAGAAGAACGCGTCGCCCTCGATCCGGTTGGTGCCACTCTTGGTGACGATGTTGACGATGCCGCCGGAGGCCTTGCCGAACTCCGCCGTGTAGGAGTTGGTCAGCACCTGGAATTCCCTGACCGCTTCCTGACTGAAGGTCGCGCGCACACTGCCGACAACGGCGTCGTTGTTGTCGAGGCCGTCGACCGTGATGTTGTTCGACCGCGCGCGCTGGCCCGCGAAGGTCAGGCCGGAGGTCGCCGAGGCGCCTTGCTGCGGCGTGTTGTCGGGCGCGACGCCCGGGGTGATGACGGAAAAGGAGATGAAGTTGCGGCCGTTGATCGGGAGGTTCTCGATCTGCTGCTGGGAAATCGCCGCGCTGACCGAGGTTTTCTGCACGTCGACGATCGGGCTCTCGGCCACGACCGTCACCTGTTCCGTCGCGGCGGCGATCTTGAGCGTGAAGGGCACGTCGATCGTCGCGCCGAGGTTCAAGACGACCTCCGCGCGCTGCTGCGGCCCGAAGCCCGCGAGCTCCACCCGCAGGGTGTAGCTGCCGACCGGGAGCGCCGGGATCGTGTAGCGGCCGTCCGGGCCGGCCACGGCCGTCCGGACCACGCCGGTTTGGGTGTTGGTCGCCGACACGGTCGCGCCGGGCAGGACGGCTTTCGATTCGTCCAGCACGGTGCCGACCAGGTCGGCGGTCGCAGCCCCGCTCTGTGCACGGGCCGGTACGGCCGTGACCAGCAGGGCCATGAACAGCCACGCCAGAACTTTTCGTAAGTGAGCCATATGCCTCGAGCTCCTGTAGCGGCCGGCCTTCCCGCCTTCGCGCACAGCGCTTCGGCGAGGCTCGCCGTAGCCTTGGCGGAGGCGGCAGGTCGGCCCGCCCATGCCGGGCGGTAATCTGACGTGAAACCCCAGCGAAAGCGGCGGCATTGTAACAGATACCATCAAGTGGTGAAGTAGGAGGAAGATGCTCGACGTCGGAAGCGGTCCGCCGATCGTGGTGATTCCCGGCATTCAGGGCCGCTGGGAGTGGATGCGCCCCGCGATCGCGGCGCTCGCGGCGCGCCACCGGGTGCTGACGTTTTCGCTCAGCGGCGACTGGGGATCGGGGTCGGCCGTCGACGCAGGAGCCGGGCTGGATAATTTCGTGCGCCAGATCGATCGGACGCTCGACGGGGGCGGCCTGCCGTCGGCGACGATCTGCGGCGTCTCTTACGGCGGTCTGGTGGCCATGCGATACGCCGCCGAGCGATCGCACCGCACGACCGCCTTGATTCTCGTGGCCACGCCCGGACCTCGGTGGACGCCGAATGCACGCGTCCGCGCGTATGTCTGCCGGCCGTTTCTCTCGACACCGGCATTCATCGCGCGATCGCCGGCGAGGCTCTGGCCGGAGATTCGCGAGGCGAACCGGACGTTGGCCGCGGCGCTGGCCTTCTCGGCCGGCCACATCTGGCGCATCGTCCGGGCGCCGATGCGGCCGGGCCTGATGGCGCAGCGGATCGGATTCCTCGACGGGGTCGACCACGCCTGCGACGCGCGCCGTGTCTCGGCGCCGACGCTCGTCATCACCGGCGAACCGGCGCTCGATCGCGTGGTCAGCGTCGAGGGCTCGCGCCAGCTCGCCGCGCTCATCCCCGGCGCGCGCCTCGCGACGCTCGACCGCACCGGCCACATCGGGTTGATCACCAGACCGAACGTGTTCGCTGAGCTCGTGACGAGATTTCTCGTGGAGGACGTTGGAAGAAGTCGGGCATCACATTCACCACAGAGACCACAGAGCGCACAGAGCGAAACCCATTAAGGTTTGAGTTTTCTCTGTGTGCTCCGTGTGTTCTGTGGTGGGCATGAACCGGAGTCGCCCATGACAACCAGCACCACAGCGCGCAAAGGCGGAGCGTGGCTCGTCGACAGCACCGATCCGGCGGAGGTGTTCACGCCGGAGAAGCTCTCGGAAGAACACCGCCTCATCGCTCGAACAGCCGCGGAGTTCGTCGCGCAGGAGGTCCTGCCGCAGCTCGACAGGCTGGAGCAGAAGGACTGGGCCCTCGCGCGCGATCTGCTCAGGCGCTGCGGCGAGCTGGGCCTGCTCGGCGCCGACGTGCCCGAAGCGTACGGCGGGGTCGGGCTGGACAAGGCCGCCTCGGTGGTCGTGAACGAAATGATCTCGCGAAGCGCGTCGTTCGGCGCGACCTTCGGTGGTCAAACGAACCTCGCCGTGCTCCCGATCCTGATGTTCGGCACCGACGCTCAGCGCCGGAAATACATCCCGGGGCTCCTGGCCGGTGAGCTGGTAGGGGCCTATGCGCTCAGCGAATCGGGGTCGGGCTCGGACGCCCTCGGCGCCAAGGCGCGTGCCGCGCGCCTCCCGGACGGAAGCTTCGCGCTGAACGGCGAGAAGATGTGGATCACCAACGGCGGCTTCGCGGACCTCTTCATCGTCTTCGCGAAGCTCGACGGCGAGCAGTTCACCGCGTTCATCGTCGAGCGTGCGTTCCCTGGTGTGAGCACGGGGCGCGAGGAGCACAAGATGGGCCTGCACGGCTCCTCGACCACGCCGCTCATCCTGCAGGAGGCGCACGTCCCGGCGGAGAACCTGCTCGGCGAGATCGGGAAGGGCCACAAGGTCGCCTTCAACGTCCTGAACTTCGGACGCTTCAAGCTGGGTGCCTCGTGCTCGGGAAGCGCCAAGGCCGCCATCGGCGAGTCGGTGAAATACGCGACCCAGCGGAAGCAGTTCGGACAAGCCATCGCTGGCTTCGGCGCGATCAAACACAAGATTGGCGAGATGATCGCCCGCACCTACGCCCTCGAGAGCCTCATCTACCGCACGGCAGGGCTCATCGACGCGACGCTCGAGGCCACGCGGCGCGATCCGACGGATGGCGCGGCGGTGCTGGCCGCGCTCGAGGAATTCGCGGTCGAGGCCTCGATTGCGAAAGTGTTCGGCAGCGAAACCGTGGATTTCGTGCTGGATGAAAACGTCCAGATCCACGGCGGCAACGGCTACGTCCGCGACTACCCCGCCGAGCGCCGCTATCGTGATGCGCGCGTGAACCGGATCTTCGAAGGCACCAACGAGATCAACCGCCTTCTCATCCCGACGATGCTGGTGCGGAGGGCGCTCAAGGGCGGCCTTCCAATCGTGGCGGAAGCGAAGAAGGTGCATAACGAGGCGCGCGCGGCGACGTCATCGGCGGCGTCAGGAGAGCATCGCGAGCAGCGCGCGATCGGGTCGCTGAAGAAGGTCGCCCTGTTGGTCCTGGGAGTCGCGATGGAGCGTTACGGTGAGCGACTGGGCGACGAGCAGGAAATCCTGACGCTCGTGGCGGACATCACCATCGACGTGTACGCGGCGGAAAGCGCGCTGTTGCGGGCGCTCGACGCGTCCCGGCGGGCCGTCCCGACCGGGGAGATGCAGTTCGACGCCGCCCGCGTGTTTCTGGCGGGCGCCACCGTGCGGGCCGAGTCGACAGCTCGCGAGGCACTGTCCGCGATGCTTCAAGGCGAGCCGCTCCAGAGTCTCTCGCATGCCGTCCGGCGCTTCCTGGATGTCGCGCCGATCAACACAATCGCGATCCGTCGCTGCCTTGCTGAGGCCGCCACTGCGAAAGGAGGGTATCTGTTTCAATGACATCTGGTGATCTGGTGATTTGAAGATTTGGTGATTGATTTGGTGATTGGGCGATTGAAGGATTGGGCGATCCGGCTGGCGCTCGCGGGGGGAGTCGCCCTGGCCGGCGCGTGTGGAAGCGGCGGACCGGCGGACCCCGGGACCTTCGCCGCCGAGCTCGCGTTGCTGCGCGCGCAGAAAGATCAGTACTTCCGCACATCGAGCGAATCGCCGATCCCGCCGGATCGGCGCGAGAAGATGCTCCCGATCCCCTACTTCCCGCCCGACGAGTCGTATCGCGTGCCGGCGCTGCTCAAGGTCGCCGCCAATCGACCGGTCGCCGAGATGCCGACCTCCACCGGCACGATCAGGAAGATGCAGCAGGTCGGCGTGCTCGAGTTCAGCCTCAAGGACCGGCCGTTGCAGCTCGTCGCATTCACCGACATCGACGTCAAGAACTTCGATCGGCTGTTCGTCCCGTTCAGCGACCTGACGAGCGGAACCGAAACCTATCCCGCCGGCCGCTACCTCGATCTCGACCGGACGGCGACGGGAGTGTACGTCCTCGATTTCAATCGGGCCTACCATCCGTATTGCTACTTCAACGCGACCTACGAGTGCCCGTATCCTCCCCCCCAAAACCGGCTGCCGCTCCCCGTACGGGCGGGCGAGCGGCTGCCGAAATGACAAGCCATTACAGCGTTTTACACTTCGCTGTAGCGTAGTTCTCAGTTATCAGTCATCAGTTTTCAGTTATTTGCGGGCGAGATCGAACTGAAAACTGACTACTGAGAACTGAAAACTGCATTAGCTGTCAGCGATCAGCTCTCAGCCAGAAGCTTGCGGCGCTCCCGTTGCCGATCCTCCAGGAGAGTATGTCGGCCGCCCCAGCGACCGTCCTTCCGGCTGAAGGCTGAAAGCCGAAGATTCCAATCATTGGTTTTTTTCGATCCAATCGGTTGAACTCAGGCTGCCCTCTCGGCACCACACGAGCAAAAACTCTGAGGAAACTGGCCTGTTCGATCGTGCTGCAGGGTGGCACGCTGTCTGCCTTCAGAGTTCGGGTTCCGGCCCCGTTCTGGACTTGGGGCGTGCTCGGAGGAGGGCAGACCTTATTGGCCGGGGGCCGGAACTTTCCCAGGCTGCTGTTGGCTACCGCGGGCCGAAACCACGGAGGGCCGGCAGACACTCCTTCAGCGCGGACGCCGCCGACACCGATCGGCGGGCCGCGTGCGCGAGCTGCTCCGATTCCAGCTTCCAGTGCGTGTCACAGAGTGCGCGCTCGAGGCCCGTCGCGAAGAACACCACGATTCCCAGCGCTTCTTCGAGATCGCGAAAAACCCGATCCGGTGACGTTGTCTGCGCTTCGAACGAGCGCGGGTCGTCGTCGCTGGTCATCGCAAAAAAGCCGACGACGACGCTAGCACACATAGGTAGGACTGCCAAGAGAGGAATACCACCAGACAAGATAGGCGCTAGTCGATGGTCGATAGAATAGTCGATAGTCGATAGTCGATAGTCGATAGTCGATAGTCGATAAGCGGCTCTGAGCGACTAATGCAGTTTTCAGTTCTCAGTAGTCAGTTTTCAGTTCGGATCTCGCCCGCAAATAACTGAAAACTGATGACTGATAACTGAGAACTACGCTACAGCGAAGTGAAAAACGCTGTAATGACGCGACTAACGACGAAAGACTAACGACTCGCGACTACCATCGCGCTGGCGATCTCTTCGTACAGATACGCCGACGCGATGACGCCGTTGTGGAAGTTCCCGAGATCGAGCTTCTCGTTCGGCGCGTGCGCGTTTTCGTCGGGCAGACCGACCCCGAAGAGCACCGACGGGAGCCCGAGCTCCTCCTGAAAGGTCGAGACGACGGGAATCGAGCCGCCCTCGCGGGTGAAGACCGGTTTCTGTCCAAAGCCCTTCTCGATCGCGCGGCCGGCGGCCTGAACGAACGGGTTGTCGAACGAGGTCATCCAGGGTTTGCCGCCGTGCATGCGGGTGAGCTTCAGCTCAACGGTCCTGGGGGTGACTTTCCTCACATATTCCTCGAAGAGCCGCGCGATCGTGTCGGGATCCTGCTTCGGCACGAGACGCATGCTGACCTTCGCCATCGCGACGGCGGCGATCACGGTCTTCGCGCCTTCGCCGGTGAAGCCGCTGAGCAGCCCGTTCACCTCGAAGGTCGGACGTCCCCAGACGCGCTCCAGCGGCGAATACCCTCTTTCACCGAAGAGACGCGGCGCGCCGAGATCCTTTCGATACTTCGTCTCGTTGAACGGCAGCTTTCTGAACTCGGCCCGCTCCTCCTCCGTCAGCGGCTGCACATCGTCATAGAAGCCCGGGATCTTGACGCGGCCGCCGCGGTCCTTCATCTGCGTCAGCACCTGCGCGAGCACGAACGCGGGATTCGCGACCGCGCCGCCGAACGATCCCGAGTGCAGATCGGTCTTGGTCCCCCGCAGATCGATCTGGCAGTACACGAGTCCGCGAAGGCCGTAGCAGATCGAGGGGATGCCGCGCTCGAACATCGGCGAATCGGAGATGACGACGACGTCGGCCTTCAGATCGTTCTTGTGCGCGCGGACGAACTCGTCGAGGTGCGCGCTGCCGACTTCCTCCTCGCCTTCGAGGATGATCTTGAAGTTTACCGGCAAGCGGCCGTTCTGCTTCAGATGGGCCTCGATGGCCTTGAAGTGCATGAAGACCTGCCCCTTGTCATCGGCCGCGCCGCGCGCGTAGATCTCGCCATCGCGGATGGTGGCCTCGAACGGCGGCGACTCCCAGAGATCGACCGGATCGACCGGCTGCACGTCGTAGTGCCCATAAAAGAGGATCGTCGGGGCGCCCGGCGCGCCGAGCCAATCGCCGTACACCACGGGATTGCCCGGCGTTTCGATCAACCGGACGTTCTCTAGGCCGACGCGGCGCATTTCCTCGGCCGTCCACTCGGCGCAGCGCCGCACGTCCGCGGCATGCTGCGGCAGCGCGCTGATGCTCGGAATGGCGAGATAACCCTTCAGCTCGCCGACGTAGCGATCGCGATTCGTGTTGATGAAGTCGATGACGTTGTTCATGTCGGCCTCTCAGGATTAGTAGCCAGTGGTCAGTGTTCAGTGGCCAGCAGAGCCGTTCAAGGCATCCCTGTCTTCAACTCGTCCTGACTGCCGGCAACTGGCCACTGACCGCTGGCATCTCGATCGGCAGGTCCTCCCGGTCTCCCCATTCCTTCCACGAGCCAATGTAGTTGCGGACGCGCGGATAGCCCAGCAGCCGCAGCGCCAAGTAGCCGTGCGCGGCGCGGTAGCCGCCCTGGCAGTAGGACACGACCTCGCGATCCCGGGTGACGCGGGCGCTCTCGTACATCTGGCGAAGCTCATCGGCCGGCTTGAAGGCCCCCGTCTCGTCCAGGTTGCGCGTCCATTCGATGTGCACGGCGCCCGGGATGGCTCCGCCGCGTCGGGCCCGGACGGTCGTGCCGTAGTACTCGCCGTCGCTGCGCGTGTCGAGGATCACCGCGTCGGGGCGGCCGAGCCGCGCCTGCACGTCGCGCCACGTTGCGAGCCGTTCAGCTACGGGTGTTCCGTGCCAGCTCGTCGCCTTCGGTTCGTGGGCCTCGGTCGTCACCGGCAGGCCCGCCGCGACCCACGCGCGGAACCCTCCATCGAGCACCCGGGCGTCCGGATGACCGAAGTATTCGAGGAACCAGAACACCCGGGCAGCCTTCATGCCGGACGATTCTTCGTAGACAACGACGCGGCGGTCGTTGGAAAGGCCTCGCAGCGCGAGGAGATGCTCGATGATCCAGAAGAAGCTGCGGAGCGGAGCCGGGTCGGTGTCGATGAGGCTGACACCCCAGAGGTCGATGTGGACGGCGCCGGGGATGTGACCGGTCGCGAACGCCTCCGCAGTTCGGACGTCGAGCAGGAACAGCTTCTCGCGATCGCGCGCCAGCTCGCCGGCCAGCTCGGCGGGGCTCACGAGCAGGTGCGGGTTCGGGTAGCTCTTGGGATTGAGATTGAGGGACATCGCCGTTCAGATTCTATCCTTCCCTAAGTACTGCGTTTCACAATTACGGTGACGTATTCGGGCGCCGAGGCGCCCGGATCGCAAGGCGCGAGGAGGGAGCATGCCGGGCGCATGTGACCGACGAGCAACGCCGCGAG
>JACOUA010000026.1 GCA_016178075.1 Acidobacteriota bacterium
ACCGGCGCTGCAAACAGTAGCGCGTCGATTCGATCCAAGACGCCGCCATGCCCGGGGATCAGCCGTGAGCTGTCTTTGGCGCCGGCGCTGCGCTTGATGAGCGACTCGAACAAATCGCCCGCGATCCCGGCGGCAACCAGCACCCCGCCGACGAGCGCGAGCGTCAGGACACTGGCGGTCGGCATCCACCACTCACCCGCCACCGTGATCGCCGTCACCCCGCCCACGAGTCCCCCGACCGCTCCCTCGATCGTCTTCTTCGGGCTGATGGACGAAGCGAGGAGATGGCGTCCAACGAGCCGGCCCGAGTAGTACTGCAGCGTGTCGCTCACGACGATGGTCGCAACAAGCAGGAGCACGGCGTCTCGGCCGAACGAGCGGTGCACCGCCACGAGCGACCCAAGCGGCAGCCCGAGGTACAGGGCAGGTACGAGGCCTGCGCCGAACCGCGGGATCGTCGCGGGGCCGGGACCGGCCGCAAGCGCGATGATCGAGAGCAGCAGCACGCCTCCGATGAGCACCGGCTCCAGTCGAAGCCCGGGCCACGCGATCGCTGCGCACATCGCGCAGGCGACCGTTCCGGACGCCGTGCGCGGAACCGCCACACCAGCCTGCTCGAAGAGCGAGGCCAGCTCGACGAAGGCCGCGACCAGCACGATTTCGGCGATCGCGAAGAGCGCGGGCGTGGGCAAGTACCACAGGCACGCCCCGAAGATGACGATGAGGGCAAAGCCGCTGAGGACGCGGGAAATGCTACTTCGCTCCGAGCGCGACGGGAGCGCTCGTGATGCCGCCGTAGCGGCGTTCCCGCTTCTGGTAGGCGAGGATGGCTTCGAGCAGGTCGTGGCGCCGGAAGTCGGGCCAGAGCGTGTCGGTCACCCAGATCTCGGCGTAGGCGATCTGCCACAACAGGAAGTTGCTCACCCGCATCTCGCCGCTCGTGCGGATGAGCAAATCCGGATCCGGCTGACCGGCCGTATACAGGAACTGCGAAAAGCGCGCTTCGTCGATCGGCTCGGCGGGGACGCCCGACTGCACCAGGCGCCGCACGGCGTCCACGATTTCGGTGCGGCCGCCGTAGTTGAGCGCGATGTTGAAGAGCATCCCGGTATTGGAGGCCGTCTTCGCCATGCCGCGCTGCAGCTCCTGCCGCACGTCGGCCGAAAGATCCTCGGCCCGGCCGATGACGTGGAACCGAATGTTGTTGCTGAGCAGGGTGTTCAGCTCGAGCCGCAGGTAGCGCTTCAAGAGCGCCATCAACGTGGAGATCTCGCCCGCCGGCCGCTTCCAGTTTTCGACCGAGAAGGCGTACAGCGTCAGGACGTCGATGCCGGCCCGCGCCGACGATTCGACGACGTCGCGCACGGCGTCGATCCCGGCGCGGTGCCCTTCGACACGCGGAAGCCGGCGCCGCGCGGCCCAGCGCCCGTTGCCGTCCATGATGATGGCGATGTGGGAAGGCAACCGATCGAAATCGATCTCGCGCGCCAGCGCCTCGTCGGGCGAGCCCGTTGGAATCCAGGCGAGCAGCTTTTCGAGTGACAAGCAGGGTCCTCGGGAAACGAACCTTTATAGTATAAAGTATCGCGCCTGGTCGCAAGGCAGTGGCCAGTCAGTGGCCAGTGTCCAGTGGTCAGTTTCCAGGAGTGATGCGAGCACAGCTTGGCGAGCTCACTGGGCTGGCTAGTGGCCACTGGCTACTGATGAGTACTCAACTCTTACCAGACACAATCCGTGCGCGGGCGCCGTGGGGCCCGCCTCCGCGCGATCGCGCGCCTCCATGATCGCGCCGACGGAGTCGGCCTCTCGCCTGCCCAACCCAATCTCGACCAGCGTGCCGACAATCGTCCGGACCATGTGACGAAGAAAGCCGTCGCCCGCAATCCGATACCGCAGCCGCACGGAGGAGGCATCATCCGCAGGGGCGATCATCGGAATCGGTGAGAACCGCTCGGCGAGCTCTCGCGGACCATCTTGCACGAGTTGCGACTCCCGAATCGTCCGGCAGGTCGTGGCGGCAGAGCTTCCTGTCGACTGAAAGGACGCGAAGTCGTGCCGGCCGACGAGTCGAGCCGCCGCGCGCGCCATCGCATCGATGTCCAGCGGCTGCGGCACGAGCCACACGAACCGGCGCGTGAACGGGCTCGCGATCACGCCGTTCAGGATTCGATACTCATAGGTTTTCTGCGCCGCGTCGCGTCGCGCATCGAACCCGGCGGGCGCCTCGGCAACGTCCAACACGCGCACGTCCGTCGGCAGGTTCGCGTTCAAGGCGTGCCGAAGGGTCAGCGGATCGAGCCGGTTCGTCACCGACACGCTGGCCACCTGGCCGGACGCGTGCACGCCTGCGTCAGTCCGTCCGGAGCCGACGACGCTCACGGGCCCGCCTTCGATCCGCGTCAGAGCATCTTCCAGGAGACCTTGAACGGTCCGACCACTGGCCTGCCGCTGCCAGCCGGCCAGCTCGGTCCCATCATAGGCGACGGTGAGTTTGAGAGTGCGCACCTCAGGGGCTCGGGACTGGGGACCGGGGCTAGCCGTAACAGTGCGTCGTTGGTCCCGGCGGCACGGACCACCGACTCACGACTAACGACTATCGACTACCGACTCCTACGCTGTCTGGGACGGCCGCGAGCCCGGCTTTTCGATCGCCAGGCCCTGCTCGCACAGCGGGCAGGCGTGGGGCTCGTACTGGGGAAAAGTGATCTCCAGCAGCGCATGGAACGGCAGATCGAGCGCGGCCCGCTCCGCGCTGCGATCGACAATCGCCCCGACCGCGACGACGAGCGCGCCTGACGCGCGCGCGATCTGGATCGTCTCGCGCGTCGATCCGCCAGTGGTCAGCACATCTTCGATCACGACGATGCGCTCGGCTTCGGCCAGGATGAAGCCGCGCCGGAGCATCAGCGCGCCGTCTTGACGCTCGGCGAAGATGGCCCGGGCACCCAGCGCGCGCGCGATTTCGTGGCCGATGATGATGCCGCCGAGCGCCGGCGACAAGATCGCCGTCGGGCGATACACGCGCAGCTTCTCGCCGAGCGCCGCCCCGATCCGCGCGGCGGCGTCCGGGTGCTGCAGCACGAGCGCACACTGCAGGTACCCGCTG
The DNA here is from genome assembly GCA_016178075.1 of Acidobacteriota bacterium. Lineage (GTDB taxonomy): Bacteria > Acidobacteriota > Vicinamibacteria > Vicinamibacterales > JACQTH01 > JACQTH01. The sequence goes on from JACOUA010000026.1 coordinate 3,107, forward strand.
CTGTGAAGACCCGACGACAGCCGGAAGTGGCCCTCCAGCAGGGCTCCGCTGCGACGAAAGAGGTCAAGGAGTTCCTGACGATCCATCACTTCGACGTTCACATTTGAAAATTTGGTGATTGGAAATCTGGTAATTGATTGCTCAATCTTCAGATCTGGTAATCGACAATCGATTGTCGATTGATCAATCGCTCAATTCGCCAATCAATCACCAGACTTCCAATGACCTGACTTTCAAATGTCATTTATTCCTCAGATTGCGCTCGAACAGCCTCAGAATGCGCTTGTACTCGTCGGCCCAGCTCGTTTCCTGCTCGAAGCCGTGGTTCTCCACCGGGAAGACGGCCAGCTCCCAGTTCTCCTTCCGGAGCTCGATCAGCCGCTGCACCAGCCGCACGGAATCCTGGAAGTGGACGTTGGTGTCGACCATGCCGTGGCAGATGAGAAGCGCGCCCTTCAACCGATCGGCGAAATAGATCGGCGAGCTCTGGCGATAGGCGTCCGGATCGTCCTGCGGCTCGTTGAGGATGTTCGACGTGTACCCCTGGTTGTAGTGTGCCCAGTCCGTCACGGGACGAAGCGCCGCGCCGGCCGCGAACGTGTCCGGCGAGGTGAACATCGACATCAGGGTGATGAACCCGCCGTAGCTGCCCCCGTAGACCCCGATGCGGCCGGGATCGACCTTGTGATCTTTCGCGAGATAGGCCGCCGCATCCACGATGTCCTCGAGATCCTTGCCGCCCATGTGACGGTAGATCGAGGTCCGCCAGTCGCGGCCATACCCCGCGCTGCCGCGATAGTCGACATCCAGCACCACGTAGCCGCGCGACGCGAGGAGGTTGTGGAACATGTACTCGCGGAAGTAGGTCGACCAGTACTTGTGCGCGTTCTGCGCGTAGCCGGCGCCATGGACGAACACGACGCCCGGTCGAGCCGAATCGCGTCGCTTCCCCATCATCTCGGGCGTGTAGAGCCTCGCGTAGACGAGGACGCCGTCGCGCGCGCGAAACTGCACGAGCTCAGGGTCGGCCCACCCGAACGATCGCCACTCGTCCGTCGTCGAAGTGGTGACACGTTTGGCCTCGGCGCTCGCCCGATTCGGCATCACGTACACATCCGGAGGCTTGTTGCTGTACGAGTAGACCATCCCGACGGTGGATTCGTCCGGCGAGACCTCGGCCGCATGGGCACCCGTCATCGACGTCATCATCGTCCGGGCGCCGCCTTCGATCGGCATGACGTACAGGTGGCGCTCGCCGGGATGGCGTTCCGTGGAGGTCAGATAGAACTTCGTCTTGTCGGGCGCCAGCGAGGCGGCCGTCAGCTCGAATCTCCCGCTCGTCAGCGCGCGCGGCTTCGCGCCAGGCTCCGTGGCGTCAACCACGTACACATGCATCCAGCCGTCGTGTTCGCCGAGGAACCAGACGCGTCGCCCGTCCGGCATCCAGTCCAGGGACACTCTCGACGAGCCGGCGTTGATTTCCCGCACCCACGCCTCGTCGCGCAGCTCGTCGAGCGTCCGGGTGCGGCCGGTATCAGGATCGACCGTGACGATCCACCGGTTCTTGTTGTCGACCGAGCGCGCCGTCGTGGCCGCGATCCTGCCGTCGGCGCCAAAGACCGGCATATTCCACCGCACCTCGCGCGGCGTCGGCTTGCTGGACGTCTGCGCGCCGTCATGATCGCCATCGCTGACGTTCGTCGTGGTCCGAGGCTCGGCCTGGCCGGCGAACCCCGCCTCGGCCCAGACGCTCTTCCCGGTTTCCAGATTCAGCACGGCAAGACGGCGTCGCTGCTGCGCGTCGCCGACCTTCGGTCGCGCGGCGACGGTCTCTGTGTAGGCTGTTTCGGTCACATAGTTGGCGACGTCTGCGGTTCGGGCCCCTTCAGGCCGGTCCGTCACCAGCAGGAACACGTGCGCATCGTCCGGCGACAGCATCGCGTCCCCGATCGCCTGCCGCTCCTCGAGCTCGAAGACCGGCAGCGCGTCCTGCTTTTCGCGCTCCTCGCGCTTTTTCTTCCGGTCGGCCTGCTGCCGCGTGTACTGGAGCAGCTTCCGCTCTTCCTCCTTCAGGAACTTCTGGCTGGGCGTCTCGCGCGGCTCGCGCTTCTTCGGCTTGACGTCGGTCAGCTGCACGATCGAGCCGGTTTCGAGCGGGACGATGAACAGGTTGTTGTTGCGGGTGAAGGTGACGTGCGTGTCATTTCGCGCCCACCGCGGATTCTCTTCCCGTTCGGTCGTGCGGGTGATCGGCCGGCGTTCTCTCGTCACGGAATCGATGACGACGATGTCGCCGTCCTGCGCGGCGAGCACCCGGCGACGAGCCCGATCCCACACGCCGTCATCGGGCGGCGCCGACTTGCGCTCTTCGTCCGTCAGCCTGCGGAGGTCGCCGCCGTCTTTCGACACCGCCCACGTGCTCGATTCGTCCTCCCCCCGCTGGCGCCATTCGAAATAGAGCGTCTGCGAGTCGCCGGACCAGCGTAGCCCCGTCGGCGGATACCCGACGAGCGCCGGCCCGCGCATGATGCTGTCGACGGTCAGCTCGAACGGGCGGGCGTCGGTCTTGCGGGCATTGGCGGCCGTGCTGCTGGTCGTCGTCTGACCCGCAGCGCCGACGGCAACGACGCCGGACACAACAAGGGGGACAACAAGCCACAAAGGGAGGCGTGCGGACATGGGCAACCTCATGATGGGAAGGCGCTAGTATACATTTTGCAACTCGGCGAACCGCCCCGGGGCCTCATCCGTCTACACACTTGGACCGCTCATGGCCGCCAGTTCAGGCAGCGGCCTCACAACCAAGATCCGGAGCCTCAAGCGACGGTTGGTGGGGGGAAAGCCCCACCGCAGACCAAGTCATGGAGCAAATATGTTCTCGAATCCCGTTCGCGTTGTCTTCTTTGTCATCCCATTTCTGGGTGCCACGCTGTCCGCTTCCGGACAAGCGCCCTCGGCTTCGCCCGGGCTCACCCTGACCGTGACCGAGACTCAGCAGCCCGCGCCGGAGAGCGGGCCGGTGCGCCGGCTTTCCGTCGACGAGGCGGTGGCGCTGGCACTCGAGCAGAACCTGAGCATTCAGGTACAGCGCCTCGACCCACAGGTCCAGGATCTCAGCGTCGCGCAGGCGCGGGCGGCGTGGACGCCGAACGTTTCGACGACCTTCTCGCTCAACCAGCGCCAGGATCAGAACACGGGCTTCCTCTCGGGCGGCTTCGGCACGGAGAAGATCGGCACTGATCGCGTCAGCACCGACGTCGGGTTCAATCAGCTTCTGCCATGGCGTGGCGCCAGCGTCAATCTAAACTGGAACAGCGCGCGCCGATCGACCGATTCCATCTTCGACGACTTCAATCCGTCGCTGAGCTCCTTCGTGACGGCCTCCTTCGTGCAGCCTCTCATGAGGAACGCCGCGATCGACACGCCGCGGCAGCAGCTCCTTGTCACGCAGCGCAACCGCGAGATCTCGGACATCGACCTGCGGCAGATGGTGTTGACGACGGTCCGGAACGTGAGGAACGCGTACTGGGAGCTCTCCTACGCGGTGAGCTCGCTCGACGTGAACCATCTCTCGCTCGATCTGGCGCGCCAGCTCCTCAAGGACAACCGCGCGCGAGTCGAGATCGGGACGCTGGCGCCGCTCGACATCATCGCCGCCGAAGCCGAGGTGGCGCAGCGCGAGGAAGCCGTGATCCTGGCGGACGCCGCGGTGGATCAGGCCGAGGATCGCCTGCGCGCCCTCATCTTCGATCCGCAGATGCCGCGCTTCTGGTCGACGAAGGTCGAGCTCACCGACAAGCCCGCGTTCCAGGCCAAGCCGATCGACATCGAGCAGGCGGTTCGCCAGGCGCTCGACAAGCGCACCGACTTGCGGCAGACGAGGAAGACCCTCGAGGTCAGCGACATCAACATCCGCTATTTCCGGAACCAGATCCTCCCGGATGTCAACGTGCAGATGGATTACACCGTTCGGGGCACCGGCGGCACGCGGCTCGAGCCGCTTCGCGGTCTTCCGACCGGGCCGATCACCCGCGCCGTGATCGATCGGCGGGGATACGGCAACATCCTCTCCGATATGTTCACCAACGATTTCCCCATCTGGACGCTGTCGCTCCAGGTCGGCTATCCGATCGGCACGAGCGCCTCCGAGGCGAACCTCGCGCGCGCAAAGCTGCAGTATCAGCAGTCGCAGCTCCAGATGAAGAACCTCGAGCTGCAGGTCTCGCAGCAGGTCAGAGATGCCGGGCGCCAGGTGAACACCAACCTCAAGCGGGTGGACACGACCCGATCCGCGCGCGAGCTGGCGGAGCGGCGGCTCGACGCGGAGCAGAAGAAGTTCGCCGCCGGCATGTCCTCGAGCTTCTTCATCTTCCAGGCGCAGCGCGACCTGGCCCAGGCCCGGAACGCCGAGCTGCGCGCCGTCCTCGACTACAACCGGTCGCTGGTGGATTTCGAGACCGTCCAGGAAGCGCCGGTCTCGGGCGGCGGCATCACGATTGCGCCGGCCGCCAATAAGAATTGAGGATTGGGGATTGACGATTGAGGATTGATTGGGGATTGGCGATTGGTCGGAATTGTCGAATGAAGGACGATTCCGACGAATTCCGCTCAATCGCCCTTGACTCGTCGATTCCGCATAATCGTCATTCGACAATCAATCCCGTCAATCGCCAATCAGCAATCGTCAATGCGGGGTAGTACACTGCCCTCGTGCCGAAGCTGTCGGTCACGATCATCACGATCAACGAGGAGCACAACCTCGAGGACGCGTTACAGTCGGTCGCGTGGGCCGACGAGATCGTCATCGTCGACTCCGGCAGCACCGACCAGACGAGGGAGATCGCGCGCCGGTTCACCGACCACGTACTGGTGCGCGAGTGGCCCGGCTACAGCGCGCAGAAGAACTTCGCCGCCGGCCAGGCGCGGCACGACTGGATCCTGTCGCTCGACGCCGACGAGCGGGTGACGAACGAGCTGGCGGCCGACATCAAGCGCGTGATGTCGGGCGATCCGGACGCGCGGGGCTATCGCATGCCGCGGGTCAGCCAGTATCTCGGCACGTGGCTCCGATCCACCGATTGGTACCCCGACTACCAACTGCGCCTCTACGACCGCCGTCACGGCCGCTGGAACGGACGGCCCGTCCATGAATCGGTCGCCGTCGACGGCCCGGTCGGGATGCTGCGCCACGAGCTGCAGCATCTTCCCTACCGCGACATCTCTCATCATCTTCAGACGATCGATCGCTACACGACCCTGGCCGCCCAGGCGATGTTCGCCGAAGGGCGACGAACCGGTGTCCTGGGCCTTCTCTTCCATCCGCTCGCGGCATTCCTGCGCAATTCGGTGTTGAGGAGAGGCCTGCTCGACGGCAGCACCGGCCTGACGGTCTCGGCGCTCAACTCCTACTATGTCTTTCTGAAGCTCGCAAAGCTGCGCGAGCTCCAAGGGCGCCACGGTTGATAATTTGTTGATCTGTTGATTTGTTGATTGGACCGCTATATGACGCCTTACGAGAATTTTGTTCTCGTTGCCGTAGAGCGGTCCTAGGCGCGCACCGCGCGCCTGCGAGGGAGCGGCGCGGGGCGTAGGGGCCCCCGCAAGCGACCGAGCCGGGGTCCGGGGCAGAGCCCCGGCCTAGTTGGTTGATTGGTTGATTGGTTGACCAAGCCGTTCACGCTCCACATCGACACGAGCCGCACCTGGCGTGGCGGTCAGAACCAGGTGATGCTGACCGTGACCGGTCTGCGGGCTGCCGGTTATCGCACGGCGCTCGTGGCCCAGCCGGACGGCGAGCTTGCGCGCCGTGCCTCCGAAGGCACCGATCTCATCACCCTGCCGGTCGCGAACGAGCTCGACCTCACGGCCGTCTGGCACCTGTCGCGCATCCTCGAACGCGTCCGGCCCGACGTCATCCACGCGCACGATCCGCACGGCGTCGCGACGGCCGCTCTGGCGCTGTCCTGGGGCACCGCCGCGCCGCGACCGCCGCTCGTCGCGTCGAGACGCGTCGACTTTCACATCAAGCAGGGCTCGCTCTCGCGGTGGAAGTACCGTCAGGTCGATCTGTTCATCGCGGCGTCGCGGGCGATTGCCGACATGCTCGCCGCGGACGGCATCCCCACGGACCGCATCGTCACGATCCACGAAGGCATCGATCTCGATCACGTCGATGCCGCGCCGGCGGCGAACATCCATGCCGAGTTCTGGCTGCCGACCCACGCGCCGATCGTCGGGAACATCGCCGCGCTCGTCCCACACAAGGGACAACGCTATCTGATCGAGGCGGCGCGACTCGTGCTCCAGAAGCTTCCCGACGTTCACGTCTTGATCGTCGGCGACGGCGAGCTGCGCGAATCGCTCGCCCATCAGATCAAGGAGCACGGGCTCGACAAGCACGTGATCCTGACCGGGTTTCGGCCGGACGTGCTGTCGGTGCTGAAGGCTTTCGATGTCTTCGTCCTGAGCTCGGTCACCGAAGGATTGGGCACGTCACTCCTCGATGCGATGGCGGCGCGAAAGCCGATTGCAGCCACCGAGGTCGGCGGGATTCCCGAGGTCGTTCAGGAGGGCCGGACCGGTTTGCTCGTCCCGCCGCGACACCCGCAGGCTCTCGCTGAAGCGATTCTGCAGATCCTGCAGGACCAGCCGATGCGAGCGCGTTTTGCGGAGACCGGGCGGGCGCGAGTCGAAGCGATGTTCAGCGCCGACCGGATGGTGCGCGAGACGATCGGGATCTACGAGCGGCTGGCCGGCAGAACGCACCGAGCGGACACTGAGCAGCCCGCGCCCGTCGAGTAGCGCCGCACGCCGCCTTCATTCCCGCATGACAGAGTGAAAAGTCGTACTTGACGGGATCGATCGGGTCCATCTCTCTCAGCGTGCGCGTGATGTCCGCCGCCATCTTCCATCCGGGACTCGAACGCCGCGTGAGGCCCAGGCAACGCCCGACGCGCACGACGTTGGTGTCCAGCGGGACGATGAGTCGAGACGGCGACACACGGGACCAGACCCCGAGATCGATCCGATCGGACCGCACCATCCAGCGAAGGAACAGGTTCATCCTCTTGCATGCGCTGCCGCTCGACGGTGACGGGAAGAAGTAGTACACCCCGGGGCGCGCGAGGCGCCGTCGATACGCACATCGCAAGTCGATCTGCCGCACGCGAGACGAAAACGATTCGATCGCCGGACCCAGATCGGCGGCGGAGTCGTTGCATCCTTCGAGGAAGAACCTCTCGATCGATCCGGCGCGTGTCAGCATCTCGCGCAGGATCCACACGAGCGCCACGAAGTCGTCGCCCCGCGTCCAGCGGTGCACCATCGGGCGGAGCGCGTCGCCGTCGCGCTTCGGGTCGAACGAACGGACGAATGCCTCAGGCGACGGACCCATGGCGCCGAGAAGCTGGCCGATCGACTTCATGATCGACCCGACACGCCCGAACGCGAGCGCCGCCGCGCAGAAGCCGGCGATCTCGCGATCCGCGCGCGTCTCGTAGCGCCGGACGATCTGAATCGGATCGGTGGCGGAGTCGGGGCAGTTGTAGGACGCGTACAGCGCGTCGAGGGTCCGTTTGAGTTCAGGCCGGCTGAAGCCGGGCACCACGACAGACATCTCTACAAGCGGTTTCATAACCCTGCGGGTGGCCGAGGCCGGGCGCCCGTTCTCAGTTGTCAGTCATCAGTTTTCAGTTATTTGCGGGCGAGATCCGAACTGAAAACTGACTACTGAGAACTGAAAACTGCACTAGACTAGAGACCGAACACGAAGATCGAATAGCCGGCGGCGATCGCGACGTACTGCTTGCCGTCGACCGCGAACGACACGGGATTGGCCCGAACCGCCGCGCCCACCTGCAGCTCCCAGAGCGGCCTGCCGTTCTCGGCGTCGAGCGCGAAGAAGTTGCCTTCCTCGCTTCCTCCGAAGACGAGACCGCCCGCCGTCGACAACAGACCGGCCCACGGCGGCGAGTGGAGCTTGAATTCCCATTTCAGCTTGCCGGTCGTGGCTTCCAGCGCGCGCACGGCGCCAAACGCCTCGTCCCCGTTAAGCGGACGCTCACCGCCGCCGACGAACGCCTGGCCGGGCTTGTAGATTTCCTCGCCGGCTTCGCCCTTCAGGTAGAACGACCCCATCTCGCGCGCGGCATGGTAAAAGAGCTTCGTCTGCGGGCTGTAGGTCGGGCTGTACCAATTCGCTGCGCCCTGCAGGCTCGGCCAGACGAAATTGCCTTCAGTGGTGGGCTCGCTGCCGGGAATCACGATGGGCCGGCCCTTCGGGTCGAGACCCTTCGCCCACGTCTGCTTCGCGTACGGGGTGCCCGTCAGGAACTGGCCCGTCTGACGATCGAGCACGTAGTAGAACCCGTTCCGGTTCGCCATCGCGACGAGCTTGCGCGTCCTCGCGCCGATCACATCGTCGAACAGCACCGGAATCTGGTTGGAATCCCAATCGTGCACGTCGTGCGGCGTGAACTGGAAATACCACTTCATCTTGCCGTCGGCCGGATCGAGGGCCAGCAACGAGCAGGTATAGAGGTTGTCGCCCGGCCGATCGTCGCCGTTCCAGTCGGGTGCAGGATTCCCGATGCCCCAGTACAAGAGGTTGAGCTCGGGATCGAACGAGCCGGTCAACCACGTCGAGCCGCCACCGGTCTTCCAACTGTTGCCGCCCCACGTGTCGGCGCCCGGATCGCCCGGCGCCGGGATGGTCCACGTGCGCGCCAGAAACTCCCACAATGATGCCGCCATCCAGCGCCAGCGGCGCCAGCGTCAGGTAATAGCCGGTCTTGTTGTCGCCGACGACGACTTCCCACCTGACGATCCCCGATTTCGCATCCAGCCCGAACAGGCGACCGTCGACCGTGCCGACGAAGACCGAATCATCCAGGATTGCGACTCCGCGATTGACGGGCGGCGATCCGATGACGATGACGTCCTTCGGAATCGTCGGCGTCCAGGTCCACAGCGGGCGTCCGGTCCGGACGTCAAGCGCCGTGACGGTGCTGGGCGGCTCCGTGATGTACATCACGCCGTCGACGACGATCGGAGACGTTTCGACGATCCCGGCCTGGCGGATCTGATAGACCCAGGCCGGCTTCAGCTGCCCGACGTTCTGCCGGTTGATCTGGGTCAGCGGCGAAAACCGGTGCGACTTGTAGTTCCCAGAGTACGTCAGCCAGCTCGAGGGTTCGGTCTCCGCCTGCTTGAGGCGTTCGTACGGGACCTGGGCCAAGGCCGCTACCGGTGCGAGCATCACGAGAACGAACAGGATGCCAGAAACCCGCGACCTGCAACCCGAAACTCGCCACCCGCAACATGGGATCATCGGGCACCTCCAAGACTGGCAAGAAACGCCACGAGATCGTCGGCGTCAGACCCGGCGAGCCGATCCTTGTAGCTCGGCATCAGGCTCGTGCCGAACTCTTTCTCGAGCCGTCGCAGATCGCCTTTTCGGAATGAATGATAGCGGTTGCGCGCGTCGCGCACCTGGATGGTGAACGAATCCTCGTTGACCCGCATCCCGCGCACTTCCCGCCCGTCGGTGGTCACGACCCGGACCGGCAGGTACTCGGCGAAGCCACGGGACGGCACGAGCATGACGCCCCGCGGCAGCTTGGAGCCGGGGTCCATGAGCGCCTCGCGCAGGTGATCGGCGGCGCGCAGCATGCCGATCTCGGTCAGCTCCGGGCCGAGGCTGCCGCCCTGCCCTTTGATGATGTGGCACGACGCGCAGCCAAGCCTGTTGTAGATCTCGATCCCCTTCTCGGCGTTCCCGGCGAGCGCCGCCGGCACCATCCGTCCCAGCGACCGCACATAGACAACGAGCTGGCGCATTTCGTTGTCCGATGTCCGTCGCGTTCTCGGCATCCCGCGGCTTGGAATGCCTTCGCGGATGACTTCCCGAAGGTCGTCGTTGGTCCCGGCGCGGGTCAGACGCGGACGGTTCAGGCTCGGGCCCTCCCCACCCCCACCGCCCAATCCGTGGCATCGCGCGCACATGCCCTCGAACAGTTTCTTCCCCTGCTCGAGGTCGTCAGCGCTCTGAGGGGCAGCGCGCGACCGAGCGGCCGCCGCCGCTTCAGAACTGGCGGCCCCCGTGACGAGAAACAGAACGGCCCACGAGACGACCAGGCATATTTTCATGGTCAGCACCCTATCGGGCCCTGCGAGACACGAGATTAGAGGTGGAAGCCAGCGGATTCATTCACCCACATCGTCACGCCGCCGACGATCGTTGCCGCCACTCCGCCCCGCAGGCGCCAGCCATCGAAGGGGGTGTTGCGCGATCGACTGCGAAACTTGGACGCGTCGACGGTCACCGGCAGGTCGGGCGCGATGATTGTAACGTCCGCGGGGCTCCCACGACGCAAGGTCCCTCCCGGCACGCCGAGAATGCTCGCCGGATTCGTGCTCAGCAGCTCGACGAGCCGTCCCAGGCCAACGACACCGGTGTGCACGAGTCGATCGAGCGACAGCGGCACCGCGGTCTCCAGTCCGACGATGCCGAAGGGAGCGCGATCGAACTCGACCTTCTTCTCGTCGTAGTGATGTGGGGCATGGTCGCTTGCGATCGCATCGATGGAGCCGTCGCGCAGGCCCTCGAGCATGGCGTCCCGGTCCGCGGTCTCGCGCAGCGGCGGGTTCATCTTGCAGTTGGTGTCGTAGCTGACCGGCGATGCGAGCCGCTCATCGTCCAGGATGAAGTGATGAGGTGTGACCTCGCACGTGACCCTCACGCCGCGCGCCTTGCCCGCCCGCACCGCGCGGAGCGACCCTCGTACGCTCATGTGGGCGACGTGAAACGCGCCCCCTGTGAGACCCGCCAGCACGATGTCGCGATCCACCATCACTTCCTCGGCGGCGGCCGGAATGCCCCGCAGGCCGAGGAGTGACGCGTGATAGCCTTCGTGCGCCACGCCCTCGCCGGCCAGCGACCGATCCTCGCAGTGGTCGACGACCGGCATGCCGAACATGCTCGAGTATTCGAGCGCGCGGCGCATGAGCTGCGCCGTCGCCACGGGACGCCCGTCGTCCGAGATCGCCACGCAGCCCGCGGCCCGAAGCTCGCCAATCTCAGCCAACTGCTCGCCGCGAGATTCCACCGACACTGCCGCGATCGGGTACACGCGGGCCAGGCCCGCCTGCGCGGCCTTCTCGAGGATGTACTTCGTCACGCTGGCGTTGTCGTTGATCGGATTGGTGTTCGGCATGCACGCGACCGCCGTGAACCCGCCGGCGACCGCGGCTGCCGTGCCGGTCGCGATCGTTTCCTTGTGCTCGAATCCCGGCTCGCGCAGGTGGACGTGCATGTCGATGAAGCCAGGACAGACCACGCAGTCGGCCGGCACCTCAACCACGTCGAGATCCGGCTGACCGTTCACCGCAATGTCCCGATCGATCCGGGCGACGCGGCCGTCCTCGATGAGCACGTCGAACTGGCCGTCGAGTCCCTGCGCCGGATCGATGAGCCGGCCTCCCCTGAGCAGCCGCTTCATGCTTCCGCCCCTCCGGCCAGCAGGTACAGGGTTGCCATCCTGACCGCGACGCCGTTCGACACCTGCTCCAGGATCACGGAGTACGGGCCATCGGCGACTTCGGATGCGATCTCCACGCCGCGGTTCATCGGGCCGGGGTGCATGATAATCACGTCGGGCTTCGCGCGGGCCACCCGCTCGGTCGTCAGGCCGAACACCGTGAAGTACTCCCGGAACGACGGGAAGAATGCGCCTTCCATCCGCTCGAGCTGGATCCGCAGCATCATGATGACGTCGGCCTGGTCGACGGCCGCGTCCACGCTCGTCGTGGCCTTCACGCCAAGCCGCTCGATCCCCGGCGGCATCATGGTGGGCGGCCCGCTCACCCACACGTCGGCGCCGAGCTTCGTCAGCAGCTGCACGTTCGAGCGCAGCACCCGGCTGTGAAGGAGGTCGCCTACAATCGCGACCTTCAGCCGATCCAGTCTTCCCTTGTGCTCGCGGATCGTAAACGCGTCGAGCAGCGCCTGGGTGGGGTGCTCGTGGGTCCCGTCGCCCGCGTTGATGATCCCGGCGCGGCAGATCCGCGCCAGGAAATCGCAGGCGCCCGACGCCGAATGACGCACCACGATGAGGTCGGGCGCCATCGCCATCAGCGTCAGCGCGGTATCGGCGAGCGTTTCGCCCTTCGTGACGCTCGAGGTCGAGGCGGCGACGTTCAGCGTGTCGGCGCTCAGCCGTTTTTCGGCGATCTCGAACGACGTCCGCGTGCGCGTGCTCGGCTCGAAAGTGAGCGATCCCCAGTAAGTCCTTCCCCCGCAGACGGGTCGTCTCGGCCGGTTTGACCGCAGTCGCGGATGACGTCTTCACGTCACCTCCTCTATCTGCTCGATGACCACCTCGTCGCGGCGGTCGATCTCCTGCAGCCGCACGTGCACGATCTCCCGGATAGCCGTGGGCAGGTTCTTTCCCACGTAGTCGGCGCGAATCGGGAGCTCCCGATGCCCGCGATCCACGAGGACGACGAGCTGGATCGCGCTGGGACGGCCAAAGTCGATCAGCGCGTCGAGCGCCGCCCGTACCGTGCGGCCCGTGTACAACACGTCGTCAACGAGCAGAATCTTTTTGCCATCGATGGAGAATGGAATTTCGGTCCGGCGTACGACCGGCTGCGGACCGATCGCGTGGCGCATCAGATCGTCGCGGTACAGCGTGATATCGAGCGCGCCGGTCGGCACCTGCTCGCTCGTGATCTCGAAGAGGTTGCGGGCGATACGTTTTGCCACCGGAACGCCGCGGGTCCGGATCCCCACGAGGGCGAGATCCTCCACGCCGCGATTGCGCTCGACGACCTCGTGCGCGATCCGCACCAGCGTACGGGCCATCCGATCGGCGTCCATCACGACGGGCATGGGCCGCTCCAGGAATCCCGGGATTCGGGACTCGGGACTCGGGAATCGGGAAAAACAGTTTGGATGTACTGTCGTGTATCGGGCTGCTGACGGGAATGCGTGCGGGGCGAACGAGCGGGATCGATCACGTGCACCTCTTGGCGACCTCTCTGGGCCGGCCTTAAAGAGCTACAAGGAGTATAGCATGCCGGGATTCGGGACTCGGGGTGCGGGATTCGTGGGAAAGACTGCGGACTCTCAGATCTTCCGAACCCCGAATCCCAAATCCCTAATCCCGTTAACGATCGTACGTCGGAATGAAGGCGATGGGCCGATCCGCCGTGAAGGCGCGGCTGAAGAGATCGGTCCGCGCGTAGCCATCCATGTCGCGGCCGACCGGGAGGCCCAAAAAATAGAGAATCGTGGGCGCCACATCGACGACCGACGCCCGCGGGAGCCGCCCCGCCGCGATGCCCGCCCCGTAGGCCAGCAGGAACCCGTCGGGCGCGCCCTCGTGCGTACCGCTCAGCCGCGCGTTGCCGACCGTCCGCTCGAGCAGGCGCTTGCCTGGCGTCAGCGGCTCCATGCCAAAGCCCGAGGCCACGAGTAGCAAGTCTCGCGGGCTGAGCCGCGCCAGCGTTCGGCCGATGATCTGGTCGATTTGCCCGTAGTGCCGCTCGAGCACGCCGCCGTACAGGCGGCGTTCGTTCTCCGACACATCGCCGAACGCGCTGGGCCTGGCGTACCGAAGCAGATAATGGCCAGCCGCGTCGAGGCTCTGATACCGGACCGCCGAAAACTGCACGCCCCGGCCCTCGATGAGCAGGGTCGAGATGCGCTCGAAGGCCAAGTCGGCCTGAAGCGCGGAGTCGATCGCGCTCTGCAACGGGGGCTCGGCCATCGCGGTCATCGCCCCGGCCGCGGGCGGCGCCGCAGGCGCGGATGCCGCGGTTCGGACCGCCGGCATCACCTCAGCGGGATAGATGCCGATCTCGTCCGCCGCTTCGAACGGCTCGCTGAACCGCGAGAACCGATCGCTCACGATGTACCCGCGAACCGGCTGCGTCGGATGCGTGAGGGGCCAACCCACGATCCCGACCGCCATGTCGAGGCTGCTCAGAATGTTCCACAGGGGGCGTGCGCGGAGCGCGCCGGACGAGTACCACTCCTCCGACAGAAACCCGAATCGCACGAGCGCGTGCGCGAAGCACAGATCCGGAAGCAGACTGAGCGGCGCCGCGTCGGGCGCGACGCGGTACAGCGCCGCCGACCGCACACCGTTTTTCGACGGCCACTTGCCGGTCGCCACCGTCGTCCAGACCGGTGCGGGCTGCGTGGGTCTGAGCGAGGCGAGGTGCATCACGGCGCCGCCATCGAGAATCCGTCCGAAGTTCGGCAGGTGCCCCTCGGCGGCGGCCGGTGCGATGACATCCAGCGACGCCCCGTCGAGCATGATCAGCAGCACGCGCGGTGCCGGCGGTACCTCGAGCGCGACGGAATCGATGACGGCCCGCCCCTCGTAAGGCACCGGCACGTAGTGCACAGACGCGGCGCGGGCCGGCCCTCGTGCGACGAGCGGCAGCGCCACCGAGGCGATCGCGGTCAAACCAAACAACGTTGCGCTGACCCGACTTCCCCGCCGGCCGAACGAGTAGTGCACCAGCGCAATGACCAGGAAGAGCAGCGCGCACAAGCTGACCGCCGCCGCGCCCGCCGCCATGCGGCGCCCCGCGCCGGGCTCCAACGTCACCGCGAATCCGCGCAGGTTCATCCACATCAGCGTGGCCGCCGCCCCGGCCGATCCCACGCTCAACCACACGAGCAGCCTGAGGCTGAGCCACCCCGGCGACAGCACTTCCTCCCCGACGAGCTGACGTACGACGATGAGCGCGTAGTAGGTGACGGCGAGATGAACGCCGTAGGTTCCGACCAGCGTGAGGAAGAGCGGGGCGACCGCCCGCGGCTCGACCGACAGTTCGGGATTGAGCTGCAGGACCAGGATGCTGACATAGGTCGCCGCCAGCAATCCGCCGATGAGCGAGTTGGTCAACATCCGGAGGTAGCGCATCAGCTCGGGATTCGGGACTCGGGGTTCGGGATTCGTGAATCGCAGAGAGCTCGCAAGTCATCCAGGGTCGTTGCAGCCTCTTTCGAATCCCGAACCCCGAGTCCCGAATCCCGATGATACCGTATACTTCCGGTGTGATCGTGGACGTCGATGCCGAAGTCGTGGCCAACACCAGACTGTCGGCCGACTACAACGTCATCGCGCTCGCGGCGCCCGCGATTGCCGCGGAGGTAAAGCCCGGACAGTTCGTGATGGTGCGGCTCGCCTCCGGGTC
>JACOUA010000401.1 GCA_016178075.1 Acidobacteriota bacterium
ACGTCTCGGCCGCCGATGCATCCCGCCTCGCCGCGTTGCTCGTCGGTCACATGCGCCCGGCATGCTCCCTCCTCGCGCCTTGCGATCCGGGCGCCTCGGCGCCCGAATACGTCACCGTAATTGTGAAACGCAGTACTTAGCGAGGCATGGCCGGCGGCACGCCTGCGCGCGTGAGGCGATCGAGAACGCTCCTCGTCTACTGGGAAGGCGACCAGGTGGTGTTCGAGAACTACCGAACCCGCGTGGCCGTCACGGCCGACCCGCAGACCCTCAGTATCCTCAATTTCTTCGACCGGTGGCGGCGGCCGGACGACATCCTTCGCCATCTTGATGGGTACACGCCGAACAGCGTGCGCGACGCGCTCCGCCGCCTGGTGGCCGTGTCACTGCTGGTCGAGGAACACACACCCGAAGCGGAACGCGACGCCCGCGTGAACAAGATCTGGGGCGATTGGCTGCCTCACGCGGGTTTTCACTTCGCCACGAAAGATCTGCGGTACGTCGGGGTCCGGCGCGGCGCGGCGCGGCTCCGAGCGTTCCTAGCCCGGTCGCCCCAACCTCCCTTCTTCAAGAGCTACCCTCGAGCGAAGCATGTGCGGCTCCCACCGGCTGACCGGCCCGAGTACCAATTCCTCCGCGTGCTGACGGCCCGCAAGACGCACCGCTCGTTCTCAGAGGGGCGCCTGCGGCTCGAGGATCTCGCGACGTTGCTCTTCTACACGTGGGGCGTCACCGGATTCTTTGAAGTGCCGGTGCTGGGGAATCTTCCTCACAAGACGAGCCCGTCCGGCGGGGCGCGGCATCCAGGCGAAGTCTATGTGGTGGCGCTGCGGGTCCAAGGACTCCGTCCAGGGCTCTACCACTACAACGCAAGGCGACATCAGTTGGAGGAGCTTCGCCGCGGAACCCTGCTGGAGCAGGTCGTTCAGTATTGCGGCGCCCAGCCCTTCGTCAGGAAGGCGTCGGCGGTGTTCCTCATGACCGCGGTGTTTCCCCGCGTGATGTGGAAGTATCGTCACGCTCGCTACTATCGAGTCGTGCTGCTCGATGCCGGCCACCTCGCCCAGACGTTCTGCCTCGTGGCCACGTGGCTCGGCCTGGCACCGTTCTCCCTTGGGGCGCTCAACGACAGCCTGATCGAGAAAGACTTGGGACTGGATGGCATCGGCGAATCGGCGATCTATGTGACCGGTGTCGGCTTGCCTCGTGGCCGGCCGGCCTTCGAGCGCAGCTCGAGCAGCCGTCGTTCCGCATCCTTGCCCATCTCCAGCGTAGCGTCCCGTCCGGACCAGTACTTCATGAACTCCTCGAGGTGAGCCTGCGCACGGTCCGGTTGGGACGACGCCTGATAGAGCAATCCGAGCCGATAGTGGACCCACACGACGTGGTGAAATCCGGGTTCATCGTAGGTGGCCGCGCGCTCGCTCGCGCGGCCGAGGACGCGTGCGTACTCACGAATGGCCTCCGGCGTCTGACCAGCGGCCGCAAAGGCGCGCGCCAGCGTCTCGACCGCTAGAGCAGAACTCTCAAAACGCACCGCGCGCTGCGCGGATTCCACCGCATCCTCGGCCCGGCGCTGCGCTACGGCAAGCTCCGCCTGGAGCATGGCGTAAAAGGACTGAAGGCGGGGCGTGGGCTTCTTCAGGACCCGATCTGCCAGCACTGCCAGCATCTTCCCGGCCTGCCCGAGCCGACGACCCCGCGCATAGAGCCTTCCCTGGAGAAACACGAGAAGCACGTCGCCTTCGGGAAGCTGAAGCCGCTCGATGGCCGCTCCGAAGTCGCGCTCCGCTCCGACCAGCAGCGCGATCTCACCGAGCGCGATGCGGGCTCTCGGGGCCACGTAACGATTGCCGGTTCTTTCAGCGGCGACGACGGCGGCCATGAGCTCGGTGCGGGCTTGATCGACCCGGCCCATCCCCAGTGCCAGATCGGCCAGGGCCATCCGCCCTTCCGGCTCTGAGCCGGGACCTGCCTTCACCATCGCCTCGAATGCACGACGGGCCTCGCTCGGGTTGCCACCGACCAGGTGCGCCTGGCCGAGGGAGCTCAGTGCTTCCTGATCGGCCGGATGCTCGCGAAGAATGGCCTCGGCGACGGAAATCGCCTTGGCCGAGTCTCCCTTCAGGAGGTGATAGCGCGCCAAGTTGTTCCGGGCCGGCACGATGGGCTGGATCTGGAGGGCCCGTTCCGTCTCGGCAATGGCCGCGTCGAAGTCGAGCTTCCCCTCATAGCACAGTCCCAGGTTGGCGGGGTGGGCCGGATCTCGCGGCTGCATCTGAGCGAGCACCTTGTAGTTCGTACAGGCCTCGTCGAAGAACCCCGCGACGACGTTGTAGTCGCCGAGGATTTTCAGGCGCTCGATCTCGGTGACCCGGTCGGTCAGTTGGGAGGCGTCGTACAGGTTTTTTTCGGCGCTCGTCGGGTCACCGACGTTCGAGTACGCCACGCCGAGATAAGCGCGAGCCATGGCGAAGCCCGCATCGAGCGCCAGCGCCTGCTGGAAGGAATCAATCGCCTCTCGCGGGCGGCCGGTGTTCAGGTGTTCCTTCCCCTGCGTGAAATGGCGGATGGCGGCGAGCGACGGCGAGCTCACCTGCTCGAGCGGCGCCGAGCTGCGTGCCACCGACGTGCGCGGTTCGCCCAGACCGGTGCGCAGGTGTTGAACGATCGCGTCGAGCTCGCCGGGAATCCGGCTCGCGTCAGCCACGACGCGCCGGGCGCTGACAAGATCGAATCCGTCGACGTCCACGGCCCTGGCGACGATGACGTAGCTGGCCCCCAGGCGGCTGATCGATCCCAGCAGGATCGCTTGTAATCCTTCCCGTTGGCAGATCTCGCGGCCGACGCTCTCGTCGATTCGGATCCCGCCTGGGTGCCCCATGCGCCGCAGCACGTCGGAGACCCGGCTGGAAGGGAAGACGTCGACGTGGCGAGATTGTTCGAGCGACGTCGTCAACAGCTCGCGCAGCGTTTGGTCGAAGACCGGCTCCCCGGTTCTGTTCTCGAAGTCGGCGACCAAGACCGCGACGGCGCGGCCATCAGAGGCGGGCGCGCGCCATCGCCCCATCTGGAGACCGACCCAGCCGCTCAGGGCCAGCGCGACCAGGCCCGCGCCCAGGACGAGGGTGCGGCGTTGCGGCCAACGATTTGTCGCCGCGGCCGTCGCGTCAGCCGGAGGAGGGGAAGCGAGAAGGCGATGCTGGTCCGCCAGCATTTCTTTCGACGATTCGTAGCGCCGCGCCGGGTCCTTTTCGAGCGCCTTGCAGATGATGGCCTCGAGCGCGACAGAAACGCGCGGGTTGACCTCGCGCGGCGCCCGTGGGGTGCGGTTCAGAATGCCATTGACCGAGCTCGCCCAATCAGACGTCGGAAACGGACGCTGTCCGGTCGCCATTTCGTAGAGCACCACGCCAGCCGCCCAGAGATCGCTGCGCGCGTCGATCGGCTGTCCCATCAGCTGTTCGGGCGACATGTAGGGCAACGTGCCCAGCATCATGTGGCGCTCGGTCGCGGTCACCGTCAGGTCCGGGTCGACCTTGGATCTGGAAAGTTTCGCCAGGCCGAAGTCGAGCACTTTGACCTGCCCCTTGGGCGTCACCATGATGTTTCCAGGCTTCAGGTCTCGATGAATCACGCCATGGTCGTGGGCCTCTTCGAGGGCCGCGAGGATCTGCGTGCCGAGCGCCGCCACCTCGCTTTCCGGCAAGGCGCCTCGCCTCAAGCGAAGGGCCAGCGTCGTCCCGGCGATGTACTCCATCACCACGAAATCGACCTCGCCGACGGTGTCGAAATCGTGGACGGTGGCGATGTTGGGATGGTTGAGCCGCGAGAGCGCCAGCGCCTCGTTGCGAAAGCGTTGGCGCGCCGCTTCGTCCACGAGCGTGCCTGGGTGCAGCACCTTCACGCACACGTCGCGCTCCAGCCGCTCGTCGTACGCGCGGTAGACCACGCCCATCCCACCCTGGCCGAGCGTTTCGACGATGCGGTAATGGCCAAACTTCTGGCCGATCATGGTGGCGATCAGTTCCTCGAGGATCAGGGTGTGGTCGAGACGGAGATCGAAGGCATCGGGACTCTGCGCAACCGGAGCGCCACCACCTGACGCGGACTGCTTCCGTGTTGATGAGCGCTGACGCCTACTTACATCCCACCATCGTCACGGCCTCGGTCCCTTCGAAGTCCTGGCCGTTTCGAGTCTTGCCTG
>JACOUA010000402.1 GCA_016178075.1 Acidobacteriota bacterium
AACGACTGGGCGAGGCGGTCAACGTGCCGGCCGACGACATGGTGCAGTTCGCGGCCGCCATCGGCGCGGCCTGGTTGGCGCGCCGGCGGTTGACCGCCACCGCCTTGCACAGTTCCTCGTCTCTGAAGTCCCCCAGCTACCACGATTCGGTCAGGTGATGAAGCAGTGACGCGAGACGCAGCCTCGCGCATCATCCGCGTCTGCGCGCTTCGGCGTCCGCGAGCCAGCCTCGCCGCAACTCGTCCTGTGAAACACTCGATAGGTACGGCTTGATATCGAGGATTGGCGTCCCGTCCAGCATGTCGACGCCGCGGACGTGCAGCCGCCCTCCGTCGCGGCGAACGAGCTCGACGACGGTGAGGCCGATCGGGTTTGGACGCCTCGGGGATCGGGTCGCGAACACACCGTGCGGACGATCGTCGCAGGGCGGCGTACCAACCAGATCGAACCCCTGCGCGCGGTCGAAGACCCAGAGAACGACGAGATGTGAGAACCCCTCGATGTCGGTGAGGCCGTCCTCGAACGCCGCCAGGATCTCGAGCACGCCCTCCGCCTCGTGCTTCGCGCCCAGTCCTTTCGGAATCTCCTCTTTGTCTTTGTAGGGGCTCCGCACGTATCCAATCGGCCGTGGTGTGAACATCGGTGAGACTCCCGGCACTCGGAACGTTGTGCTGTCGGAATTTCTGGGCCGGCGCGTCAGCGGGCCGCGAGCGTGAGGAAGCGCGTGGGACGTCGGGCCGGTCCCGCAACGGTATCGGTCATCGCTTCGAGCCGGCGCCGATCGGGCACCGTCACGAAACGTCCGCGGACCTGAATCAGGTTCTGCCGGCGGAACTGCGCAAACAGACGCGCGACCGTCTCGCGTGAGGACCCGATCAGCTCCCCGACTTCTTCATGGGTCAGAGGAAGCGAGAACCTGATCGCGGCACCAGGCTTGCCGGCCTCGCCGTCGATCCAGTCGAGCAGAAGACCCGCCAGCTTCGCGCGGGCCGTCGGCGCCAGGGCGATGCGCGAGACCTGACGCTGTGAACGGTGCACCTCCGCCGCCAGATGTGCGGCGACACGCGACCACAGATCCGACCGATCCTCCAGAAACCGAAGGAACGCGTCGCGCGCGATGAAGTTGAACTGCGCGAGCTCCAGCGCGCGGGCGCTGACCGCATACGTCGTGTTCGAGATCAGGGCGCTCAGTCCGAGGACGTCACCAGGACCGGCAATCCTCAGAATCAAGGACCGGCCCCCGACCGATGAGGCGGTCACCTTCACCCGGCCCGAGCACAGGATGAACAGACCCTGAGGCGAGTGTCCGTCCGTGAAGAGTGCAGCGCCCGCCATCACGACACGCCGCTGTTGGAGGGCGCTCAGCACCGCCAGGTCCCCAGCACCGAGGTGACGAAAGATGCACTCGTGTGCCAGACAGACGGCGCAGCTCTCGACGATGTCCACAGACCAATCCCCAGTCCGGTTATCGTCGTTCGGCACTCCAGGCTGCAGCAGCGCCACCCCCGACGGGTCGCCGGATCTCCGGCATCTCACACGACCGGCCAGAATCCGCTGCCACCACCCGTGCTTCTCCAACACCGACATCTTCTTGTCGTCAGGGTTCCGTTCATTCCGCGTTTGCCGCGTGCCCACATCCATCGTCCAGCTGCACTACCGTGCGGCCCTTCACCTTCATCAGAGGCGCCGGAGGACGGAGGCACGACCGCCGTTATGCGAGGGAGCGGGGCGGGGCGAAGAGGCCCCGCGAGCGACCGAGCTTTGCGGGGTGCAGCCGCCTTCGCGAAGCTTCGGCGAGCCTCGCCGGAGCTCGAAGAGCGGAGGCGGGGGGTCCCGCCATTCAGACACGGCCGAAGCGCGGAGCGGGGAGTGAGGGGCCCCGCGAGCGCAAGGCCTGGCGGGGTGCAGGGGTCCCCGCCATTCAGACCAGGAGGAGGGCCGGCATGAAGTGCCTTGTTCTGCGCCAGGCCCGGTTCCCTGATCGAGACGGTTTCTCAGCCCCTCGTTGCCTCGAGTCGCATCAGTCTTTGATCCACCCGGGCGAACTCGGCCAGCACCGCTGCGCTGAAGTTATCGAGCTTGACGGCAAGGGCGGCCTGGGCTTCAGCAATCACGCGGATCTCATCGCGGAGCGCTTCAAAGAGGATCTGTAACCGCTGGTGACTCTCGGCGAGGTCACTTTTTGTCGCCATTCGCTGCAGTTCGGCCCTTGTTTCGATCCGCAGCTGTTCCAGATCGGCCTTGGTCGCAAACCGCTCCAGATCCGCCTTGGTCGCAAACCGCTCCAAATCCGCCTTGGTCGCCAGGCTGGATATGGCAGTTTTGAACTCGTCGCGCGTCAGCAAGGTTGGCAGTTTTTGCTCCAAGGCCGTGACCCGAACCTCGAGATCCTTCAAGGCTGCTCCAGATTTACGTTGATCCACGTCGGCCTCCTTTCGACGTGTCCCTGCTGCGGCAAGGTCCGTACCTGGAGCGGCTCCCGATCGACGGACGACGATGCCATCGTCCGCGACAGGGAGTCAAGCGCGTTCAGCGGAAAGCGCAAGGGTCGCCGACGGCGCCGAGGCGATTCACTCGATCGGCACCGACGTCCCTTTTTGCGATTCGGTTGAGAGGCACTGGATGCGCTCGTCGATCAGGCCCCGCAGGCCCTTCAGCACTTCGATCCGGGCGCTTCGGAAGTGATGACGCACGTCCTCCGACGGGGCGAGCCCGCGCAGCAGGCGATCGACTTCCGCGCCGATCCGCTCGCACGAGCCTCTCGCGGGCTCCGGGCCGCCCGCGGCGGCCGAGGTTTTCTCCTGGTTCATACGGCCTCCTTCATCTCAACGGTGAGGATCTTGTTCTCCAGCCGCGCCCGCGCCGGCACCAGGTGCGACATCGACACGGGAAGCCCGATGTGGCGGCGCAGCGTGCCGACCTGGACGACGAGCTCGTCGCCTTTCTTGAACAGCCCCACGTCGTGTTTCGTGGCAAACGGGAGCCTGAGGCGTACCAGGTAGCGCCCGTCTTCCTTTGCGAAGCTGTAGGGACGCTCCCGAAGCGTGACCGCGGCCGGATCTTCCTGCTGCCCGTACAGACTTCGCGCCAACTCCTCGAGGCGATCTCGTCCCAACACCTCGCTGGGCAACAGCGGCACGCGAGCCACCGGGAGCGGCGCGAAATACTCTTCGATCTCGGCCAGGATTCGCCGCTGCGAACGGTGCCACTCGGTGAAAAATCCGCTGTCTGCCTCGTCGGGCAGTACACGGTTGACGACGATCCGATCGACGGTCAGGCCATGAAGCGTGAAGTACACGAACGCGCGCTCGGTCTCCCGCAGCACCATTCGCTCCGGATTGGTCACGAGACGGACGCTCGTGATGCCCGGGTCCTCGAGAAGCCGGTCGACTCCTTCGAGCCGCTGCGAGAGGTCGAGGATGTTCGAGAAGTAGCGGTCCGGCGGCAGCTCCACGGGCGACACCCGATTGGCGAGCGGCCGCACCGCTTTGAGCACGCGGCGCTGCACCGGGAAGATGTGTTTCATGTACCAGTCGAGGGTCGTCGGCATGCTGACGAACCGCAGGCTTTCCGCCGTCGGGGCGCAGTCCAGCACCATCGCCTCGTACCGCCCCTCGCGCGCGTACTGGTTGACGTACATCATCGCGCTCAGCTCTTCCATCCCCGGCAGGATCGCGAGCTCCTCGGCCTGGATGTCGGCCAGGCCCGTCGTCCTCAAGAGCGACATGACGTAGGTCGAGATTTCGCGCCAGTGCCGCTTGAGCTCCGCCTGGATGTTCACTTCCTGCACATCGAGGCGGTCGCAGATGGGATAGGGCTCTGAGGTCGCCTGACTGAAGAGGTCGATGCCCAGGTCGAACGCGTCGGCGACACTGTGGGCCGGATCGACGCTCATCACCAGCGTCCGCCGGCCGAGGCGAGCGAGGCGCGTGCCGGTCGCGGCCGCGAGGCTTGTCTTGCCGACGCCGCCTTTGCCGCTGAACAGCAGGATCCTCATGCCACCATTATCGCCTGCTACTCGAAGGGCAGCGCGACCTCCTCGATCTTCGGGGACTCGCAGATTCTCTTGAGGGCCGCGAGGACCTCACCTTGCGGACGGGAAGTTGCCAGGAATTCGTCAGCCGATAGCCGTGATCCCCGGGAGACCGGCGGGCCCCTCCAACAGCTCGATCAGGCCGTACTGCTGGCTGTGGACCCAGACGACGCTCCGGCCAGGAAAGAACTCGGTCTCCACCGGCCGTGAGATGCGATGGAAGCCGGCGGCTTTCGCGGCCACGAGCGCGGCAGGCAGATCGGTGACCTCGAAGCAGAGGTGCAGCAGCTTCACACCGGCTCGCAGATTCCGAAGGATGGGCGAGTTCTCGCCGAACGGCTCGAGCAGTTCGACCGTCACGCCGTCGAGCGATACGAAGGCCATCGAAACTTTCTGGGCGTGCTCGATCCGCGACTTGCTCCCCGGGCTGACGGCCCGAATCGAATCGACGCCCAGCCCGACATGATGAAACCGTGCGCCCGGGCCGAAGAACGAGCATGCGATCATGAGGGGGTGCTCCGGACCACGCGCGGGAACCCGACGACGAGCGGTGTGTCAGACGCCTCATCGACAGATACGGATCCGGGACCGCCTGCCCTGAGCTCCGTCGAAGGGCCTGCCCTGAGCTCCGTCGAAGGGCCTGCCCTGAGCTCCGTCGAAGGGTCGACAAGCTCCGCGATTCGCCTCGCAAGCGTCTCGACCGTCCAGTGATCGGCCTTGTCGGCGAACATTGTATCGACGACGCTGATCTCGCGGCCTGTCGTCCGTGAAACGTCGTCTTCAAGCGCCGCCATGAAGGTGACGAAGCCCATCGAGTCGAAGGCTTGAGCGTCGCCCATCAACACGGTGTCTTTCGACTTTGCGACCGCCTCCGCGGGTCTCAGCACCTCGTTGACCCGATCGATCGCACGGTAGATGAGGGTCCTGATCTGATCGTCGCGCATCATTCGTCTCTCCTCGTCGCTTCTTCTCTTCGTGGGTTCCGGCTTCAGCCGGAAGATCCATCACAGAGCTTTCAGCCGGTCAGGCTCTCCCGACGCGCTTTTCGGTCGAACGCGCCAGGTCTCGCATCATCAAGACCTCGCAGCTCGTGGGGCACGAACTGCTTGGGCCTGAGCTTGTACACGATGCGTCCCGGCACGCCGAGGACCGTGGCACCCTCGGGCACGTCTGTCATCGCCACCGATCCGGCGCCGATCGTCGCCCATGCGCCGATTTTCACGTCGGGCAGGACGCTCGCGTTGGTCCCGACATACACGCCGTCTCCCATCTGGACTCGCGCGTTGAGCACCGCGTGCGGCGCCAGGACGCAGCAGGCACCGACCTGGGATCCATGGCCGACGATCGCGCCGGTGAAGACGACCGAACCGTCGCCGATCGTCGCGTTCGCACCGAGGCTGGCGTACTGATAGACGATGAGGTTGTCACCGAGTGTGACGCCGAACGTGTCAACGCCGGGATGCAGCAGCGTGGCCGGACGCAGGCCGGAGGCGGCAATTTTTCTCCACGCGGCCCACCGCTTCGCCGTCGTCCGCGCCACGAGATTGGCGACCTCTGACGTCTGAGGGTTCGCCACATCGAGCATGTCGAACCCTCCCACGACCTTTACGCCGACGATCGACCGACCATGCTTCGCGGGATCGTCATCCAGCACGACGATCCGGTCCCATCGCCCTGAGTGCTGGTTGACGACGACGGCGAGACGAATCGCTTCGGGGTTCCCCGCACCGCACAAGTAGAGGGTCGTCACGACGCCTTCTCTATGCTCGGGCGGATCCGCTTCGCCGCGCCCGTCATCCAGTCCTTGCAGGTCTGACATCGATCGGGCAGGAGATCGAAGTCGTGGTTGAGGTGGTGCTGACGATAGCAGTCCAGTCGCTCCCACAGCACGGCGAGCGGCTCATCCCAGGCGTTCCCGACACCTTCTTCGCCTTCGGTATCGCCGGGACATCGGGGCACGCGTCCATCCCAGAACACATGCATCATCGTGATGGCCCAGGGACAGGGAATGCGATCGTCGCGGGGGATGCAGAGGGGCGTGTCGAACTTCCCGCCCCAACTGAGCTTGTTCCGCACCTTCAGCGTGGCGCCGTGGTGGAGCCAGTGCTCGGAAAATGCCTCGAGCTCGTGGCTGTTCTCGTCCATCTCGATGAACTGGATCTGAATCTCCGGGCCTTGCCCACGGGCGCGTCGCAGGGCCAGCAGACGCTCTACGTTGGTGTAGACCACGTCTCGTACGGCACGCACTCGGATCCGCTCGAACGTTTCTGCGGTAAAGCCGTCGATGCCGAAGACGATCAAATCAACGCCGGAGTCCAGGATGCGCTCGGCGAGATCGGCGGTCAGGAGCATGCCGTTGCTGTTGATGTTGAGCGACCGGAGGCCGACGGATTTGCCGTACGCCAGCATCTCGAGGAGACGCTCGGGCGCGAGCAGCGGCTCGCCACAGAACGAGAACCAGCACTCCGTACGGGGCGCCAGCGCGGCGATTTCGTCCGCGCACTTGCGCCAGAGCTCGAAGGGCATCTTCCCCTTCGGTCGCTTCATCGACGGGTGGTGGCACATCGAGCAGGCGAGGTTGCATTCGGCGCACACTTCCACCGCGAACCGCGTGGGGAACGCCATCGGGCGAAGCGTCGGAACGATGCGGTGCAGCTCGGGGTCGTACATAACCCCCATTGTCGTGAGGGCGGCGGGCGCCGTCAGTGTCGCCGGTCACGCGACCGTGTGATCGGGGTCACACGTGGGAGGCCGGCCGGTCTACAATCCGCCATCGGGAGTGGTCTAGTCTGCCGCTCGCCCCGGTCGGCCGCGCGGAAAAACGCGTCTCCGGCGACCTGTCGGTGGCATGCGTGGGGCCCCATTTCGTCACCCTACGCGGATTTCGGCGCCTCCGACGCGTTTTTTGAGATTCGCGCAGCCTCCAACGGGGCAGCGCTGGCAACTAGACACACTCCCGCGTCGCGCGAGGACACCGTGGGACAGGCAATCATAGAGAATCCGATCCTGAACTCGCCCTTTCGCGAGCCCGGGTGTCATTTCCGGTTCGACGATCAGGGGATCACAAACGAGGTCGTGGACCGCCGGCGGTCGAGCGGCTACTTCATCCCGATCGCACAGCCCAAAAAGCGAGGCAGGCAACTTCAGTTCGAGACCGAGTGGACCCGCGATCGGTACAAGGAGAGCGAGTTCATCAACAACGTTCGGCGCCGCGTGGGCATGTGGCGGCAGGGCGGCCATGTCGGCGTGACGGGCGTCACCTCGCGGCTCCTTTCCTATTGGGCCGATCGGGAACGGGAGAAGCCGCTGTTCTTCTGCCAGATCGAAGCGGTCGAGACGGCCATTTACATGGCCGAGGTGGCTCGGCGGTACGGTGACGCCTGGATCGAAAACGATCTGCGCGCGGCGAATGACTCGTCCAATCCCGGGTTGCCGCGCCTCGCGTTGAAAATGGCCACGGGTTCAGGCAAGACCGTCGTCATGGCGATGCTCATCTCGTGGCAGGCGCTCAACAAGCTCGAGGATCGTCAGGACCCGCGCTTCTCCGACGCCTTCCTGATTGTCACGCCAGGTATCACGATCAGAGATCGTCTCCGCGTGCTCCTCCCCACCGATCCGGAGAACTACTATCGCCAGCGCGACGTCCTGCCCGCGGATCTGTTGGAGCAATTGGCTCAGGCTCGGATTCTCGTCACGAACTATCACGCCTTCCTGCCGCGCGAGCGCAGCGACGCGGCACGTCTCACGAAAGTGATCCTCACGAAGGGAGACGACTCGCCTTTCAGGGAGACACCCGGCCAAGTCGTACGGCGCGTGTGTCGCGATCTTGCCGGCAAGAAGAACATCGTCGTGATCAATGACGAGGCCCATCATTGTTACCGCCGAAAGCCTGATGGCGACGCCGAGTCGCTGAGCATCGACGAACGCAGCGAGGCCGAGAAACGCGACAAGGAAGCGCGCGTGTGGCTGTCCGGCCTGGAAAGCGTCAGGAACAAGATCGGTGTGAAGGCCATCTACGACCTGTCGGCGACACCGTTCTTCCTGAAGGGGTCCGGCTATCCCGAAGGCACGCTGTTCCCTTGGGTGGTGTCCGATTTCTCGCTCGTGGACGCCATCGAAAGCGGGATCGTCAAGGTCCCGCGCGTGCCCGTGGCAGACGATTCGATGCGGGGAGATCAGCCCACATACCGCGACCTGTGGCTCCGAATCCGCGCTGATCTCCCACGAAAGGGCCGAAAGACCGAGGCACTGAGCGGAGCGCCGAAACTGCCCGCTGAGCTCCAGGGCGCGCTGCACAGCCTGTACGGGAATTACGAACAAGCCTTCAAACGATGGGAGCAGAACGCGGAAGCCCACGCCCGAGGCCTGACGCCTCCCGTCTTCGTGGTTGTCTGAAACAACACGAATGTTTCGAAGCTTGTCTTCGATTACGCGGCCGGTTGGAGCAAGCAGATTCCGGACCAAACCGAGATTGTCGTGCCTGGCGCGTTGTCGCTCTTCAACAACGAGCAAGATGGCGGCTGGTCGCCACGGCCGAACACGATCCTGGTGGACTCCGAACAGCTCGAGTCAGGCGAGGGGATGTCGGCCGACTTCAAAAAGATCGCCGCCGTGGAAATCGAGGAATTCAAGGCGGAGTATCGAGTGCGGTTCCCGGGCCGGAGCTCGGACGAGCTGAGCGACGACGATCTCCTGCGGGAAGTGATGAACACCGTCGGAAAACCCGGAAAGCTCGGCGAGCACATCCGATGTGTCGTGTCCGTCTCGATGCTCACCGAGGGATGGGATGCCAACACCGTGACGCACATTCTTGGTGTTCGTGCGTTCGGGACACAGCTTTTGTGCGAACAGGTGGTGGGTCGCGGTCTGAGGCGCATGAGCTACGCCGTCAACGATCAGGGCCTGTTCAACCCCGAGTACGCGGAAGTCTACGGTGTTCCGTTCTCGTTCATCCCCTGCTCGGGCTCGACGACGACGCCAAAGCCGGGCGCGATGTCGACCCGGGTCCGTGCGCTGGAGGACCGAATCGCCTGTGAGATCACCTTCCCTCGGCTCCTTGGCTACCGTTACGAGATCCCGACTGACCGCCTGCGCGCCACGTTTACGGTTGAATCGAGGCTGGCCCTTTCGACCGCCGACATTCCGACGAAGACCGAGAATCGACCGATCGTCGGCGAAGCGAGCATCCACACGCTGGACGATCTTCGCAAGCGACGCGACAACGAGGTGGCCTTTCTCCTCGCAAAGCTCACACTCGAGAAGTACTTCCGCCAGGACGGGGACGCGAAAACAGAGAGACCCGCCGAGCATCGCTTCGACGCGGACGTCCAGGCGTGGCTGTTTCCGCAGGTGCTCGCCATCACGAAGCGATGGCTGGCGGAGTGCGTCACCTGCAAGGACCACACGTTCCCGCAGCTTCTCTTGCTCATCGAGTTCGCGCACGACGCCGCCGACCGGATCTACAAAGCGATCGTGCGGAGCTCCGAGGGCACGCCCGCGTTGAAGCCGTTGATTCGACCGTATGATCCGATCGGCTCAACCCGCTACGTGGACTTCGACACCACGAAGGCCGTGTATCCAACCGACCTCTCCAAGAGCCACATCTCCCACGTCGTCGCGGACACCGGCTCCTGGGAGCAAAAGGTGGCGCAATCGCTCGAAGAGATGCCGGAGGTCACGAGCTACGTCAAGAACCAGGGTCTGAACTTCACGATTCCCTACACGCTCAACGGCGAGGACAAACAGTACTACCCGGACTTCATCGCACGCGCCGGCGACCTGAACCTGGTCATCGAGGTGTCAGGCGAAGCGCGCAAGGACAAGGCCGCGAAGGTCAGCACCGCTCGAACGCTGTGGGTACCTGCCGTGAACAACCATGGCGGGTTCGGCCGCTGGGGGTTCGTGGAAGTGACCGATCCGTGGGACGCACAGCGCACGATTCGGGCGGCGTTGTCTGAGACGCTGGAGCGGGCGTGACCTCCGTTGTCCTGCTGGCCTGATATTCAGAAGATTCAGAAGAATGGCGAAAAAGGCCCTCCGGCTCGACGAAATCGGTTACTGGTCCGAGGTGAAGCTCGAGATCATGGACGCGAACATGAACGTGCTATGGCGCGATCCAGGCCGGGTCGATTCCGGGCAGGCCGCGAGGATGACCGCCGTCTGGGGAGACGACTCGTGGAAATCCGCGGCCTATGAGACCACACCAGGCCTTTTTGGAGACATGGAGGAGAAGGCTTCCAACGAACGCGTGGCCGAGGCGTTTCGCGCTCGCCTCGAGACCGTCGCCGGGTTTGCCTACGTGCCGCGGCCTATGCCAATGAGAAACTCACGTGGTGCCGTTGTGGACTATCTGTACTTCGCTTCGCCCAATCCCACTGGCGCGAAGATCGTCGGGCAGATCTTCGACAAGTACCGGGGCCGAGGAGCTGTGTGATGGCCAGCCATTCCCCGATCGAATGGACGGAGGCGACCTGGAATCCGGTGACCGGATGCGACAAGGTGAGTCCTGGATGCGCCCATTGCTATGCCGAGCGCATGGCGAAGCGCCTGCAGGCGATGGGACAGCCGAATTACGCCCGCGGCTTCGAAGTCGCGCTGCAAGCGCACATGCTCGATCTGCCGCTTCGTTGGAAGCGACCGAAGCGCGTGTTCGTGAACTCGATGAGCGACATGTTTCACGTCGATGTGCCGGTCTCGTTCATCAAGGCGACTTTCGACATCATGCGCCGTGCGCATTGGCATCAGTTTCAGATCCTCACGAAGAGGTCCGAGCGCCTGCTCGACCTCGACGTTCAGCTCGAGTGGGAACCTCACATCTGGATGGGCGTCAGTGTCGAGAATCACCGCTTCGTCGATCGAATCGACCATCTTCGCCAGACGCGCGCGCGCGTAAAATTCCTTTCGCTGGAGCCACTGCTTGGGCCGCTGCCGCGGCTGGATCTCCGGGGAATTGACTGGGTGATCGTCGGCGGCGAGTCTGGACCGCACGCGCGTCCGATCGAGCCATCGTGGGTGCTGAACATTCGAGAACAGTGCCTGTCGGCCCGCGTCCCGTTCTTCTTCAAGCAGTGGGGCGGCGTTTTCAAGAGGCGCACCGGTCGTGAGCTCGAGGGGCGCACGTGGGACGAGATGCCGGTTGTCCAGAACCATCCCCGGCCTGCGGCATCCTGGACGACACGCGCTGAACGGCTGGTGTGATGTCCATGGCAACAAACGGCCCGCACGGTGTGGGTGCCGGCGGTCAGCAAGCATGGCGAGTTCGGTCGTTTGCGTTCGAGGAGGTGACCGATCCATGGGACGTACAACGGACGATTCGGACGGCGGTGGACACCATCGTTCAGACGATGTAGGGATACGATGGCAAGGATGAGGACGCGGGTGGGTAGAAGAGCTGAGGCGCCGATCACGCCGGACGTGCTGCGCTGGGCGGTCGAGGAAAGCGGCTTTTCCGTTGGTGAAATGTCGAAGGCCGCAGGTGTCCAGCCAATCGAATTCGAGGCATGGCTGCAAGGCGCCATCAGACCTTCGATTGTTCAAGCCAGGCGTGTCGCGCACAAACTTCACCGTCAGCTCGCTGTCTTTTTGCTTCCCTCGCCACCGCAAGAGAGGAAGGTCGCGATCGAATTCAGGCATCCGCTCGGCCAGCCTGGGCGGCCACTCAACGCGCAAGAACGGCGCTACCTGCGACGGGCTCGTCGACTGCAGGAGGCGCAAGTCTGGCTCATCCGAGAGCTCGAGCGAGGGCCGGCGAATTTGCCCACGGTTTCGGTCGCAGACGACCCGGAAGGAACTGCGCACACGTTAAGGCACCGCTTGCCAGTCACTATGTCGGATCGGCGCCGCTGGAAATCGTCATCGTGTCGCGGGTTCTCCCTTTGGAGTGACGTGGCTCCACTAATTGCCGTCAACTCCGCTTGGAGGGACGAGGCCAGGATCTTTACGGTGTTTCACGAGTTCGGCCACCTGATCACGCGGACCAATTCGGCGTGCTCCGAAGCGCCGGCTACTCCGGAATCGCGCGACCCGCTGGAGCGATGGTGCGAGGAGTTCGGAGCCGCGATACTCATGCCTCGTGATGCGATTCGCTTACCAGCGCGCGTCACGGACCTAGCGACACTCTCCCGCCTGGCTCGCGAGCTCAAAGTCAGTCTGCGCGCGATGGCCATCAGGCTCATTGGGCTCGGTCATGCGGGTTGGGACCTGTATCGGACGATTCCGCCAGCATCGGACGCCAAGCCGCGCGGCGGAGGCGGCACCGGTCGCAACCGCCGCGAGATTCGCCAAGACGAAATCGGCTGGCGCGGAACAGAGCTCTTCGTGGCTGCGGTTCAGCACGACATCATCAGCGAATCGCAGGCGCTCGACTATCTCGACATTCCGGCCGCGGAATTCGAGCGTCTACGGAGTCTCACTCCAACGTCGGCCTAACCTTAGTTCATGGCCGACCCTGTCTGGATTATCGACACGAGCTCGATTATCGAGATTCGACGCTCGGTGCCCGTGACGGATCGCGCGAGATTGTTCGCCAGGCTGACGACGCTCGTCCAGGAGGGCCGTCTGAAATTCCCCAAGCAAGTGATCGAGGAATTGCGACGAGCGGCGACTCCCGACAGGCGCGACACACAGCTCGACTGGGCAGGACGCGTGGTCGCAGACGCCTGCTCCGCTGGCCCGACACTGGAGGAAGTCAAGGAGGTGCTCAGTCGAGTGCGTGACGTTCTGGATCCCAGCAAGGATTCCGGTGCGGATGAAGCCGATCCTTACGTCCTGGCCATTGCCGCCCGTCTTCGGGCCGAAGGATTCGACGCGAGAATCGTCACGCAGGAGACGAAAGACAGCCCACAGAAGATCTCACTCAATACCGCGGCGGGCCTGCTCGGAATCCCGAGTGTCCCGTTGCGCGGTCTTCTCCGCGCGGAAGGATTGGAGCATGTGTCGTAGCGGTTCGGTCAGGACGATGGCATGAGCAGTTTCACGGCGATTATCGAGCGCGATGCCGAAAGCGGCCTCTATGTCGGGTGGATACCTGGGCTTCCTGGGGCGCACAGCCAGGGAGTGACACTCGACGAACTTCGGTTTCACCTCCGCGAGGTTATTCAAATGCTTCTCGTAGACGGCCACCCGGGACTTGAGAGCGAATTCGTGGGGACACTTGTTATTGGAGTCGGTTGAGGAAGTGGTCTGAGGCAATGGCCAAGAAACCCCAGAAAGTCAAAGGTCCGACGCCGGTCGAGACCATCAAGCACAAGGACTCGCGCGTCAACATCCCGACCGAGGAGCTGCGCGACTTCGTCGCCGAGGACGAGAAGGCGCCGAAGGCCATGCTGTACTCGCGCGATCCGTCGCTCGATCCGCAGCTCGTATGGAAAGGGAAGGACGAGCAGGACGCCAGCGCGCTCGAAGTCCCCGTCGTCCCCGTCTACATCCAGGAGAAGGTGCACCCGCAGGCGCTCGTGGAGAACCTGCGCGAGACCGCGAAAGCCGGCGAACCCGAGCCGGAGCTGACGCTCTTTGACGATTTCAACGGCTTAGAGGACGACTTCTCGAAGAAGGTGGACTTTTAC
>JACOUA010000330.1 GCA_016178075.1 Acidobacteriota bacterium
AAGCCGTCGAAGGTCTATTCGACTTCGCGAGAATCCGGAGTGTGTTCGTCAGGTGCGAGGTGTACCGTTCGGTCGATCCGGGTCGTGTCGGCCCTGAATGCCGTTTTTAGACCGCTATGCGGCGCCTTACGAGAATTTTGTTCTCGTTGCCGTAGAGCGGTCCTAGGCGCGCACAGCGCGCCTGCGAGCCGGGGTTCGGGGCAAAGCCCCGGCCTAGTCAGTACACGCACGTTCCGCTGCCCGCATCCCTGAACCCCGAGCCCGCCGCCGGCACGAATTCCCAGTCATAGCCGAGCGACTTCAGCGTCAGCTTCAAGACGCCCCAGGTCCCATTCTCGTAGACCTCGCTGTTGGGCGTGTAGCTGCGCCGCCAATACAGCGGCGCGCCGCCCGTGCCGGCGATGAAGGCGCGGATACCGCGCGCGGTGGCCCGGCCGTCGGGATCTTGCGGCGCGAAGCGCTCGTAGTTGTGATCGTGGCCGTTCATGACCACGTCCGCGCCCCGCTCGTAGAGCAGACGCCAGATGTCACGCACGTGGCCACTGCCGCCGTTTGGGCCCGAGCTGAAGAGCGGAAGGTGCCAGTACGCGAGCGTACAGGCGCTGGAATTGGCTGCCAGGTCGGCGCGCAGCCATTCGAGCTGTGCGCTCCCCGCGCCACTGGGCACGCTGCTGTTGAGCGAGACGATGTGCCAGGCCCCGAGATCGAAGCTGTAGTAGCCGAGCCCGGGCGGTCCGGCGTTGACCCCGAAGTACGTGAAGTAGCTGACGCCGGTGTCCGCCTCTTCCCAATCGTGGTTGCCCGGCGCGGGTCGTGTGCGCGACTTGTGACGCCCCCACGACGGTTCGTAGCAGCGTTGAAAGTTCTGCGAGGTGGCGACCGGGTACACGTTGTCGCCCAGCGTGAAAACCGTGCCCGGCATACGATCGAGCAGCCGCGCGGTCGCTTCCGTGCCCGGCGATCCGCAGACCGCAATGTCACCCGCCCCCGCGATCGTGACGTCAGGCGCGACTACAGGCGGGGGGGCTGGTGCCGAGACGGGGCGAACCACGACGGGCACCTCCGCTGAGGCCAGCGAGAACGCCTCGCCATCGCCGCTCCTGCCGGCGCCGGCAAGACGCCAGACACCGGAATCGATCGGCGTGGCGGCTTCGAAGACTTGTATGAGCGGAACGGTGGCGGTCGAGAGCTCCGCCAGGTCTACGCTCACGTCGAACCGCTGGCTGGAGCTGAACCCGGTTGGCGATAGGAACGTGACGTCGATCGAATCGAGGTGGGCGGACACACCGGCCGTCTCCCGCAGCGTCACCGTCGCGCTGATCTCGTAGGTGACGGCGCCGGCGCCGCCTGCTTGCGGCTTGGCTTCGAGAGGAACTGGGGAGAAGCTCGCCTGGACGACCGGCAAGCGCACCGGCGTCGGCAAGGTCGGCGATGTCGGGACGAGCGACGTCGGGCTCGCCGAGTCGCAGGCGCCCGCAGCGAGAGCCAGGACCAGCACCGCGCCCACGCGCGGGACGATGTCCGACACTTTGTAGCGGTGCGGCCAGCCAGGCATCATCCTGTGTTGCGCCGGATCTCGCGCGCCGCGCGCGCGGGTCCCGAAACAGCTTGTATTGCTAGGTTTTTGACGACGTCCGCGAGGCGGCGCGACGAGGCGCCGCCCTCGACGTCACCGAAGGGCAGGATTTGTGCCGGGGAGAAGAGGGCTACAGCGTTTTTCACTTCGCTGTAGCGTAGTTCTCAGTTATCAGTCATCAGTTTTCAGTTATTTGCGGGCGAGATCCGAACTGAAAACTGACTACTGAGAACTGAAAACTGCACTAAGCCATCACTCGTAGCGCAGCGCCTCGATGGGATCGAGGCCGGAGGCTTTGCGGGCGGGATAGAAGCCGAAGAAGACCCCTGTCGCCGCGGCGACCCCGAAGGCGACCGCCACCGCGTCCGGCGACACGAAGGTCGGCCACTCGAGCACGCGCGTCAGACCGTTCGAGACGCCGAAGCCGAGCCCGATGCCGAACGCGCCGCCAACGAGACTCAGGGCGACGGCCTCCACCAGGAACTGCAGCAGCACATCGCTGCCGCGGGCGCCTATCGCCAGCCGCAGCCCGATCTCGCGCGTGCGCTCGGTGACCGACACCAGCATGATGTTCATGATCCCGATGCCGCCGACGACGAGCGACACGCCGGCGATGCTGGCCAGCAGGGCCCTCATGGTCTTGGTCGCCTCGCTCCGGACGCTGGCCATCTCTTCGAGGGTCCTGACCATGAAGTCGTCGGTATCGCCTGGCAGCAGATTGTGGCGCGAGCGAAGGAGCATCGCGATCTGGTCCGCGGTGTTGCCGACCTGATTGGCCGACTGCGCCGAGATGGTGATGTTGTTGATGTGCTGCTGCCCGGAGAGCTTCTTCTGCACCGTCGTATACGGCACGAAGATCGCGTCATCCTGATCCTCGCCCATCGCCGCCTGCCCTTTCTTGGTCATCACGCCCACGACTTTGAACGGCTGGTTACGAATGCGGATGATCTGACCGACTGGATCGACCTCTTCACCGAACAGCGTCTCGGTGACGACCCCGCCCAAGACGGCGACCTTGGCCGCGCTCGACACGTCCTGGGGCGTGAAGAACCCGCCGTACTTGGCGGGCCAGGCGCGGATGAGGGGCAGGTCGACATCCGTGCCCTGGATGCGTGTCTGCCAGTTCTGGTTGCCCGCGATCACCTGGGCGCGGGTGTTGACGCCGGGCGCGAGGAACTGCACGCCGAGGATTTCATGACGAATGGCCCGAGAGTCCTCGACGGTTAGCGTGTTTGAGGCGCCCTGCCCCTGGCGTACGCCGCCCATGTTGAAATTGCCCGCGTTCACCGTGATGAGATTGGTGCCCGCCGCTCTGATCTGGGTCTCGATCGATTCCTGCGCGCCTTGACCGAGGGCAACCACGGTGATGACCGCGGCCACGCCGATGATCATCCCGAGCATGGTCAGCGCGGTGCGCAGCTTGTTCCGTCCGAGCGATTTAAACGCAATCCTGAAGATCATGAACACCGACATCTGGTGACCTCGGGCCGATCGAGCTCGACCGCTGTGCGTTGCTGGTTCCTGATCCCTGTCTTAGGACCCTTAGACGCTCTCCTCGACCGGCATCGCCGCCAATTCACGCTTGGCAATCCGCCGGCTGTCGGCCGGCCGGTCCTGCACGATCCGGCCATCCCGGAACGTGATGATGCGCGTCGCGTACTCAGCGATGTCGTGTTCGTGCGTGATCAGAATAACCGTAAGGCTGTGCTCGATGTTGAGCATCTGAAAGATGTCCATCACCTCGACGCTGGTGCGGCTGTCCAGGTTGCCGGTCGGCTCATCGGCCAGGATGATCGAGGGACTGCTGACAAGCGCGCGCGCGATTGCCACGCGCTGCTGCTGGCCGCCCGAAAGCTGATTCGGATAGTGGGCAGTCCGGTCGGCCAGACCGACGGCCTCGAGCGCCGCGCGGGCCCGCTTGTGGCGCTCGGCAGTCCGCACGCCGCCGTTGTACAACATCGGCAGTTCGACGTTCTCGAGCGCGGTCGTGCGGGGGAGGAGGTTGAACCCCTGGAAGACGAACCCGATCTTGCGGTTCCGGATGGCCGCCAGCTCGTCCTTCGACAGCCGTGAAACGTCGCGACCTTCTAGGAAGTACTTGCCGCTGGTCGGGCGGTCGAGGCACCCGAGGATGTGCATGAAGGTGGACTTGCCCGAGCCGGAGGGTCCGGTGACCGCGACGAACTCACCGGGATCGAGCGAGACGGTCACACCGCGCAGCGCACGAACCTGCACCTCGCCGAGGTGGTATGTCTTGACGAGATCCTGGGTCGCAATGACAGGCATAGTTGATACATGCATTGACGATTCCTCACATCACCGATCAATCGTCAATCGCGTCAATCGACACTCAACAATCAATCGCCAATCCTCAATCGCCAATCGTCAATTCTTCTAGCGTCCTCGTCCTCCACCGGGACCGCCCGGGCCGCGCCCGCCCCCGCCAGGGCCGAAGCCGCGCTGCGGCATGAGCGGCGATCGACCGGTGCTCGTCGCCGTGCTCTCGTTGCCGGTGGAGACCGACGTCACGAGCTGCATCCCTTCCTTGACATCGCCCGAGATGAGCTCCGTGTGGGTGCCGTCGGAGATGCCGAGCCTGAGTCGCACGGACCGCAGTTGGTTGTTGACGTACTCCCACGCCCGCCCGGCCGTCTCGACAGGTGGCAGGGGACCGAACAGCGAATCGATGGTCGTACCGCCTTGCAGCGTCGGCCTCACCGGTTTCGGCGCGGCCGCCGGTGCCTGACGATGCGCGGCGCCCCCTTCCAGCTGGCCGCGGCTGGACCGGCCTTGACCCGGCTCGCCGCCGCGCTCGCGCATCCGTTTCAGGAACTCTTCGCGCTGCTCGGGTGGCATTTGCTGAAGGCGTTCCATGAACTGCTTGCGGCGCTCGGGATCATCGCCGCCGCGGCCGCGACCTTGTTGCTGGCCGCTCTCCTGCTGAGTTGGTGGCGGCTGCTCGCCGGTCGTGCCAGTTGGCCTCCCGCCCCCACCGCTCGGCGCGTTGGAACGACCGTTCCCGCGGCCGCCTCCGCCCTGCTGCGAATCGCCGCGCCGCTGGCCGCCTCCGCCGCGCCACATGTCGCCGCCCTCGGTCGGCGGGGTCTGCTTCAGCGCTGCGAAAATCTCGTTCGTGGGACGGAACCGCAGGGCCGAGTTCGGCACCTTCACCACATCACCGCGCCGCGCCACCTCGATCGTGACGTTGGCCGTCATCCCCGGTTTCAGCTTCAGCTCCGGGTTCGGCACGTCGATGACCGTCGCGTAGGTCACGACGTTCTGAACCACGACGGGCTGCAGCCGCACCTGCAACACGGTGCCGGTGAATTCTTCGGTTGGATACGCGTCCACGCGGAAGCGCACGTGTTGCGCGGGGCGAATCCGGCCGACATCGGCCTCGTCGACGCTGGCGCTGACCTTCATCTTCGTCAGATCCGCCGCGATGATGAACAAGGTGGGCGATGAGAGACTCGCCGCCACGGTCTGACCGACATCGACGCTGCGCGAAATCACGATGCCGTCGATGGGCGCCGAGATCACGGTGTGCTCCAGGTTGACCTGGTTCTGATTGAGCGACGCTTGCGCCTGCGTCACCTGGGCCTGAGCCGATCGAAGCTGCGCGTCGGCGGCTTTCACCGCCACCTGCGCCGACTCCAGCTCGGATCGAGGGATCAAATTCCTGGACGACAGCTCTTCATCGCGCGTCAGCTTGGTCTTCGCGTCCTCGACCGTCACGCGCAGTCGCTCGACGTCGGCCTGGGAGCGGACGAGGTTGGCGCGCGCCTGCTCGATCTGGGTCTCGAACAGTGACGGATCGAGCCGTGCGATGACCTGACCCCGCCGGACGATGGAGTTGAAGTCGACGTTGAGCTCTTTGATGATGCCGGATACTTGCGTGCCGACCTGCACCGTCGTGACGGCCTCGAGCGCCCCGGTCGCCCCGACCGTGCTCACGACGTCGCCTCTCACGACGGGCGCCGTGCTGACTTCCACGGTGTCGTTGGTGGTACGCCACTTGTAATACGCTCCGACCGAGGCCACCACGACCCCAATCGTCAGGAGCGTCAGCAGGGAGTTCTTCACAGTGTTCGTCCTCGGCTCCTCAGTCGGCCCGAGCTTAACAGTCCGTGGTGCAAGTCCAGCTGCATTCGGCCGGCGCTGCATCTCACCTGGCTGCGTTGCTCCTCGTTCAAATACTGCCGGTATTCTCGCTCGTCGCGCCTTGCCAGGCGGGCGCATCGCCGCCCTCGGTGCTACGCTGGACTTACACCACGGACTGTTGAGGTCTGTCCGGGCCGGCCTGACCGCCTCCGCCAAGACTACAGCGGTCCAGGTCCGGCCGGCCGTTTTCTGAACGCCGTCAGGCCTTCCTCGAAGATGGTGTACACCGTGGGCACGAACACGAGGGTCACGAGCGTCGAGGTGGTCAGGCCTCCGATCACCACGCGCGCGAGCGGCACCTGGAGTTCGGCACCTTCCCCGAGC
The DNA here is from genome assembly GCA_016178075.1 of Acidobacteriota bacterium. Lineage (GTDB taxonomy): Bacteria > Acidobacteriota > Vicinamibacteria > Vicinamibacterales > JACQTH01 > JACQTH01. The sequence goes on from JACOUA010000330.1 coordinate 6,062, forward strand.
CCGAAGGCCATCGGAAGCAACCCGAGGTTGGTGCAGATGCTCGTCATCAGAATCGGACGCAGTCGCGTGCGGCCGGCCAGCTCGACCGCCTCCCGCAACGGCATGCCGTCGCGCCGGCGGAGCACGTTGGTGTAGTCCACGAGCAGGATGGCATTGCTGACCACGATCCCCGCCAGCATGATGACGCCGATGTAGGCCTGGACGCTGAACGCCGTGTGCGTCAGCAGCAGACTCGCCACGACGCCGATCGCCGCGAGCGGAACCGAGAACATGATGATGAACGGATCCCGCAGCGACTCGTATTGCGACGCCATGACGGCGTACACGAGGATGATCGCGAGGACGAGCATGAGCTGAAGCTGCCGGAAGGCCTTGGCCTGTTCCTCCACCTCGGAGCCGAACCCGACGGAAAAGTCAGCCGGGGTATGGAGCGACGGCAGGCGGGCCTCGACGGCATGAACCGCGTCGCTCAACGTCGTTTCGACCTCGGCGTTGACGCGCATGATCCGTTCCTGGTTCTTCCGCTCGATCTGCACGGGTCCCTGCTCGGTTCCCACCTGGATCAGATTCTTGGCCTGCATCACCTGCCCGGTGGCCGTGCTGAGCAGAATCTGATTCACATCGTCGATCCGCGAGCGGTCTTCCTGGCGGAGCCGGACGATGATGGGGTACTGATTGCCGCGCTCCCGGAAGAACGCAGCCTGCGTGCCGGCCACGTTGGTGCGAAGCGTGTTGGCCACGCCGGTGACCGTCAACCCGAGCAGCGCCGCTTTGGAACGATCGACGCGGACCGCCAGCTCGGGCCGGCCCTCGTCGCGCCCGATGCGCGCATCCGCAATCCCGGGTGTGGCATCCATCAGCGCCTTCGCCTGCTGGCCCAGGCGTTTGGCGTCGGCCAACTCGTGGCCGCGGATCTCCAGCGCGAACCGCCCCTCGCCACCGCCGCCCAGCATCCGGTTCATCTGCATGTTGCCGCCCGACGCCCGGGCCCGAATGGTCACGCCCGGGATGCCGCTCAACTGGCGGCGGAGCGCCTGAGCAATCTCGTCGCTCGACCGCGTTCGTTCCTGCTTCGGTTTCAGGATGATGTTCAGCGACGAGCGATACGTGCCGCCACCGCCGGGACCGCCGCCGCCGGGACCGCCGGCACCGCCGCCGGCGTTGGCCAGGATCGTGACCGCCTCGGGCACCGCCTGGCGCGCCATCTCCTCGATGCGCCGGAGCACGGTGTCGGTCCGCTCGATGCGCGTGCCGATCGCCAGCTCGGCGTCGACGTTGACCTGCCCTTCGTCCGTCTGGGGCATGAGCTCGAACGGGATGCGCGGAAGCATCACGATGGCGATCACGAAGAGCGCGACACCGCCGGCGAGAACGGTCGGCCTGTGCTGCAGCGCCAGGTGAAGGACCTTGCGATACCCGTTGTCGAGTCCGTCGAGCGCTTTTTCGCTCGCCGTGTACATCCGGCCCGTCAGGCCGTGTCGTTGGTCGACCGGCGCCGGGAGCTTCAGCAGGCGTGAGCACAGCACCGGCACCAGCGTGACGGCGACGAACAGCGACGCCGACAGCGAGAAGATCACGACGATCGAGAGCTGCTTGAACATGATGCTCGAGACGCCGGTGAGGAAGAGCAGCGGGATGAAGACGGCGACGTGGGTGAGCGTGGAGGCCAGGATGGCCGACCAGACCTCTTCGCTGCCGTCGATCGAGCCCTGCATCCGCGTCTTGCCGCGCTCCATATGCCGAAACGTGTTCTCGAGGACGACGATCGCGGCGTCGACGATCATGCCAACGCCGAGCGCCAGACCACCGAAGGTCATCGTATTGAGCGTGAAGCCACCGAAATAGAGCAGCGCGAAGGTCCCGACGATCGAGATCGGGATCGACGTGCAGATGATAAGCGTCGATCGCAGGTTCCTGAGGAAGACGAAGATGATCCCGATGACCAGGATCGACCCGATGAACACGGCGTCCCGAACGGCACCGATCGAGCGCTCGATGAAGACCGAGGTGTCGTTCAGCAGCTGCAGCTTGACGGTCGGCACCTCGCGGTTGATACGGGCGATTTCCTGCTTGACCGCGCGGGCGATCGCGACGGTGTTCTCCCCAGACTGCTTGGTGACCGACATTCGGACACCGGGTTTGCCGTTGATCCGCACGATCGACCGGACGTCTTCGGTCGAGTCCTTGACGTCGGCGATGTCCCGCATGTAGACGGGGACGCCGTTCTTCGACAACACCACGAGCGACCGGATGTCCTCGAGGTTCGTGAACTGCCCCTGGCTTCGGAGCAAGTACGTCGTGTCGCCTTCATTCACCTCGCCGACCGGGATGTTCTGGTTCTCGGTCCTGAGCAGGTTGATGACGCGATCGACGGACAGATCGAGCGCGGTGATCTTCTCCTTCGACAGCTCGATGCGAATCTGACGCCGAAGGCCGCCCATGATGTCCACAGAGGCGACGCCCGGCACCCGCTCGAGCCGAGGCGACAGATCATTTTGCGCGACCTCCCTGAGCGTGACTGGGTCGTAGTCACCTTCGACACCCAGGAAGATGATCGGCTGGGCCGTCGAATCGAACTTGAAGATGACCGGGGCGTCCGCATCCTCGGGCAGGCGGTTTCGGATGCGATCCAGCCGCGTACGCACATCGTTCGTGGCTTCGTTGAGATCGATGCCCCAGGTGAAGCTCAGACGAACGTTCGCGTTGCCCTCCGACGACGTCGAGCTGATCGTGTCGAGGCCGGCGACCGCGGCCACCGTCTGTTCGATCGGCCGGGTGATGAGGTCTTCGATTTCGAGCGGCCCGACGCCGGGGTACCCCACCCGCACCGTGATGGTGGGGAAGCTCACGTCCGGCATGAGGTCGACCGGAAGCCGGGCGAGCGAGATGCCCCCAAGCAGCAGGATGACGGCGGAAATCATGAACATCGTGACCGGCCGGTGGATCGCGAATCGCGGAATGCTCATAGGAAGTTCTCAGTTTTCAGTTATCAGTCATGGGTTATCAGCGATCTCAGCAGTCAGCTTGCCGCTCTCAGCGTCGAGAAACTGAAGACTGACCACTGAAAACTGACAACTGTTCGTCTGCGCTAGCTACCCGCCCCGTCAGGGTCCGCCCTGACCGCGGCGTCCCTGGCTCGCCGGGCCGCGTCCGCCGCGCATACCCCCGCCGCTGCGTGGCGGCTGACCGTCCAGGACGATGGTGTCCCCGTCGCGAAGGGCCGCCGCGCCGGTCGTGATGACCTTGTCGCCCTCGTGGAGGCCGTCGCGCACTTCGGCGTGCTGGTCATCCTGGAGGCCGATTTGGACCGGCATGAAGCGCGCCTTGTTGTCGTCCGCCTTGAAGACGCCGCGCTTGCCCTCGAGATCAACGACGGCATTGCGCGGGACGACCAGCACATCGGCCCGGCGATCGACCGTGAGCTGGACTCTCGCGTACATGCCGGGCTTCAATCGGTACGCGGGATTCGGCACCTCAACTTCGATTTGCGCGGTTCGGGTCGCGGGATCGAGGATCGGCGCGACGCGCGCGATCTTGGCGCTGAAGATCTCGCCGGGGAACGCGTCGACCTCGACGTGCGCGGGCATCCCGATGCCGACCCGCCGCAGGTCTTTTTCGACCAGGCCGGCGACGAGCCTCACGAAGTGGATGTCAACAACCGAGACCACGGGCGTATTGGCCGACACGAACGCGCCCGGATCCAGATTTCGACGACCCACGAACCCGTCGACCGGCGAGGCCACGATGGTGTTCGAGAGGCTGATGCGGAGTTCGTCGAGGCGCGCTTTCGCCTGCGCGAACTGCGCGCGCGCCAGATCGAGCTGCGCCGCGGCCGCTTCCGATCGCGCCTCGGCATCGTCCAGGGTGCTCTTCGGAAGGAGCTGCCGGCCGTACAGATTCTGCGAACGCTGAAGGTTCGTGGTCGAGAACTTCAGATCCGCCTCACGCTGCCGGACGCTGGCGCTGGCCACCTCGAAGGACGCTTCCGCCTGCTTGACTTGCTCGCTCAGCTCGCGATCCTCCACTTTGGCGATCGTCTGTCCGCGGGACACGCGGTCGCCGAGCCGAACGTGGATGGCGTCGAGCCGGCCGCTGGTCTTCGGCACCACGTCGACGGTTGCGGCGCCAATCAGGTTGCCGACGACCATGATGCGCTCGGATAGATCCGCCCGGCCCGTGCTGGCGAGCTCCACGGTCATCGGCGGGCGGGGGCCGCCGAATCCCCCTCGTCCGCCGAACCCTCCGCCCTTGGGGGTGCCGCCGTCCACCGATGCCGGATTCGGGGCAGCGCCGGATCGGGAATAGACATAGCCGCCGGTCGCCGCGAGAACAGCGGCTACGAAGATGAGAAGTTTACGCATGAGGTCTCTGACCGCCTATACACTATGACCCGCCTCCGCCGCCACCACCACCGGTTCCGCCAGGTCCGCCGGTTCCGCCCGTACGGCCCCCGGTGGCGCCGCTGCCCGTGGTGCCGCCGCCGCCTGACACAACCGTGATGCCGGCGCGCGACAGCGAGGTCTCCTGCACACGTTCGAAATCAACCAGTGACTTGCGATAGTCGAGTTGCGCCCGCAGCTCGGTGTTCTGCGCGTCGGACAGGTCGCGCTGCGCCTGGACGACGAAGAAATTCGTCGTCATGCCGACCTCGAACTTGCTCTGCTCGGCCTCGAGCCGCCGCTGGGAGAGCTCGCGCGCGGCGGTCGCAGCCTCGACGCGGCGGAGCGTGTTCTGTACCTGGAGCGCCGCATTCGTGACTTCGGTCGCGACCTGCAGCTCGAGCTGCTTGAGCTGCGCCTGCGTCTGCTGCTGCTGGAGACGCGCCCGCGCCAGGTTCGCGTCAGCCGCGCTGGCGCCGATCGGATAGCTCAGATTGAGGGCGATGTTCCAGTTGGGGGCGTCGAGGCCCTTGAGATTCCCCAGCGCATCGCCGTAGCCGCCCGGCACGACCCTCGTCACCGCGCCGCCCAGGCCGCTTCGCGCAAATTGCGTGCCCCCAAGACCGGTGAGGCCGTACGACGCCGTCACATCCAGTGCGGGCAACGTCAGGTTGACGAGCTGGCGCAGGTTGATGTCGTTGGTCGCGAGCTGCTTGTGCGCCTGCGCGAGGTCGGTCCGCTTGTCGAGCGCCGCCCGCACCGCGGCGGTCACGTCGACGGGCTCGGGCTTGAACGTCGGCCGGTCGACCGGGTCGATCGTCGAGCGCCAGACGACGTCATCCGTGCCGTTGACCAGGAGGCGCTTCAGCACGAGCTCTGACGTCCGCAAGGTGGCTTCCACCTGCGCCAGCGACAGACGCCGGTTGGCCGCTTCGGCTTCGGCTTGCACGACGTCAATCGGCGCCATGGTTCCGATCTCAACGCGTATCTTGTTGTCTTCGACGAGCTTGTCGGCGAGATCCAGCGAGCGGCGCGCCACGTCGACGGCCTGGTTCGCATAGACAAGATCCCAGTAGGCATTCCGGACGTTCGCCAGTGTGTTCGTGATGGTCGCCCGGAGCTGGACCTCCGAGATCTCCTGGTTGATTCTCGTCACTTGAAGCTGCGCGCGCGCGCCGTCAATCTTGAACCCTCGGAGCAGCGGCTGCACGAAGGAGGCGCTGATCGAGGAGGTGTAGCTGGGATTGCGCGTGGCGAACAGGTTGGACGAATCCAGGCGTTGATTGTTGAAGCCGACTGTGAGCGAGCCGCCACTCCTCCTGAAACTCTGGGTCATGCCGCTCGACCACCCGACGCTCTTGGTCTCGAGCTTGTCGGTGACGCCGGTCAACTGGCTGTTCGGCAGCGTGATGCGGTCGCCGTTGGTGAAGTTGGAGGTCAGCGTCGGACGATAGCCCGATTCGAGCGCCGCGATGGAGAAATCGAACGTCCGCGGGTTCAGCGCCTCGACCGCGATATCCAGGTTGTGCTCCAGCGCCATCTTGACGGCCTGGTCGAGCGTGAGCGTCATCGCAGGCTGCTGCGCCGCTTGCCCGGAGGCCTGGGCGCGCTCCATCGCAATCCGAGCGAGCTCGGCGGCGTAGTCGCTCGTTGACTGCGCGCGCGCCAGTCCCGGCGCCGCCACCACGACACCAATCAACAGACTTCGGACGACGACCTGTCGAAGCGGGGCTTTCACTGAGGGCCTCCGTGAAATGGACTCACTGATGATCGCGAGAATGCGGGGAATGGTCCCGTCCCGACTTTTGATGGATCTGGTCGAGCTTCACGCGCTGCTCGGGTGTCAGGATACAGCGCATCCGGAAGAGCATCATCGTACGCCCCTTGCCCAGCCGGCCTCGCGCGGACTCGACCAAATCCGACAGCTGGGACACCTGTGTCTCGGTAGCCTTGGGGTCGGCGATGAGCGTCGACAGCTGCTTTTCGAGTTGATCGTATTTCTCGCGCGCCTCACGTAGCTTCGGCAAGCTGGCTTGGAAGATCTGCTCGACCTGAGCCGCTTGTTCCGCGGTCAGGCCCAGCTGCCGCTTGAGACCCTCGTCGCGCCACCACCATCTGGAGGACTCGTTCGACCGTGAGGGCTCATTCGACCGAGAGGGTTGCGTGGACTGGGATCGCCCTTCGACGCTCGCCCCTGACCGGTCGCCCGCCGACTCGGCTCGGGACGACCCCGAAGTTCTCGAAGGGTCGCAGGGCGACGCGCTCAGAGTAGCCGGCGCGGCGACGAGGACCGCCAGCAGCACTGAAACGGCCTTCACAGAACGCATTGCAACTCCTTGAAACTAGAGGTATTCCCGCTGAGAACCCGTGTATAGAGTTACGACGCCTCCGGAGGGGGTGTTTACCAAAGGGGACAGGGGCCAGGGATCAGGGACCAAGGGTCAGCAATGTTGCCCCTTTTGACCCCGGACTCTCGAATCCTCTGTCCCTGATCCCTAACCCCTGATCCCTGTCATCGTCCCTGTTCTGTCGATGTCCGCCAGAGCCGGCCGTCGCACGGCCGCCGTTCGGCCTTCCTGGGGATCATTGGTGAGGTCCTTGAGGCCGTTTTCGAGGCCCGATGATACACAAAGCCCGCGCGGAGAAGTGGCATCCGGGTTGCAGCGAAAGACCGCGGACGAGGACAGCGAGCCTAGGCGCCGCTCCCGCCCGAGAAGGGCACCGTCATGTGGCGTACCGTGCTGACCGGCGTGTTGTTGCTGGCGCTTGGTTTCAGCCTAGGCGTGTGCGCAGAAACCGGCTGGACCCTGACCGCGCCTTTGAGCGCGACCGATCAAGAAGCGGACGAAGGCTATTTCGCCCTGGGCCAGGACACAATGGTTGTAGCCAAGCCGGGCAGCCAGCTACACGTTTGGTTGCGCAGCCATCTGGGCCAGCGGCTCAAGCTGACGATCGCACCGGATACGACGGAGAGTCACAATTAGCTCTCAGCTGTCAGCTCTCGGCTCTTAATGCAGTTTTCAGTTCTCAGTAGTCAGTTTTCAGTTCGAATCCCGCGCGCAATAACTGAAAACTGATGACTGATAACTGAGAACTACGCCACAGCGAAGTGAAAAACGCTGTAGCGTTTCAGCAGCGGCGTCACGGTATCTTCTAGCTGAAAGCTGAGAGCTGCAAGCTCAGACCTGGAAGCTACTCGTTCGCAAACCGATCGAGCCTCGCAACGACTTCCCCGACGATGTTGTCGGGGGTCGAGGCGCCTGCCGTCAATCCCACCAGGAGCGATCCGTCCTTTGGCAGCCAGTCGCGCGTCGCGACCTCGCCCGCCGCGCCCGTCAGGCGGTGCCGGATTTCGCCCGGCGAGACGAGCCCTGTCGCGTCGGCCACGTGATAGGTCGGCACGCGTTCGGCGCACATGCGCGCAAGGTTGATCGTATTGCTGCTGTTGTATCCGCCGATGACGATCATCATCGCCAGGCGGGCGCCCGGCTCCAGCCCGTCGCCATTCAGCAGGGCCAGCACGGCATCCTGCCGATCCTGGGTTGCGCTGCAGATCGTCTCGAACGCGCGATAGTGTCGCTCGAGCGTGCCTTCACCGAATCGATCGACGACCGCGCGCCGGAGCATCTCCCCGATCTCGAGCGACTCCGACATCAGCATGGTGGTCTGGTTTGCCAGGCCGATGCGCTCGAGATCCAGGTCCGGATTGAATCCGGGAGAGACCGCGGCCGAGAACCGCTCCAGGAACGCCCGTTTGTCCCCGCCACGGCGGACGTAGTCGCACACGACGCCTGTCTCGGCTGCGTTCAGCACGATCAGATACCTTCCGTTTGGCTGCTGAAGCGCCTGCGATGCGGTCGCGCGCGTTTCTTCGTGGTGGACCTTCCCGTGGATGATTGACGTGAAGCCTTCCTCGGAGTACCGCTTCACGGCCTTCCAGACGTTCAGCACCGACCCGCACGTCGTGTCAACGAGCGTGCACCCTTGACGCTGCAGCTGTTCCAGCATCGCGATCGTGACGCCGAATGCCGGCAAAATGACGACGTCATCGGGCCCAATCCTCTCGAATCGGTCCGGGGTGGTACCCGAATCCGTCAGAAACCCGACCCCGAGCGCCCGCAGCTTCCCGTTCACATGCGGGTTATGGATGATCTCGCCGGTCAGGTAAATGTGGCGATCCGGAAAACGACGGCATGTTTGGTACGCGTAATCGACCGCCCGATCGACGCCGTAGCAGAACCCGAACTCCCGCGCGAGCTGCACGGCGAGACGTCCTGAACGATAGCGGAAACCGGAGGCTTTGACCGTTTCGACGAGCGCGCTGTGATAGTCCTCGGCAAGCGCACCGGCGACTTCGCGTTTGAGATCGAGGCCCTTCCGAAAGATGAGGGGTGGCAATTACCTCAGATCCAACGGCAGGCTCTGCATGCGAGGCGTCAGGTCGTCGAGCGCCACCAGGGCAGGGATCGGGCGGCGCGCGATGACCGCATCGATCTCGTCCAGGATAGCGTCCTCGTACGAGACCAACGTCGTGGGCACTTCCACGGCCGGGGAAACACCGGCGGGCACCTGGCGCACCACTCGCGGGCCCGGGAGACCGGGGCTACGCGGCTCGCGGATGACCCGCTCCGCGAAGAATCCGAGCATGAGGCCAGCGGCGGCGGCCGCTGCGACCCAGCGGCGGCTGACCAGTCTCGTCATCGATCCGCGGCCGAGGATCGTCAGACCGTCCGTTGCGCCGCGCGCGGGAAATGGAATGACACGCGCAAAGTGGCCGACGTCGTGGAGCCGGTGCAGGATCCGGTTGCACTGGCGAGCCAGTTCCTCCGCGGTGAACAGGCGATCGGCCTCGGCGCTAACCTGCTCGCCATGATCCTGCAACGCGTTGGCGAGCGCCGCATACCGCGCGGCGCAGCCCGGACACTGCGCCAGATGGGGATGGACCGTCGCGTCCTTCCCGCACGTGTCCGCATACAGCTCGAGCAGGTCCGTCTCCCGGAAATGCGTCCCCGATCTCACAGGAGTCCCTCCAGCGAAGACCGCAGCTTGCGAAGAGCCCGAAACAGGTGGACCCGGATCGTCGACTCGTTCAACCCGGTCAGGACGCTGATTTCCTGCGGCGTCCGACCGTCGTATTGCGAGAGCAGGAATACCAGCCGCTGCCGTTCGGGGAGCTTCTGCACGGCTGCTCCAATCTGACGGTGTCGTTCCTGGCTCAGGACGCGCTGTTCCGGCGTCGGCCCTGATGCGACAGCGGCGTGCGATGCACGGCGACCATCCATCTCTCGGTCGTACCCCAATCCGTCGCTCGTCCACCGCTCGCGCCGCTGCCTGGCCTTTCGGCGATCGAGGCAGCCGTTGATGAGAATCCGTGTGAACCAGATCTCGAACGGAATCTCCTCACGGTAGGACCCCAGGTGACCGTACACCTTGACGAACGCATCCTGCACCGCCTCGTCGGCGTCAGCCGCGTTCCGCAGCACGTAATACGCGAGACGCGAGGCGCGCCGCTGTTCGAGCCGGACGATGTTCGCGAACGCCTCCCGCGCCCCCTGCGTCTCCGCCGTCAGCAGCAGGCGCTTGATTTGGGCGGCGACCCGGGACAGTTCGTCTGCGGCGGGGACTGGGCTCCCGCCGCTCAAGGAACTCGGGGCGACCTGAGCTGATCGCGTCGGTTTCGCGCGCGGCGGCACTAGCTCCTACCTGGTACCTACGGGTGAATAAGGTGTGGCGTTTACTCAATCTTAGAGCCTTGGGACTTAGGGCTCAAGGCTTAAAAGCCCCCTCTACGCGACGGCCGCATGGGTGAGGGGGGCGGTGTGGAACTCGGCGTAGGGAAGCAGGAAGGCAAAGCGCGTCCCACGGGGCTCGAGCCGCTCAGCCCAGATCTTCCCCCCATGTTGTTCGACGATGGCGCGGGAGATGGCCAGTCCGAGACCGGTTCCGCCTGCCGTCTGGCGCTC
>JACOUA010000331.1 GCA_016178075.1 Acidobacteriota bacterium
CCGCCTCGCAGCCCGCGTGCGCGAGACGCCAAATGGCCTGGAGCGTCTCCCACACCGCGGGCGGCTCCGTGCCCGCCTGCATCAACGAGCAGAGGCCGTCGAGCGAGTAGCTGTCGCGATAGATCGGATGCCACGTCGGAACGAGCCGCTGCGCTTCCGCGAAGAAGAGGAAGAGCAGACGATAGACGAGCGTCAACGCCTGTTCGTGGGTGGCCTGAAGATCGGGACGTCGCGATCGCCGGCCGGACGCCAGGGCCAGGCCCTCCACGAGACTGCCGAGCGCCTCGAGAACACCTTCTTTCAGGTTGCGGCAGACCGCCAGCGTTTCCTGCGCCGACCGACCGATGATCTCGTCGAGGCGTGAGGGCGTTCGGGAGGATGGGTGATCGCCGACATCGACGGCGGAGGCGTGAAAGACCGCTGCAAGGAGCGCGACGATGCGCTCGTCACCCAGCGCGACCGGAAGGTCGAACTCGACGTACCGGCGCGCATAGGTTCGGCGCGCATCGATCAGCCGCAGTACCCGCCCGTTGAAGCAGAAGCACCACTCGCGTCCTGCCTCGATGGCGTGGCGGACGGCGTCGCGCCAACGGGTGTCCGGCGATTCGTGCCAGGGGTTGGCCATCAGGGCGACCGCCGGCGCCATCTCACCGCATGCCGCCCCATTGCGCAGGACGAGACCGGGGAGCTCTCGGTACTCCAGCAGCGACAGGAGCGCGGTCGCGGAGCTGTACAACGCGCGAGGCGACGAGGCCGGCCCGAAGCTCTCGACGTGATGCCGCCACCAGCGGCTCAGTGCGGTCCGGAGAGACGCCACGCGAGGAGCCTGATCGATGAGACCTTCGGCGTACTGTCCCGAAATCAGATTGCCCGAGAAGCCGGCCGGCATCTCTCGTGTCCTACTCGGACCTCGTCACCACGGCAGAACGACGAGCAGCTCGGGAGGATCTACGGCGACACCTCGAGAGGCAGTCAGCCGCCCGAGCCGGAGGTGCTGCCGCGACGAGACCGAATCGATGTGTTCACCAAGCGCCTCGGCCACTGCGTCGCCGGTGGTCCGATAGAAGAGCGACGGCTGCGCGAGCCGCCTGGCCGCGTCGGCGTGCGCGTCTGCCATCACGCGGCCAAGGTCGATCTCACGGGCCTCGCGCCGTTGGAGGAGCGCGTGATGGAGCTGATGAATCTGCAGCGCTCGATGGCCGGCCGCAGTCTTCAGAAGGAGGTCGATCTCTGGAGCCAGAGTCTCGGAGAAGCGATCGGTCACTTCCTTGAAACGTCGCTTCGGGAGATTGCGGAGCAAGGCCGGCGAGACGGGCGCGGCAATAGGAATCAGCGTGTCTTCGAGTGTGGCGCGAGTACCGTCCCGAACGCGGACGCGATAAACGAAGACGAGAATCCCGGTCTCCCCAACCGACCTCGTCGTCCGCCTTGGCGGTCGAGCGATCACGGGACCGGGAATCGAAGTCGCGCGACCCAAACACGCCGTGAGCCGCCTCACTATTGTGAGTCGACGGCATTCCGCGTGCCCCTCGTCTCCGAGATTCACGAGTCGGTATGGCGGTGGCGCGCGGGGCGGATCCGGCGGTTCCGAGGTGTCGCCGACTCCCAAGAGCGCCCGCAGCACCTCCGTCTCCGCGAGGGCGGCAGGAGGATCAGCGACGCGGCCGAGTGAGTGGCGAGCGCTCGAGGCCCTTGCGGCGAGACGGGACAGCACTCTGAGCTCCGACGTGTCCCTGGCGAGAAGCGCGATCGCGTGCACGCGGCGCCGCTGGCCGATCCGATCGACCCGCCCGATCCGCTGCTCGAGTCGCACGGGGCTCCAGGGAAGCTCGAGGCTGACCACCAGGCGGCAGGCGCGCTGCAGGTTGAGCCCTTCGCCGGCGGCGTCGGTGGCGACGAGCACGCGCGCGTGGCCGCCTGTGAACGCCTGCTCCGCCGCACGGCGTTCGCGTCGTGTCATCCCGCCGTGCAGCACCGCCAGCGGCTGCGGAGAGATGTGCTCCGCAATCCGGAGCAGCGTGTCGCGATACTCCGTGAAGACGATCAGCGGCTCACGGGTGCGTCTCAGAAGCGCGCGGACGACGCGGAGCTTGGATTCATCATGCGCGGCGCGCTCGGCGGCGGCGGCAAGCGTGCGAAGGCGTTCGACCTCGTGCGCCGTGTCACTGAAGCCGCGGGTCCCCAGCACAGCCGGCTCACGATCGTCGATCTCCTCGTCGTCGTCGAACGGCAGCGGCGATTGGGTGACCTCCGCTGACGCAGCCTCGCCGCCCTCGAGGAGCCGCAGTCGTCGCTGGAGCGAGGCGGCGAGAGAAGAGGCGCTCGAAAAGGCGCGCTTGTACAGGACAGCGAGGAGTAGGCGCAGCTCCGAAGCGCGCCATGCATCGGCGAGCGCGGTGACACCCCACAAGTCGCGTGCGTATTCGTCCAGCAGCAGGTGAACCCGTGCCTCATCGAGCGAAGGTCTGACGGCAAGCACTCGAACCCGGCGATCGTGTGGGTACCCGACCTGCGCGCGTGTGCGCCGGAACATCAGAATCGGAGTCACGTCCGCCTCGCCTGCGCCGATTCCGCAAAGCGACTCGAACTCACGCTCTTCCCCCGAATGGGGGGTCGCCGTCAGCAGCAGCACGTGGCGAGACCGGTTCGCCAGGATTCGCGCCGCGGCGCCTCGATCGGTGGACGAGGTGACGTGATGCGCTTCGTCGATCACGAGAACATCCCAAAGCAACTCGCGGAGCGGCTGCAAGACCTCAGGCCTCTTGAGGAAGTCGATCGAGACGATTCGCACGCCGGGGATCGACCAGGGATTGACGCCCGCCGGCACTTCGGACGATGCGGCGGCGAGCGCCGCGAGATCGAGCACCAGCGGCCGGAACCCAAAATGAGCGGAGAGCTCGCTCGCCCACTGATCGCGGATGCCGGAGGGGACGACGATGAGCGTGTGGTTCGCCTCATCGCGGGTCTGGAGCTCGGCGAGGATCAAGCCCGCCTGAATCGTCTTGCCGAGTCCGACCTCGTCCGCGAGCAGGATTCGCGATCCGAGCCCTCGACAGATGGCCAGCGCCGGCTCGAGCTGAAAGCCGAGGAGATCGATGCGCGCAGCCGCCGCGGCTCGGAGGCCCTCGTAGGGATGGCAGATTGCGGCGAGCTCCACGACGGTCCGCAGACCGCGGCGGCGCGAGACGACCCGCGGCTGCGCCGTGCGCGGCTGTCGCGAAGGTCGATCGAAGGGCAGGAGCACCGTGCGCGAGGTGCCGAACGTCGCCGCGTCCGCGCCCCGAAGCAAGAGGGTCGCACACCCCGGAAACTCTCGGACGCCATCGACTTGCCACAGCCCGCCGCGCACGCGGACGCGTTCGCCGGGGACGAATGGAGCGTGACGCGTTTCCAGCATAGGCCGGGTGGTTACCTGCGAGGCGAATCGATCCGCTTCCAAACCGGTTCCGCAGGCCGGAAAAACGACGCTCCGGCGGCTTGTCACAGCAGGCGTGGGGCCCCACTGCGTCACCCCACGCCGGACTCGGCGCCTCCGCGCCGTTTTTCCGTCTCCCGCGTGCGCGGCCTGCTCCACACGGTTTCTCAGCGGATCGATTCACCTCGCCAGTGGGCACCTCGATCGCGCTTCTTGCAACAGGCCGCGATGACAGAGATCGCACTTTTTGCCACGTGCGAGGCATCCTCTGTCGTGTGTCCGGCTTTAGCCGGGCCTAACAGCCCGTGGTGAAAGTCCCTCCTCCCTCACATATTCCCGATATGCGTGGTCGTCGCGCCTTGCCAGACGGGCGCATCGCCCACCTCGGTGCGACGCGGGACTTTCACCACGGGCTGCTAATCCGGCCGTTGCTCAAGCTGTCGACCGAAGGCAGGCAATCGCCGCGCCAAGCCGAGCTGAAAGCTGAGAGCTGAGAGCCGAGAGCTATTTCTTGGTGAGGATCTCTTCGAAGAAGGCGAGCGCGCGTGAGTCCTTCGATTGTCCGAGCCAGAACATCGCCTGCTTGCGCACCGCCGGATTCTGGTTGGTGCGGGCGACGTTGATGAGGAGGGGGATGCCCTGATCGTTCGGGAGCTGGCTGAGCGCGAAGACGGCGCGCTTCTTGACGTCGGTATCCGGATCGTTCCTGATCGCCTCGGTGATGGCGGATGCCGCCTGGCCGCCGGCCCTCTGGGCGAGCCAGAAGAGCGCCTGCCCGCGCACGTCGCTCGTCGGATCGCTCCGTGCCATCCGGACGAGCGTCTCGATGGCGGCGGGCGCGTTGTGCATGGCGATCACGCCGACCGCCTGCCCGAGTTTGCCCCTGGTCGTCCCGGCCGGCAGATCTGAGTGGATGAGATCCGCCAGCAGTTGGATGCTCTGACCGCCGTCGACGGAGCCGTAGCTGATGACCCGAAGGCCGCCCCCATCCAACGGACAGCTCTCCGAGAACATTCGAATCTTCTGGACGCGACGGTCCGCGGCCCGCAACAGCACCCAGAAGAATTGATGTTCGAGCTGGACCGGTCCACCCGCCGGAAGCCGTGTCTGGTTCACCGAAGTCGTCCAGCCGCTGCCGCGTTCGAGATCGCAGGTGACACAGCATGCTCCGTCGCGCCAGCCGGATGTGTCGCCGAAGCAGCACATGACGTGGTCGCCGTCGACGAGCGGGACGCGGTACGCGATCCACGCCGGCTCGGTCAGGCTCGACGTGAGCTGACGAACATCCTGCGCGATGTTGCTCGACTGGCGGGTCTCGAGCTTCGCGTTGACCATGCGAAGCTCCTGCGCACTGGAGGGCGCGACGAGGAGGAGCGCAAGAGCGAGGCAACGAGCGTACATTTGCATGGGCGGTCTCTGGGACGGCTCAAGGCTTCAGGCTCAAGGCTCACGAAAAGTTCTTGCCTGAGCCCTAGCCATGAGCCATGAGTCTCCTATTTCTTGAGCAGCTCCATCATGAACTCGGTGATTTCCGGCGTCGCCTTCATGTTCGACAACCGCTTGACCGCTTCGCGCTTCAGCGTGGGGTCCTGTTCGGCGCGCGCAATCTGGATAAGCGCCGTCGCGTTCTGCTGGAGGAACAAGGACTGGATCACCTGGGCCTTCAGGGAGGTCTCCTTCTCCTTGCCGTACATCTCCACCAGGGCCGCGCCCGTCTTCTCGCGTCCCATCAACCCGAGGCGACGGATGGCGTCGAGCCTCACGTCGGGGTCACCGTCGGCGCGTGCGATCTGGACAATGAATTCTGGCTGGCCGGTCAGGAACAGTGAACGGACGATTTGCTTCTTGACCGCAGCCGTTGTCTCCTTCTCGTACAGCTGCGCCAGCTCGGCGTTGGCCTTCATCAGCCCGAGCTGATTGATTGCCTCCGCCCGCAGTTGGGGGTCGCTTTCGCCACGCGCTGCCCGTGCGACGTGCTCCCGATCGCCCGAGAGACGGAAACTCTGGAGGATGGCGCGTTTGACGTCGGTGCCCGAGGCCGACGAGTAGATCTCGTACAGGATCTGCCGGCTCTGCTGGCCGCCGAAGAAGCCCAGATTGCGGATGGCTCTCATCTGAAGATCCGGATTGGCGTCGCCGCGCGCGAGGTTGCCGACGATCGCTCGCGCCTGCGACGAGTTGGTCTGCGTCAGCACGAACAGGGCGCGCTCCTTCAGCTTCGGCGATCCGCTGCCTTTGAGCACCTGCTCGAGCAGCGGAATGGCGCGCTCCTGGTCGGAATGCAGCAGGCTGTTGATCGCCATCAGCTTCAGGTCATCGTCCGCCTGGGTTTCGGGATCGACCTTCTGGCCGGCGGCCTGCTTGATCTGGAGCTGAAGGGCCTCGGCTTCCTTGATCCAGCGGCTCTTCTTCGCCTTCAAGGCTTCGACACCCGCGAGGGCTTCCTCGAACTGGCCGCGTTTGACGTCGGCGTACGCTTTCCAGTAGATGGCGCCGTCGGCCTTCTCGCCTCCCGCCTGCGCGATGCGCGTGAGCTTCGAGATCGCCGCCTCCCAGCGGGCGGCGTCGAGATCCGCGGTGGCTTGCTCGTAGAGCCGTTCCAGTTGTTCCCGTTCTCGGTCTTGACGCTCGCGTTCGCGGTCCTGCGCTTCTCGCTGGCGATCCCGCGCCTCGCGGTCGCGATCCTGGCGCTCGCGGTCTCGGTCGCCCTGCTCGCGCAGCGCCTCACGTTCCGCGAGCGTCTCGAGCGCACGTTCGAGGACCACGACCGGATGGCGGTCTGCCGCGATCGACTGGGCGGATGTCGGAAGCGCGAGCGTCAGAACGCCGATCGCTGCGAGCGTTGACCGAACAATGTCCGTGTGTGCTGTTCCCATAAAACTCACCTTCTAGTGTCCCGTCCCAGTGATTCGTGCCATAACTCCCGGGCGGGGCATCCCTTCTCCCACCCCAACGCGCTGGGAAACGCGCGTTGGGGACCCCGGGCCTGGCTGCGTTGCTCGTCG
>JACOUA010000332.1 GCA_016178075.1 Acidobacteriota bacterium
ATTCTGTACCACGGCGTGCTGGGACCTCGGGCGGCTTGGCGGTCCGAGGTGGTTTGGCGTGCCACGTCAGAAGACGCTGCCGAAGGCGGGCTGACCCAGATTCCCGGGACGCCGAGGCCTGAGACTGATACGCCGGAGACAGCGGGGCGCCGAGCGCGGGGTGCGCGGTGGGCGTCACTGATGGAGCGCGCCTTCGGGTTTGACGTCCTGGCGTGTCCCCGGTGCGGCGGCCGCCTGCACCTCATCGCGCTCATTGAGGAGGCGGCCGTGATCGAGCGGATCCTCCGACATCTCGGCGCCCCGACCGCGATCCCGGCGCCGCGTCCCGCCCGCGCGCCGCCGCTCCGCGTCGGAGCTCCCGATCCGGCCGGTTGGGATCACGACACTTCGGTGTTCACCAGCTGTTCCTGACGGGGTCCTGAGCGACGGCCACCGTCGGCTCGCCAGCGGTGTGGCCCGGGGCGCGGCGCTACGCGCCACCAGAGACCTTTCGCGCTTGACGAGGCATCGGCGCGAGCTATCATCAGCGCGTGATGGGGTGGTCAATCTGCCCTGTGGCCGGGGGGCGTGTCCGATAGCGGGTCTTCCGTTAACTCGGGAGGCCTCTAATATTTCCTATCGTCCTCGCGTGATAGGTGCCAATCTCCTCTGGACCCAAGTCCGCCGGCGAGCGACCAAAGGGCCGCGCGAACCGGGCGACATTCTCGATGTACGCGCGTTGCGTGTGCGGGGACAGATTCCGCACCTGCATGTCCTCGCGCATGCGTTGCCGAAGCGAAGCCCATATCCATCAAGGGTCGCCTGCGCGGGCCGCTGTTGGGGTGGGCGGCCTGCGCGGCGGCAGCCACGCCCGAATGTTCCGGATCGCGCGGAAAGGCTCATACAGCGGGCATCGGGGCCACCGGGGGGAGAAAAACGGACGGGCGCAGTACCCGTAAGCTCAACTCGCAGAAGCAGTCAAATCCCTGCATTCACATTGGCGAAGACCGTGTCACACCCGGGGTCCATACCTGTTGAAAACCGACACGAGACGACGAATTTCGGTGCAGACGGAGTGCGGCTGCGATAGGATGCTGCCGAGGTACGGTGGCCAAATCGGACATGTCGGAAAGGGGCGGGATCATGAGAATTCTGAAGGCAGCTATCCTGGTGGGAATCGTGGTGTGCTTGGCTGGGTTGCGGTTGTCTCTAATCGCGCAAGATAAGTTCGCTACAAGGACCAACGTGAGTACGAGCAATTCACGGAATTACTCCGATGAATCACCATTAATTACAGCCAATGTAAACTATGCTGACAATAGAACCGGAGATCCACAATCCGACGTAAGCAACGGAAAGATGAACGGAACGATTATATTTGATGTAGATGGAAAGGATTTCGCCACCGTCGCCTCAAGCACAAGATGCGTAAGTAATGGTTGTTGGGGTGTGATCGCAAAAGCACAATTGCCGAAAGGCTTATCCGTCGGCGACCACGTCGTCAAAGCGACATATTCAGGCGCCAAAGCCTACCAAGGCAGCACCGGCTCGGTCACCCAGCACACGTTAGCACGGTAATACGCATCCGTACTACCAATACGATGAGGAGCAGGCGATACGACCGAAGGAGCGTTCGGTGCCGATGTGGGTCTACATATCGCCCTGAGCGCCAGTTGTTCATCCCGCTCCTGCTCCATCGGACCCACCGCCGGACGTACATCTCAAGCGCCGCAGCGGCTCGTCCCGCGCGGCGCTCCTGCTCATAAAGCCGAGATGCTTTCTCGATGAAGTTAGTGATCGTTTGCTTGGCGACGGCCACCCCTGCCGGACTGAAGTGATAGCCCAGAAAGTCGAAGCCGCGCTCGATCTTGCCGATGAAGGTTTTGTCCGGGTGCTTCTCCAGGCCGAGCGCCTGCAGGGTCTGGTTGACGACCTTCACCGCGCGGCGCACGTGCCAGCGGGTGGGTGCCAGCATGAGGATGTCATCCATGAAGCGCCGGCAGATGGTCGCGGACCGCTCGCACGGCAGACGTCGCGCCGCCGTGGCCCTTGATGTGGGTGCAGCGCCTCGAGACGGGCAGATAGGAGCCGAGCACCAGTGCCATGGCTTTGAGCACGAGCGCATCGCGCGCCGACCACAGATCGGTGTCCTCGCCATCCTTGCGCGTGATGTGGGTCAGCAGCGAGAAGCGGTAGTGGGCTGACAAAAGCTCGGCCTTGATCTGCTCCTTCTGTTGCGCCCACTCGCGGCGGAATGCCCACACGTCGGAGTTGGCCGAATACTCCCGTCGCCGCTGACACAGCCATGCATATGCGCGGTCCAGCACGTCGTCGGAGGCAAGTTGTTCGATGATCGGCATCGAGATATTGGACCAGACCATCCTCTTCGTCGAATCTGGCCGAGGGCTGCGGCCGCAACGGTGACGCGGAGCTGGCTCGGTTTTGCTCGATCGCGATGGGATCTGCGAGTGAGCTGGAATATCACCTACTCCTCGCGAAAGATCTGAATCTGATCAAGACCACGGACTACGCGCAACTCGGGCAGCAGACGACCGAAGTGAAGCGGATGCTCACCGGGCTCCTCCAAAAGCTGACCGCTGATCGCTGAATGCTGACCGCCTCAAGATTTCAAGTATCCTTGTTAAAATAGCCAGCGCGACGAAAATTGACCACTCTCGCGAACCGCCGAGTGGACGGACGATATCGAAGAAGTGTTAACCTACTCTGAAGCGGCGCGTCCTATTTCAGTCCACGTCCCGTAAACCGACATTTCCGATTTGACGACCCTTGATCGGTCGCATCCTACACCAACCAGAGCGCGCTCGGTCAGGATTCCTCCCCGCATGGATCTCGCATCGAAAAACCCGCCCGTCGGCCCGAATTGTGACGCGCGGCACAACGCCCCCGATATTCTTACGGACACTTCGCCCGCCTTCCGTCCTCTCTTCGCCCACGGTTTCCGGCCACGCTCGCCCGTCACCCGGTCGGCACGGGTAGCGCCCGGATCCGCCGGAGCATCGCGCCGAACAGGCGTCGGGTCAGGTGACTCTCCGCCAACAGCAGCCAGTAATACCGGGCGTGCTTGATGAGACGAGCGCCGGTTTTTACCAATCGTTGCTGGAGGCTGGTGAGCGACCAGTTGTCGATTCTCTCCGGGAGCACGAGCCGCCGCCAGAGGTTCCCGAGGTTATACGCCAGCACGCTCAACTGAAGCCGGACCTCGTTCGCACGGAACCGGTGACACGACAATCGCGTCCAGTGCGCCGCCTGCTTGCCTTCCTTGATCCACTGCTCGGCCGTACCGCGTTTGTTGTAGAACCGCACGACGGCGCGACTCGGGAGGAGGAGGTTCGTCACGATGAAGCGACGCGCGGGAACAGCTCGCCGGCATGGTGCTCGACTTTCGCCACGATCCGTCGCGGCTTGGTCCAGCTCCGTGCCTGATACTGAAAACTTCTGTATCGGACCAGCGGCTTGTGGCTGGGCCCGTCCTGGAGGTCGAACCAAGAGGTCGGCGATCTCCCACTCCAGATTCTCGTTGGCCGGCATGCGGATCGCGTACTGGACGGACCGTCGCGACTGTGTTACGCCCATATTGAATTACCACAACAACTAACAAGAACTATTGAATCCGCTCAAAAATCTGGACGGCGCCGCGACCGAAGACCCCTGGAGCAGGCGTCCGATAGGCGACTCGCAGCGTGCGTACCGGCTCAACAGGGACCGGACTCCTCCGCGGATCTTGCCCCACGAGGGCAGACGATAGGAAGCATTAAATCGCTCCTATCGTCCCGCGAAACCCTCGCGCGCGGAATCACGACGTGGCTGCATAGCGGCCATCTGACGGATGTCGTGGTGGAGTTCTACGAACCCGGCGCGACGACGGCTCAGCGATCAGGCAGGCGTAATCGCGAGGACGCGGAGCGGACTGCCGCTGCCTTCGACGATCTTCAGCGGCGCCGCGATCACGACGGCGCCCGTCGGCGGCAATTGATCGAGGTTGCACAAGCTCGCCAGGCCGAACTTGCCGGCGCCGTGCATGATCGTGTGGTTCGGAAACGGCGGATCGAACGTACCGGCCCGACCGGCATCGGTGCCGACGGTTTCCACGCCGATGCCGAGCACGTCGCGATCGTGCGCGAGCAACTGTGACGCGCGGGCATCGGGGCCCGGGCTGTGCGGGCCGTCGGCAGCGACGTTGAAGAACGATGCGGGATCGCTCCGACGACTCCATCCGCTGCGCAGCAGCACCCACGCGCCGCCAGGAATGCGGCCGTGTTCCTGCTCCCAGGCTTCGATTCGCTCCGGCGTCAGCAGAAAATCCGGATTGGCGTCCACGTCGTTGGTGACGTCGATGACGCACGCGGGGCCCTTCTCGTCGTATTTCGACAGCGTCTCGATCGTTACGCCTGGCGACGCGGCGAAGATGGGCGGCACGTCGATCACCGGCGTCGCCGGTCCCAGCGGTTGGGTCAGGTCCACAACGCGCAGGCGACCGGCGTTCAATTCCTCGACGAGCTGCCCCAGGACCGTTGTCGCCAACTTACTTCGCAAGGTAGGGCAGCAGATCGGTATGGTGGGTAATCATCTTCCACTTGCCGTCTTCGAAGCGAAACACGTTGGTTGCGCGGATCGAGACGATCTGCGGCTTGCCGTCCACTACGTTTTCGCCCTTCTCGACGTTCTGGACGACCGCAAGATCGCCGCCGACGGTCACGTGCATGTCCTCGGGTTTCACCGTGCCGCCCAGCTTCAGGGCGGCCTGGGCTTCCCAATCCTTGAGCACGGCGGCCCATCCGGTCTTGAGGCCCCCGGTCGGTCCCATGTAGGTGACGTCGTCGCGATGCGACCAGACCTCTGTCATGGGGCCAACCTCGCCGGTGAACATCGCGTTCAGCGCGCTGTAGAAAGAGGCCGCGGCCTCCCGGGCGGCCGGTTCGCCCCCGGTGGCCGGCTGACTAGCAGCTGGCTGGCCGGTGGTCGACTGACTGGTCGTCGGGGACGTACAGCCAGCCATCGTCAGTACAACAGCTCCACACAAGGCCCAGCGCTTCATCTGACCTCTTTTCTTTTTCTGATCTCTTGTCGCTGCGGCATCCTATCTCACGTTCACGGTCACCGACACCCGGCCGTCACAGTTGCCGTGACCGTTGGCGGTCACGCTGTGAGTTCCAGAGGTGCTGAAGATGTGCGTTTCGGTGTACGGCAGCGCCGTGATGGGATGGACTTCTTCCACGCCACCGTCATAGATCAGGCCGACGGCACCGCACGGATTCACCCCATCGACGATAACCATGGCCGATGCCCCGACCCCCGGTTGTGCGGGCGACACGGTCACCGAGGCCACCATCGCAGAACCGGGCCGTGCCGTCAATTCGATGATCTTGCCGTTCTGGGCAAGGAAATACACGCGCCCCTCGTAGCCGGGTTCGACCATCGTACCGCCGTTGACCGCCGGCAGCAGCGGAGACCGCGCGATCTCCGCTCCGGTATCGGCGTTTCGCCAGACCACGTAATCCTGAGTGTTTGCCCCGGTCTGTTGGCCGGGGGGCACATCCGTGCCGAGGAGGACGCGACGTTGGGCTGGCCCAATCAGAGCAAGGAACTCGATAGTGCGCTGCGGTGCCGTCCATAGCAGGTACAACCCGTCACTGCGCAATTCCAGGGCGGCGATCCGTCCGACGATACCATCCAAGGCGAAGATCCGGTTCCGGACCGGATCGACCGTCACGGCCGACGGTGACCAGCTTTGGGGCGCCGGAAGACCCAGGAAGGGCTGGCCGATGAACTGCCGTGAGGCATCGGCCTGGTTGATCGCAATCACGCTCATCGGGGTGAGTTGGTGCTCGACGCCGAGTTCGCGGCTTCGTTCGACGAGGCGTGCTTGTACGGACGCCACGATGTTCTTGGGACCCTCGCGCTTCACATGACAACCGTTTCGAGGTAGGGCTGCATCACTCGGTGCACGCGAAGCTTCTCGGCGATTCGATTCAGTTCATCGAGGTTGAGGCGCTTTGTGCGCCACGCGTCCGTCAGCGCTTCGAGCGCCACGTCGAGGCCGACCTTGTTTCTGAATCGAAAGCAGTCAGCAACCGTGCGAGCGAGGCTGTAGATGCGAACGGTCTGACCCTCGATGCGGTGCTCCTCGATGCCAAGATCGAATACGGCAGCGGAGATGTTCACGACTCGAAGCGGTGGCGCCGACACACGTGGCACACGCGTGCCACGCGGCACGGCAATCCAGGCTTCAGCCGGAAGTTGCGTCCCGATGTCATGGAATCTGAGGGCAGAAATCAGACAGATCACCGATGGCCCGACGGCCGCGCTGGCGACCGCCAGATCGTGGTGCTCTGTGGTGCGTGTCCTCTTCGGCAGCCGATATCGTCCCGGGCCAACCTTCTCGAGAACACCCGACTTCGTCATCCGGGTCAGTGTGCTCGTGTGAATCCCCTGACGAGCGACGTCGCGGGCACGTAGGACGGGTTGCTTCTCGGCCAGCCGGAGAAGGTGGCTGACGGCGGCGCCTCGGCGTTGCGTAGTTTTGCTTACACTCATTGATATCTGTAAGCATATTACCGCATTCGCCCGCCGCTTGTGGGGGTGCAGCTTCTGGACGGCGAGGGATTACATCCTGCAAGGCCTCATCCCCGTGGTTGAGATGCCGCCACTGCGACCCCGCGAAGGAGACCGCCCGCGCAAGACCTTGCGACGCGTGCTCGTGGACCGTGCGGATCTGGATGCGTTCATCGAAACCCGCAAGCGTCGCGAGGGATCCACGATTGAGGCGATCTATCACAGGCCGGCCGGTCGGCGGTAAAATGAGGATTGCAACAACACCCACCACTGGCCTCGTCGGCGCGCGGTCTGCGCCGAGTGGCCCTGCCATTCGACTCACGACACAACAGAAAGGGAGGTATGTATGGGCGTCTACAGACGCAAGCGATCACGCTTTCTCTGGATCAAGTACCACCAGAACGGCCGCGTCGTCCGGGAGAGCACCGGGACGACGAACGAAACGGTCGCGCGCCGGATGCTGCGAGTCCGCGAGGGCGACGTCGAGCGGGGCGTCCCGATCGATCCGAAGGTCGGTCGCATCACGTTCGACGAAGCGGCCACCGATCTGCTGAACGACTACAAGATCAATGACCGTCGCACCACGGTGGACGCGAAGCGGCGGATCGAGAAATACCTGAAGCCGTTCTTCAAGAATAGGCGCATGTCCTCGATCACCGCGAGCGATGTTCGCGCATACGTCGCCGAGAGGCGCACCAACGGGTACGTCGTCAAGCGCGTGCGACACCCGGGGGGTCCGGACGGCAGGGGTGAAGTCCGGGAGGAACGGCGGCCGGTATCGGCCGGCGAGATCAACCGTGAGCTGACCGTGCTGAAGCGCATGTTCAGCCTTACGGTGCAGTCTGGAAAACTGCATCACAAACCGTACATCCCGCTGCTGCGGGAGGACAACGTCAGAACCGGATTCTTCGAGGCGGACCAGTATCACGCAGTATTGAAGCGTCTTCCCGAGTCGATGCGACCAGTGGTCATGTTCGCGTACGTCACGGGGTGGCGAATCAATAGCGAGGTGTTGCCTCTCGAGTGGCGCCGGGTAGACCTGTCGGCCGGCGAGGTCCGTCTGGATCGCGGGACAACGAAGAACGGCGAAGGGCGCGTCTTGTATCTGACGCCCGAGCTGCAGCGGCTCCTGGAGCAGCAGCGTGAGCTCGCCGATCGCGTGCAGCGCGAGAAGGGCATGATCGTGCCGTTCGCGTTCTTCCACTGCTCGCGGAGGAAGGACGGCGAACTCCGGCACCTCAGCGGGCAGCGCATCTCACAGGACGGCTTCTATCACGCGTGGCGTCGGGCGCGAGAGGCGGCCGGACACCCAGGCCGGATTCCACACGACTTCCGCCGGACGGCCATCCGCAACATGGTCCGGGCCGGCATCCCCGAACGGGTGGCCATGGCCCTGAGCGGCCACAAGACCCGCAGCGTCTTCGAACGCTATAATGTCGTGAGCGACGGAGATCTGCGGGAGGCTGCGAGACGGCTAGGGCACACTTTCGGGCACAGTACGGCGCCGAACAGCCCTTCCGCTCAAACAAACTCGCTGAATTCCTAAGCAATTCTCAGCCGGTGAGGTGGCCGAGAGGCTGAAGGCGGCGGTTTGCTAAACCGTTATACGGGCTAAAACCTGTATCCAGGGTTCGAATCCCTGCCTCACCGCCAGCCTTCGCTCTCGATTGCATGCGAAGGTTCCCCGCCGTAGCGCGACGCGCGAAGGCGGGCCCTCGTTGTTGGTCCAGAGCTTCGGTTGGCAAGCCAGGTGACGCCCGCGCCCTCCCCGTGATCCGCGTTCGCTTCGCTCCTTCACCGACGGGATACCTGCACGTCGGCGGCGCCCGCACGGCGCTCTTCAACTGGCTCTTCGCCCGACGACACGGCGGCGCCTTCATCCTCCGGATCGAGGACACCGACGCCGAGCGCTCGTCGTGGGACATGGTCGCCGGCATCGTGGACGGGCTGCGATGGCTCGGGCTCGACTGGGATGAAGGGCCGGACACCGGCGGTCCGCACGGCCCGTACTTTCAATCCCAGCGTCTCGATCGGTATCGCGCGATGGCCGAGCGCCTCGTCGTGGATGGCCTCGCGTACTACTGCTACTGCTCACCGGATCGGCTGAAGGCGAAGCGGGATGAAGCGGAGCAGGCCGGCCGCGCGTGGAAGTACGATCGCGCGTGTTGCGAGCTGACGCCCGATCGCATCGCGGCGTTCGAGGCCGGCGCGGCGCCCCGCGCGATTCGCTTCCGAGTCCCTCCGGGACGGACATCATTCGACGATCTGGTCCACGGCCACATCGAGTTCGACCACGAACATCTCGAAGACTTCGTGCTGCTCCGATCGGATCAGCACCCCACCTATCAGCTCTCCGTTGTCGTCGACGACATCGACATGGAGATCACGCACGTCGTCCGGGGTGACGATCACATCTCGAACACGCCGAAGCAGCTCCTGCTGTATGCGGCGTTCAGACAGCCGATCCCGCGCTTCGCGCACGTCCCCCTCATCCTCGGGCCGGACAAGAAACGCCTGAGCAAGCGTCACGGCGCGACGTCGGTTACCGAGTACAGGCGGCGAGGCTATCTGCCGGAGGCGATGGTGAATTTTCTATCGCTCCTCGGCTGGTCGCCCGGTGCCGATCGCGAGGTCTTCACGCGCGACGAGCTCGTGGCCGCGTTCACGCTGGAAGGCATCAGCGGCGGCAACGCCGTCTTCAATCCCGAGAAGCTCGACTGGTTCAACGCGCAGCAGATGCAGCGGATGCCGGCCGCAGAGCTCGCGGGTCGACTCGAGCCGTGGCTTCGCGAATCAGGGTTGTGGGAAGACAGATACGCGACAGCCGACCGGGCCTGGCTCGAGCGGCTCGTGGATCTGATCAGGCCACGCATGAAGCGTCTGCCTGATTTCCTCGATCAGGCCCGGCCATTTCTCGTCGATACGGTCGAGTATGACCCGGCTGCGGGCGAGAAATATCTTTCCGATCCGACGCTCGCCGACCACCTGCGGGTACTTGCGGACGAGCTGCCGCCAGCTGATCGTTTCCAACCCGATCAGATCGAAGCGGCAGTCCGCCGCACGGCCGAGCGGCGCCGTGTGAAGGCCGCGACCCTCATTCACGCCTTGAGAGTGGCGATGACGGGAAGATCGGTCAGCCCCGGGATCTTCGACGTCCTGGCCGTTCTGGGGCCCGATCGCGTGCGCGATCGCCTCGACCGCGTCCACCATTTCCTGGCGTCCTCCTGAACAACCGGTTCGGGCGCTGCTGTCCACGCGCAAACGGCCAGGAATTTTCGACACGTTGGCCCCGCTCTCGAGGTGCCCGGCCGTAGCCGACCAAATGGCACACCTCCGGGAGCCGAGCCCAAAAAAAGCGGCCTGCAGGGCGAGCTCATCCACGGTTTCGCGCGCGGCACATCCGTTGCTATCCATCCCCCACGACGTTGAATCGAGCGCCGTGGCGCCCACACGACAGAGCGGCCAAGGGGTCCGCGGGAGGAGGTCGAACGTGGCGAAAGAGGATCGCGGATTTGCGTCGATGGATCGGAGCAAGCAGCGCGAGATCGCGAGCAAGGGCGGCAAGGCCGCGCATCAGAAAGGCACGGCGCACGAGTGGACCAGCGAGGAAGCGCGTGAAGCCGGACGCAAGGGCGGCATGGCCAGCCATCGTCGCCGTGAGGGCGCGGAAGGGGAGCTCCAGGAGCCGCAGGAGTCGTTCCTGCCGGTAACGCCGATCATGCCCGGCGAAGACGAGAACCTGTAGGCGCGGCGTGCTAAACCTCGCGGGAGTGCCTCTGGTCTAACATGGTGTGCTGCAGGCTTATCCAGGCCTGCGTTCAGAGTTGGACTGGAGGCACCGATGACTTCACGGTTTTTCACACTGCTGGGCGCGGTCGCTCTTGGCGTCGCGCTGCTCGCGCCGCTCGCGGCCGCCGACCAGACGACCTTCGACGGCAAGCCCGCATTCAAGGAAGGGCACGATCTCGGGTACTTCGTCTGGAAGGACGGCAATACATGGAAGGTCCGCTGGACCACCTTCGGCGCGACGCATCGGTTCACAGGATCGGTCGTGGCCGACACGGGCGAGATTGAATCGCTCAAGCGGATCGACGTTGACGCCGAGCGCAAGGTGATTCATCCGGGTCGTCCCGGCCATCTGACCGTCGGACCGCGCGGCCGCGTCCGTCGCGTCGGCGGCCGTCGGGCCGTCGTGGCGATGCGCGACGAAGATCACATCAACATGGACGGCCGTCGCACGATCCGGTTTCAGGCCCGCACCGACGATGACATCGATGGCTTCGATTTCAAGACGACGGGCGATGTCAAGGTGCTGAGATTCGTGCTGGAAATCGATGGGAAACCCCGCGCGGCCAGCGTGGAGGTCGGCCGCAACAACGAACATCCCGCCAACAATCCCTTCGTGGTCAACCTTCGGTAGGCTCTGTATAATCCGCCCCGATGCAGCGTCTGGCTTTCTTTGTCCTCCTGGCCGCGCTGGGCGGGGCGATCCTCGTGGCCGAGCAGCCGGCTCCCGCGGGTCAGCCTGCTCGGGCGGGACAGCCGGCGCCTGCCGGCCAGCCCGCTCTTGCGGGCCCTTACACATCGGCGCAGGCCGACGCCGGCCGCGCCGCCTACATGTCCAGTTGCGCCGGCTGCCATGGACCCGACCTGTTGGGCGGGAACGAGCCGCCGCCTCTGGCCGGGAACAATTTCAAGAACGCGTGGCGCGCCCGGACGACGCGAGATCTCCTGTCGTACTCCCAGACGATGCCGCCGGACACGCCCGGCTCGCTGAGCGAACAGACCTACCTCAACATCGTCGCCTTCATTCTCCAGGCGAACGGAACGCCGCCCGGTCCGCGCCCGCTCACGCCGACGACGATTGCGCCGGTTGCGGCGGAGGCCGCAATCGTCACGCCGGGAGGCGGAGGCCGCGCGGGCGCCGGCCGTGGTGAGAACCCGCCGCCGCCGCCACCGCCGAGAGGCGTGACTGTCGCGGGCGAGGTGAAGAACTACGTTCCGGTCACCGACGAGATGCTGCGTCATCCCGATCCGAGCGACTGGCTGATCGCCCGCGGCAACTACCAGGCCTGGAACCACAGCGCGCTCAC
>JACOUA010000333.1 GCA_016178075.1 Acidobacteriota bacterium
GATGCTCGCCACGCTGAGCGAGTCGCCCGCAGAGCAGCTCGCCCAGCTTGCCCTTCCGGGGTTCGTCTACGAGCCGAAGTACGACGGTATCCGCGCGCTCGTCGAGATCCAGCCCTTCGACGCCGCTCAGGGCAGGCCTTTCGGCGTGGCTCAGGGCAGGCCCTTCGACTCCGCTCACGGCAGGCCTTTCGGCGTGGCTCAGGGCAGGCCAGTGGGTCGCGACGCGAAGGTCCGGATCTGGTCGCGCCTCGGCAACGAGAAGACCGCGCAGTTTCCGGAAGTCGTTCAGGCCCTGTCGCGATTCGGCCGGCGCCTGCGGGCGCCCGTCCTGGTCGACGGCGAGCTGGTGGCGATCGACGATCGAGGGGAGCCCGCCGGGTTTCAACGGCTGCAGGGACGCATTCACCTCACACGTGGCTCGGACATCGAGCGCGTTCGGGGCGGTCAGCCGGTCGCCTTCATCGCCTTCGATTTGCTCTGGCACGGCGACGACGACCTCCGCCCCCTGCCGTTTGCGGAACGGCGCCAACGATTGACACGAATCTTTGGCCGCGCAAACCGGCCTTCGAAAGACTCCTCCCGGATCAGGCTGAGTGAGGTCGCGACCGACGGTCGAGCGCTCTACCGACGGGCCGTCGAGCGCGAGTGGGAAGGGGTGATTGCGAAGCGCGCCGAGTCAGTGTACCGCTCCGGTAAACGCTCCCCGGACTGGCTGAAGATCAAGCTCGTCAAGCGCCAGGAGTTCGTCGTCGGCGGGTGGACCGAGCCGCGCCAGTCGCGGACGCACTTGGGCGCGCTTCTGCTTGGCGTGTTCGAGGCTCGGGCGAATCCCGAATCCCGCCCTTCGACACGCTCAGGGCGCCCTGAGGCCCTCGAAGGGCGAGTCCCGAATCCCGAGCTGATCTACGCGGGACATAGCGGAAGCGGCTTCACGCAGGCGGAGCTCGAGCGGGTCTGGACGCTGCTGAAGAAGATCGAGACACCCGAGTGTCCGTTCGCGACGCGTCCCCGCACGAACGAGAGGCCGCACTGGGTTCAGCCAAGGCTCGTCGCGGAAGTGAAGTTCACCGAGTGGACGTCGGATGGCTACCTGCGCCACCCGATCTATCTCGGTCTTCGAGATGACAAGGACCCGCTTTCGGTCCGCCGCGAAGGGCCCACCCCGGGCGCCGCTTCGGGGAGATCGGCGTCTCGCGTACGACCTCCCTCCATGACACCAACCAACGTCCGCATTCGTCCCGGGTCGGCCCGCTCGGCTGTCAGACGTGCCCGATCGGTCGGAGCACCGAATCCCGCGCAGGGGCTGCGAGCGCGCGAGTTGTCGGCGCTCGCTGATCAAATCCAATCGCTCGAAGAGGCGCGCCGCGACGGCATGCTCACCCTTCCGGACGGATCACACCTCAAGGTGACCAACCTGACGAAAGTGTTCTGGCCGAAGCTCCGCGTCACCAAGGGCGAGCTGATGCGCTACTACGTGCGCGCGGCTCCGTTCATTCTCCCCGCGACCGACGATCGGCCGCTGGTAATGAAACGGTTTCCGAACGGCATCACCGGCAAGACGTTCTATCAGCAGCGCGCGCCGGACGCTGTGCCGGACGGCGTCCGCGTCGAGCCTGTCGCGGCCGACCGCGAGGTGCCGGCCAGGCTGATCGGCGGATCGCTGCTGACTCTGCTGTACATGACCCAGATGGCGGCGATCTCGCAGGACCCTTGGTTCTCGCGCGTCCGGACGCCGGACGCCGCAGACCACGCCGCCTTCGACCTCGATCCGATGGAGGGCGTGCCGTTCGGTCGCGTGCTCGACGTCGCGCGCTGGCTGCGCGACGAGCTCGAGACGCTCGGTGCGCCAGGCGTGCCGAAATCGTCCGGCGCTTCTGGTCTTCACATCTACGTCCCGCTCCCACCCGACACGCCGTACGAAGCCGGCATGCTCTTCTGCCAGATCGTCGCCACCATCGTCGCGCACAAACATCCGACGGTCGCGACCGTCACGCGCTCGGTCGAAGCGCGCGGCAAGACCGTCTACGTCGACTACCTGCAGAACATCAGGGGCAAGACGCTGGCCACGGCCTACAGCGTGCGCGCCAGCGACTATGCCGGCGCCTCGACGCCCTTCACCTGGAAGGAAGTCGACGAAGGGATCAACCCGAAGGACTTCACGATCCGAACGCTTCCCAATCGATTGAGCCGGGTGGGCGACCTCTGGGCCCGCCTTCGGACCGCCCGGCCCGCGGACCTCACGGCGGTGTTGAAGTACGCGGAGCCGGCGGTGAAAGAACGGTAGACGGGGCCGGGATCGCGATACGATCCACTCAATGCCCTCTGAGAAGGACGAGCTGCCCGCCGCGAAGGCACGCGCGCTCGGGGTCGGCACCTACACGCGGCACGTGTTCCTCTGCGTCGGACCCGACTGCACGACGTCCGAGCAGGGGCTCGACACGTGGGAGTATCTGAAGAAACGGTTGAAGGAGCTCCGGCTCGTGAACCCCGAGGGCCCGGTCTACCGCACGAAGTGCCAGTGCTTCCGCATCTGCACGCGCGGCCCGGTGTGCGTCGTGTATCCCGATGGCGCGTGGTATCAGGAGGTCACGCCGGCGAACGCCGAGCGGATCATCCAGGAGCACCTGATCGGCGGGCGCATCGTCGAGGACTTGTGCTTCGCGCGAAACCCTCTGGGACACCCGTCAGGCGATGGCGGCGGTGTATGATCGAACCACATTCGACGGTCGAGCCACCGGCCCGCGCGCGACATCGGCGTGACGTCAGCCCGACTCGCGACTCAACGGCCGTCGACTCATGCGCCCGTAGCTCAGTTGGATAGAGCGCCGGACTTCGAATCCGTAGGTCGCAGGTTCGAGTCCTGCCGGGCGCGCCACATCACCTTGAGATGATTTGGCCCGTTCGGCAGTCTCCAGTTCTTGCCGCGCCACGCGCCGCGTGCCGCGAGCAAGTTCGGGCGCGGCCAGTCGGCTTTCGTGCTTTGGGCACATCCGACAGGTGGTCAGGGCGCCGCACAATCTCTTTCGACTACCGATTCGAGACTAGTGCCTCGCTGCAAGAATCCGCGTGCATTCGACCGGCGCTGCATCCCGGCTGGCTGCGTTGCTCGTCGCTTGCATATAACCCAATATGCGCGCTCCTCGCGCCTTGCCAGCCGGGC
>JACOUA010000334.1 GCA_016178075.1 Acidobacteriota bacterium
GCATGTCCCGCGTCACGATTCGATCGACGAGCCGTGTCGCGTCTTTCCCGCTGATGCGGTACTTGTAAAGGGGCGAGACATCGATCAGGGCCGCCGCGTTTCGAATCGCGTTGTACTCGTGGTCGTGGTACGTCTCGTACACGCTGACGGTGTAGTAGCCCGCCCAGTCGCGATAGCTGAGGCTCTGGCAGAGCGGGAAGGTGCGATTGTGGAAGGCGGTACCTACCGGCATAGCGGGATTATAGAAGCTCTCAGCTCTCAGCTATCAGCTCTCAGCTACGACTTTGGGTAAACTATGTTGCTCTTCAGCGCCTGGCGACGCGCCTTTGCCATGCCAAGCTGAAAGCTGATAGCTGATGTCTGATACCTGATGACTCCCCAGTATGATGCGATCGTGATCGGCGGTGGCCACAACGGTCTCGTCAACGCCGCCTATCTCGCGCGCGCGGGCAAGAAGGTCCTCGTGCTCGAGCGGCGCCGTCAGCTCGGTGGAGCCGCCGTGACCGAAGAGGTCTTCCCCGGTTTCCGCTTCTCGGTCTGCTCGTACGTCGTGTCGCTCCTCAGGCCGGAGATCATCCGCGAGCTCGACCTCCCGAAGCACGGGCTGGAGATCCTGCCCCTCGACGGCACCTTTACGCCGATGCACGGCAACTTTCTCTGGCGGACCAACGATCACTTTCAGACGCGCCGCGAGATCGCGCGCCACTCGCGCCTCGATGCCGAAGCGTACGACGAGTACGCCAAGGCGATGGTCGAGATGGCGCGTTTCGTCAAGCCGATCCTCGGGATGATCCCGCCCGATCCGATGTCGCTGCGTCCGAGGGAGTTGAAAGGGCTTCTGTCGATCGGCCGCCGCTTCCGCGCGCTCCCCCTCGTCGACAAATACAACCAGATCCAGCTCATGACGATGAGCGCGGTCGATTTCCTCGATCAGTGGTTCGAGACGGATGTGCTCAAAGCGACGATGGCGGCCTCCGGCATCATCGGCACCTTTCTCGGCGTTCGATCGCCCGGCACCGCGTACGTGCTGCTGCATCACTACATGGGCGAGATCGACGGGGCCTTTCGGGCCTGGGGACTGCCGCGGGGCGGGACAGGCGCGATCTCCATGGCCATTGCCGGAGCCGCCCGCGAGGCGGGCGTCGAGCTTCGGACCGACGCCTCCGTCGCGACCATCCGGGTCGACGTCGGGCGCGCGACCGGTGTGGTGCTTACGAACGGTGAAGAGATCACCGCCCGCCTCGTCTCGTCCGGCGTCGATCCGCGGCTCACCTTCCTGAAGATGGTCGGGGCGCGCCACTTCCCGCCCGACTTCATCGGCGACATCCAGCATTACAAGTTCCGCGGCTCATCGGGCAAGGTGAACCTCGCCCTCGACACGCTGCCGGATTTCGCGTGTCTGCCTGGTCCCGGGCCCCACCTGCGCGGCGCCATCTCGATCTCCCCCGGCGTCGAGTACATGGAACGGGCGTACGACGACGCGAAGTACGGGCGCTTTTCGCGCCGTCCGTACATCGACATCGTGATCCCGACCTTGACGGATCCGTCGATGGCGCCCCCGGGCACGCACGTGATGTCGTGCTTCGTGCAGTACGCGCCGTACCATCTTCGCGACGGCACCTGGGACGAACAGCGCGACGCCTTCGGAGACGCGGTCGTGGACACGCTCGCCGAGTACGCGCCCAACATCAAACGGATCATCCGGCATCGGCAGGTGCTCACGCCGCTGGATCTGGAGCGCGAGTGGGGGCTCAGCGAGGGCAACATCTTTCAGGGGGAGCTGAGCCTCGAGCAGCTCTTCTTCATGAGGCCCGCGCCGGGCTGGGCGCAGTACCGCACGCCGATCCAGAACCTGTACTTGTGTGGCTCGGCGACGCATCCGGGCGGAGGCATCATGGGTGCCCCGGGACGAAACGCGGCGCGGGCGATCCTCGGCGATTGGAAGCGGGTCATGAAGAGTACGACGAAGACAAGAACGTAAGGATCGGGACTCGGGATTTGGGATTCGGGATTCGTGGTTTCGGCCTTACGAACCCCGAGTCACGAACCCCGAATCCCGGTTGCTTCGCCATATACGAAACGTGTCTTCTGACATCGTCGTCGTCGGCGCCGGTCACAACGGCCTGGTCCTCGCGGGTTATCTTGCGCGCGCGGGGTTCAGACCGCTCGTGCTGGAGCGGCGTCCGACGATCGGCGGCGTGGTGGTCACCGAGGAATTCCACCCGGGATTCCAGTGTCCGACCATCGTCCACACGCTTCCCCGACCTCGTCCCGAGCTCGTCCACTACCTCGACCTGCCGCGGCACGGCCTGCAGATCGTCGAGCCCGACCCCGTCGTGTTCGCGCCGTCCGATGACGGACGCGCCCTCGCGATCTATCGGGACGCCGGCCAGACAGCCGAGGCGCTCCGCGCGTGGTCGAAGGCGGACGCCGATGCGTACCCGGCGTTCGAGCAGAGCCTCGGCCGCATCGGCGCCGTGATCGAGCCGCTCCTCTGGTCGACGCCCCCCTCGATCGACGAGATCAACCCCGCCGATCTCTGGCAGCTCCTCAAGACCGGGAGGCGCTTCCGTGGGCTGGGGGCCCCGGATTCGTACCGCCTGCTGCGATACGCCCCGATGGCGGTCGCCGATCTGGTGGCCGAATGGTTCGAGACCGATCTGCTTCGCGCGACGCTGGCCGCCGAGGCGATCCGCGACACGGCGTCCGGACCCTGGTCACCTGGAACCGGTGGGCTGCTGCTCCTGCGCACGGCGCTGGCCGGACGGCCCGCGGCCGGGCACGTGGCCGCCATGGGCGGCATCGGCAGCTACACGCGCGCCCTCGGGGACTCGGCGCGGAAGAGCGGCGCCGAGATCCGCACCGGCACCGACGTCACGCGGATTCTGGTCGAGGATGGCGCCGTGCGCGGTGTCGCCCTCGCCAACGGCGAAGAAATCGCGGCGCGGGTCGTCATCTCGAACGTCGACCCCAAGCAGACGCTGCTCCGTCTGGTGGACCCGGCGGCCCTGCTGCCGGACTTCGTGTTCCGCGTGCAGAACATCCAGACGCGCGGCACGGTCGCGAAAATCAACCTCGCGCTGTCCGGCCTTCCCAGCTGCCCGGCCGCCTCCCGCCTGGCCGGCGGAGATGGCGCCGCGTCGACCCTTTTGCGTGGACGCATCCACATCGGGCCCGACATCGACTATCTCGAGCGCGCGTTCGACACGTCGAAATACGGCCAGGCGTCCGCACGTCCGTACCTCGACGTCGCGATCCCGACGCTGGTCGATCCCGCGCTTGCACCCCAAGGCTGCCACGTGATGTCGATCCACGCGCAGTTCATGCCGTATCACCTGCGGCCGGACGGGTGGGACGGCCGGCACGAGCGGCTCGCGCAGTCCGTCATCGAGACGCTCTCGACCTACTTTCCCGATCTCGACAACTTCGTCGTCCACGGTGAAGTGTTTACGCCGGCGGACCTGGAGAGCCTCTTCGGCCTGAGCGGCGGCCATCTCCTTCAGGGAGAACCGGCGCTCCATCAACTGTTCGGGTTGCGGCCGGTGTTGGGGTGGGCGCAGTACCGGACACCAATCGAGGGACTCTATCTCTGCGGATCGGGCACGCATCCGGGCGTGGCTGTGTGCGGCGCCTCCGGTGCCAACGCCGCGCGGGAAGTGATCAAACATCTGAGAAAGAGGAGGGGATCGGGTGTCGGGGGGCGGGGATCGGTTTGAACGTAGAATGCCGCTGAGAGCTGAGAGCCGAGAGCTTCGTCTTATGCCACCCAAAATCACCTACGCGACCATGACCGCCGATCGGATGGACGACCTCCATCGCGATCTCGATGCCGCCATCGCCGCCGTCAAGAATCAGTTCGGCCGGACGTATCCGATGTCGATTGGCGGCCGAGACGTCACCTCGCCGACGCAGTTCGACGACACGAGCCCCATCGACACCCGCATCGTCCTTGCGCGTTTCCAGCAGGGCACGCGGGAGGAGGTCGCGCAGGCGATCAAGGCGGCACGCGACGCCTTTCCCGGATGGTCCTCGCGTCCATGGAAAGACCGGGTCGCGCTCCTGCGCGCGCTGGCCGACGCGATTCGGACCGATTACGCCGAGCTCTCCGCCATCATGGGCTACGAGGCGGGCAAGAACCGGCTGGAATGTGTCGGCGACGTGCAGGAGGGCGCGGACCTGATCGACTATTACCTCGATCAGTTCGAACGCCACGACGGCTTCGTCCAGAAGATGGGGACGCTCGGACCGGGCGAGGAGAACTACAGCGTCATGCGCCCGTACGGCGTCTGGGCCGTCATCTCGCCCTTCAACTTCCCGCTCGCGCTCGCCGCGGGTCCGGCCGGCGGCGCGCTCGTGGCCGGCAACACGGTCGTCTTCAAGCCGGCGACCGCGACGCCATACATCGGGCTGAAACTCTCCGAGTTGACCGCCAAGGTCGGCTTTCCGGCCGGTGTCTTCAACTTCGTCACCGGATCCGGCCAGACGGCCGGCGAGGAGCTCATCCAGAATCCCGGCGTTGGCGGCATCGTCTTCACGGGATCAAAAGAGGTCGGGATGCGGCTCATCCGGGAGAACGCCGCGCGCCCGGTGCCGAGGCCGGTCATCACCGAGATGGGCGGCAAGAACCCCGCACTCGTCATGAAATCCGCCGACCTCGAAAAGGCCGCTGACGGCGTCATGCGCTCGGCCTTCGGCGCGCAGGGACAGAAATGCTCTGCCTGCTCGCGCGTGTATGTCCAGCGCGAGGTGCGGGCGCGGTTCATCGAGCTGCTCGTCGAGCGCACGAAGAACATCAAGGTTGGAAACCCGCTCGATCGCGACGTCTGGCTGGGGCCGGTCATCACCGAGTCGGCGTTGCGGACCTTCGAGCAGGCCGTCGCACGCGCGAAGCAGGACGGCGCCAAGATCCTCGTCGGCGGACGGCGCCTCACCGAAGAGCCGTTCAATCACGGATACTTCGTGGAGCCGACCGTCATCGACGGGCTCCCAAAGGACCACCCGCTCTTCTACGAGGAGCTCTTCGTTCCGATTACGGTCGTCGGCGACGTCCTGACACTGGACGAGGCGATCGAGCTGACCAACCGCAGCGAGTACGGGCTGACGGCCGGCATCTTCTCGAGCGAGGAGGACGAGCTGCAGAAGTTCTTCGATCAAGTGCAGGCTGGCGTCACCTACGCGAACCGACGTGCCGGCGCGACGACCGGCGCGTGGCCCGGCATCAACTCGTTCGGCGGCTGGAAGGGCAGCGGGTCGACCGGCCGAGGTACCGGCGGTCCGTACTACGTCCAACAGTTCATGCGCGAGCAGAGCCGGGTACGGATCAGATAGATTCGGCGATCTGGCGATTGGGCGATTGATTATGCGTTGGCGGGTCGCCTGCCTGGCGGCGGCGATCGTCGTGGCAGCCTTCAGCACGTGGCTGCTGCCGGGCGCGCGTGGGCCTTGGTCCCGGCGGCGCCATCATCCCAACCTCCTCCTGATCTCCATCGACACGCTCCGGCCCGATCACCTCGGCTGCTACGGCTACGGGGCCGCGCGCACGCCGACCATCGATGCCCTTGCAGCGCGCGGCGTGCGGTTCGCCGATGCCGTCACAGTGACCCCGCTCACGCTGCCCGCGCACGCGTCGCTCTTGACCGGCACCTTTCCGGCGTATCACGGCGTGCGCGATAACGGCGGGTTCTACCTGCCACCGGAGCTCGTCACCCTGGCAGAGATTCTTCGTGGCGTGGGCTACCGGACGGCGGGGTTCGTCGGCGCGTTCGTGCTGGACTCGCGTTGGGGCCTCCAGCAGGGCTTTGATCTGTACGCCGACGGCTTCGACCTCTCCCAGGCGAACGGCGCGGCCATGGACACGATTCAGCATCCAGCCAATGAAGTCGTCGATCAGGCGCTCCGGTGGCTGGATCAGAAGAGCGACAAGCCGTTCTTTGGATGGGTCCACTTGTACGATCCGCACGCGCCTTACACCGCGCCGCAGCAGGTCGCCGCCCAGTTTCCTCCCACGCTCGAGGGCGCGTACGATGCGGAAATCGCCTGGACCGACACGCAGGTCGGCCGCCTGATCGATCGACTCGCCCAGCTCCGCACGCTGGACGAGACGATCGTCATCATCGTTGGCGATCACGGCGAGTCCCTCGGCGAGCACGGGGAGGCGCAGCACGGCTTCTTCGTGTACGACGCCGCCCTCCGGGTTCCGCTGATCGTGGCGGGCTTGGGCCTGTCGACGACCGTCGTCCGCGATCAGGTGCGCATCGTCGACGTGATGCCGACAACGCTCGACCTAATGGGTGTGCCGGTACCCGCGGCGGTGCAGGGACAGAGCCTTCGTCCGGCCCTGAACGGCCAGCACCTCGAACTGCTTGCGTTTGGAGAGACGTGGTACCCCCGCTATCACTACGGATGGTGCGAGCTGTTGGCGGTCCGCGACGGCCGATACAAATTCGTGCTTGCTCCAGAACGCGAGCTCTACGACCTGCAGACCGACCCGAGGGAGACGCGAAACCTGTCGTCAGCCAGACCCGCACGCGCCGATGCTCTCGAGCGCGCCTTGCTGGAGACGCTCGCGCGCATCAGGCGGGCGGACGCCGGGACGGCACGGCAGCGCATTGATCGCGAGTCGGAAGAGCGTCTGCGTGCCCTGGGATACCTGAGTGGCCAGGTCGGCTCGCGGAAGCCGGCGAATCGCTCCTGCGGCGACCCGAAGGACAAGGTCGAGCTGTACAACCTTCTGAGGCTGGCCAGCGATGACTCCGCCGATGGCCGGATAGACGAGGCGATCGCGAAGGTCACGCAGGTCCTCGCGGCCGACGATGAGGTCGTCGAGGCCCACACCATGCTCGGAAGCCTCCATTTGAAAGCGAAGCGCTATGGCGATGCCGTGGATGCCTACCGCCGCGCGCTAGCCCTGGACCCGGAATATCAAAGGGCCGCGTTCGATCTGGCGATCGCCTACAAGGCGATGGGACGGTTGGACGATGCGCGCGCGGGCTTCGAGCGAGCCCGTCAGCTCGATCCCCGGAGCGGTACGGCGGAGCTCGAGCTGGCCGACATCGCCATGCAGAAAAGAGAGTTCGAAGTGGCCGCCGCCCTCTTGACCAAGGGACTCGAGCAGAGCGCGAACGTGCCGGCGTATCTCGTGAAGCTCGGCGAATGCCAGATCGAGCTGAAGCGGTACGACGAGGCTGAGAAGCGCCTGCGAGAAGCACTCGAAGCCAACCCGAAGATCGAACGAGCCCACTACGATCTCGGCGTGTTGTACGAGGCACGTGGCAGCACGGACAAGGCTGCGGCCGAATACGAGGCGGAGACGGCGTTGCATGGGAGCTACAGCGCGAGCTTCAATCTGGCGAAGCTCCTCAGCCGCGCGGGCAGGCATACGGAAGCCGTCGCGCGGTTTCGCGAAGCCGTGGACGCCAACCCCGAGTTCGGAACCGGCTACCTCTATCTCGCAAAAGCTCTGCTCGATGCCGGGAACCTGGCGGAAGCGGAACGCGCGGCTCGCACCGGCTTGAGCGCCCATCCGGATCCACCGATGGCACCCCTCGGGCACTACGTGCTGGCCGACGTCTACAGCCGCCTCGGTCGCGTCAGGGACGCGGACCGCGAGCTGCGAGCGGCGCGGGCGCTGGAAAAGCGATGAAATCGGCTGCCGCCGCGGCGGCGCGACCGACGCGCGGCCCAGGGGGTGGGCACGCTCTGGCGATTGTCGGCATCCTGGTCATCACGTTGACGGCGTTCCTGCCGATCCTCCGAAACGACTTCGTCAACTGGGACGACCCGGATGTCTTTCAACGCAACGCACATCTCGGCACCCACGGCGCGGTGAGCTGGGCGTTCACGACCAGCGACATGGGTCACTACCAGCCGCTCTCGTGGCTCGCCTGGTCGGCAGTCAAGGCGCTCTTTGGCCTGAGCCCTCGAGCCTTCCACGCCCTCAGTCTCACCGGCCATCTATTGAATAGCGTTCTCGTTTACCTCGCGGGCTCATGGCTCGCGGCGCTCGCGGGTCTTGACCTCCGCAGCCGACGCGTGACGGCGTTCACGGCGTCTCTCATCTTCGCGGTGCATCCGCTTCGCGTCGAGGCTGTCGCGTGGGCCAGCTCGTTTCCGTACGTCTTGTCGCTCGCCGCGGTGCTGCTGGCGTTGCTGGCGTACCTCGCTTATGCGACAGCGGGATCGCCTTCTCGCCGCCGCTGGGGGCTGGGCCTGTCGATCTGCAGCTACACAGCCTCGCTCCTGGCGCGCGCGAACGCGATCGGCTTCCCGCTGCTGCTGGCCGCCGTGGATGTCTATCCTCTTCGGCGCCACGCGGCGTTCGTTGACGCGCGACATCGAGGTGGGGCTGCGCCCCGCGCACTCGGCGTAGGAGCCCTGCTGCTGGAGAAACTCCCCTTCCTCCTCGCCGCAGTCGCTCTCGCGTCGGTCGAGTCGCGCTCGCGCGAGCTCCCGACGCTCCGTGAGGTCGGCGCCGGTTGGCGCCTCACTTCGGCCGCCATCGCACCCTTCCTCTACCTTTGGAGAACGTTCTGGCCGGTGGGTCTGACCCCGCTCGACCCGCTCCCGATCGAGCCGCAGCTCGAGTGGACGCCGCTCGCCTTGGGCTGCGCGGGCCTGGCCGCGGTCACGATCGCGATCGTAAGAGCCAGGCGCAAGTGGCCGGCCGTCGCGCTGGCGTGGGTGACCTACGTGCTCCTGCTTGCGCCCGTCGTCGGACTCACCCCCACCGGCCAGCAGGCCACCGCCGATCGGTACACCTATCTTCCAGGCGTGGTCGTGTCATTGCTCGCTGGCGCCGGCATCGCCTCCCTCGTCGCGTCCCGGGGGGTCCGGCGAGAAGCGGCCCTCGCGGCGCTCGGACTGGTGATCATGCTGGGCGCAGCCACGTGGCGGCAAAGCGGCTGGTGGCATGACTCGATCACGCTCTGGACCCGGGCGGCAGATCTCGATGAGCGGAACGACATCGCGACCTATAACCTGGCGACAGCGCTGGCCGGCGCCGGACGTGAAGACGAGGCGATCGCCCGGTACGAGCAGACACTGCGACTCGTGGCGGATCACCAAGCTGCGCGTTTCAACTTGAACCTCATCCTGGCCAAACGGGCCGAGCGCGAGGGCCATCGGCTGGCCGACGCGGGACGATTCGATGAAGCGCTCGACCAGTACGGTCGTGCCCTGACGCTGGACTCGTCGAGGATCGCCTCGCGGGCTGCACGCGGACTCGTTCTGGTGCGCCGCAGCCGGCTCGCCGAGGCCGTGGACGACCTGCGCGTGGCTCTTGAGAGCAACGTCGACGACCCGGCGGTGCCGAACGCGCTCGCCTACGCGTTGATGGAGACCGGCCGATCGAATCAGGCGGCGGCGGTGCTCAGGCAAGCGGTCACCCGGCATCCGGAAGACGTCGATCTCGCGCACAATCTGGCCAGGCTGCTGGCGACTTCCGACGATCCCGCGGTGCGGGACGGGAGGACCGCGCTTCGATTGGCGCTCGAGGTGCGGGACCGGACAAGGGGGCGCGATCCGCGAGTGCTCGACACGCTCGCAGCCGCCTACGCGGAAACCGGCCAGAGGGATCTGGCGCGCGCCACCGCGGAAGAGGCGTCCGCGCTCGCCGCGCGCACAGGCGATCCAGAAATGGCTCGCGAGATCGCCGGGCACGCGCGGCGCTACAGTCGGCCGCCCGACGGTCGCAGCCGCTGACCGTAAAAAAGCCGCGGGCACCATCGAGGTACCCGCGGCTTGTCGAACGCGACTTCTGACTGCTGACTAACGTCTTACCAGGACACCTTCTTCGACACGGTCATCCGGCCTGGACCGAACGTGACCGTCGGCGAGTTGCCCGCTCGCGACCCGAGAAACAGCACCGTTCCACCGACGAACGCGAGCCCCAGGCCCGCGGCTCCGAGCGGTTTGTTTGTCGCCGACCCCTCGCCCAAATCCGGGAGGCTGCCGTTGCGGTTGTTGAGGAACGCGTAGAGCCCGAGGGTCATGCCACCAACGAAGAGCGCCGACCCGGCCACCAAGTAGCCCTTTGGCATCGAGCTGCCGGACGACGGCTTCGCTTGCTGCTCGGCGGCTTTCGCAAGGCTCGCCTGGAGATCGCCCGCGAAGGCTGACGAACTCAGGCCAAGAACCAGCAGCCAAACCATGAGAACCCGCACAACCTTCATAGGATCTCCCTCTCGTCGCGGAAAACCCCGCGGGCGAGGATTCTCTCACCCGTGGGTGATCATCATCTTGAGCCCTGAGCCTCGAGCCCTGAGCCGCTTTCTACCACCGAATCTTCGTGCCGAGCTGCAGCCGCCGCGGCGAGATGTATCGGGTCGGCACGCCGAATGCTGACGAGGTGCCGAGTTGCGACCCGATGTTCTCGAACGCCGCACTGTTGGTCATGTTCAACGCGTCGAGAAACACGGCCAACCTCACGCCGGCGTCCCGAGCGAGGGTGAACTCTTTCTCGACGCGCATATCGATCAGATTGACGTCGGCGACTCGCCGATCGCCGGTGTTTGACTCCATGTTGATCTGTGGCGCGCTGGGAAAACCGAGACGCGTGGCACCGGCGGGGTTGACGGCAATCCGGCGGGACCAGAGGCGTCCGGTCTGGTGCTGAGCGTTCACCGCCGCCATGATGCCCCACGGGAATCGGTACATCACCTGGGCCTTGGCCACCACCGGTCGATCGCCGATCAAGCGGCCCTCCGTATTGACGTAGTCGTTCGGTCCCGCCGCGCTCTGGCCGAAGCTGCCCGCTCCGCTGGTCTGATTCGACGACGGTCCCGTTCGAGCGCTCGTCGCGATCCGTCCTTCCGCCTTCGACAGCACGAGCGAGACCACGCCCTGCCAATTGTGGGACATCCGCTTGGTGAGCATGAAGGTCGCCCCGTTGTACCGGGTCC
Source organism: Acidobacteriota bacterium (assembly GCA_016178075.1). GTDB lineage: Bacteria > Acidobacteriota > Vicinamibacteria > Vicinamibacterales > JACQTH01 > JACQTH01. The sequence goes on from JACOUA010000334.1 coordinate 10,899, forward strand.
ACAGACCTCTGCCGTCCGGTCCTTTTGGCGTCGTCAGGCGGAAGATTCGTTGGCCAGCTGGCGTCACGAGCCGGTACACCGTAAAGGTTTGGCCCGTCGCGCCGGTGCCCACGCTGTCGACGTACGAGAACGGCTGGTATTGTCCCGCGATGTCCTCCCAGCCGGCGAAATCGCGCCCGTTCTTGCGGACGTAGTTGACCTGGAGCCCGAGGTTGTTCATCAGCTCGTGCTCGACCTGGAAGATGTATTGATCCGAGTAGGGATCTTTTCGGTTCGGATCGACCCGCAGATTGGAGGGGGGCGCGATCGGGATGAAGTTGACCCGGTTGCCGGCCGCAGTGATGTCGAAATTGAACGACGTCGTCGTTGAGGGGACAAGCCCGGCAAAGTCCCGGTCCAGCGCACTGTAATACCGGCCGTAGTGAGCCTTGAGGACAGTCTTGCCCGACTGGTTCAATTTGTAGCTGATACCCGCTCGAGGCGACACCACGTTGTAATGGTACACGTCGTCGTTTGGCACCGACGTCTGGCCGGTCGGTCCGAGGTTCTGATCGATGAAGGGAAACGCCGGGTAGTAGCCTTTGCTGTAGTCGTAACGCACGCCCAGGTTCACCGTCGCGCGATTGCCGACTCGGACTGTATCGTCGAGGTAGGTCGCGAACCACTTCGCGTTGGTCCCTCGGTAGAACGGCGCCTGCGTCGACCCGAACGCCGGCCTCCCGCTCGTGCTGTAGGTCGTGATCGAATCGTTATTGCCCGTGAGGCTGACGTTGCCTGTGGCGTTCATCTGGACACCGAGCTTGACGTCGTGGCTTCCCCCGAGGAAGTCGTCAGCGTAGTGTGAGATTTTTCCCTGGCCGGTGTACCGCCAGCTTCGGACCTCCGACCACTGACCGATCGCACCCGTCGTGAATCCTGTATCCCGATCGAAGTATTGAATGCCCTGGCTCGGCTGGCCCTTGACCTGGGGATCGTTCGATTCCTGCAGCCAGAATCCGGCGAATCGTCCTTCGATGAAGGTCTTGTTGGACAGCACACCTGTATACACGAGATTGGGCGTCGGGTTGTGGCCATGTTCGAGCGCGAAGGTGCTGGGCGCGCTGAACTGCGAGCCAATGTCCGGAATCCAGTAGTAGTCGTCGTGGTACCCGTGCAGCAGGCGATGATTCGGCGTGATGTTGTAGTTGAACTTCCAGAACATCCGCCGCGCGTCCGACTTCGATGGAAACTTCGGGTCGACGCCCGGTTGGGAATCGTAGATCCTGTGGTTCTGCAGCGAGCCGAAGAACCAGAACTTGTCCTTGATGAACGGACCTGACACCTGCACGGTGGCGTCCTTGTGATTATCTATATGGTACGGGCGCCCGTTATCGAACGACTGCGTCGTGTTCCGGCTGGTCAGCTTGTCGTGCTGGAAGTAGATGTTGCCGTCGCCGTGCAGCACGTTGCCACCCTGGCGCGTGACGATGTTGAAGACGGCACCCTGGACGTTGCCGTACTCGGCCGACGCGCCCAGCTGCAGCACCTCCACTTCCTCGACCACGTCGGTGTTCGGCCACGGGGTCGAGCTCGTTTCGGTCCCGTCGATCTGGTACTGGTTCTCGTTGGTGCTCGAACCCAGGGAGGTCGCCTGCGTGCTCGATCCGACCTGCGACGTCTGGCTGACGCCGGGCGCTTCGTTGATCAGATCGAAGTATGAGAACCGTCGGACGGGCGCATTCCACAGCCACTCCCGGTTGTAGGCCGTGCTCACGACGACCGCGGAAGTGTTGACCACTGGCGCTTCGCCGGTGACCGTGACCGTCTCCTGAAGCGTGCTCACCTTCATGGCCACGTTCAATTCCATCGTGCCGCCAACGCTGACGGGAATGTTCTCGTGTTTCAACGTGGCAAATCCCGGGAGCACGAACTCCAGCTCGTAGGTCCCCGGTGGGAGGACCGGGAATCGATAGACGCCCGCCTCGCTGGTCACGGCGGTCGGTGCTCCGGCCACGCCGGCCCCACGAATGGTGACGGTCACCCCCGGTAGGACGCCGCCCTGCTCGTCGGTGATCTTGCCGATGATTTCACCCGTCGCGCGCTGCGCCAGCGCTGGAGCTGCCGCGCTGACCAGCATCAGGATGCAAAGGCCCCAGGAAAGTAAACCCCTGCGCATGTCGCCTCCTACGAACGCGAGGATCGTCTAGAATCCCCGCAGACACCCCAGCAAGGACCAGGAACCCGGAAAAACGCTGGAACTGGTAGAAGCTAACGGCTCGACTCGAGCGTGTCAAGGACTCTCTCTTAACCCTCCTTTTTTTATCTAATCATGCCGAACTGACGGCGACGGCGCGGCGAAAGCGGTCAAGTTGGCGCTTTTACCTTCCCCTTGCCACCCCGGTCTAACATGATGGCAGGATTCAAGATGGAGAGTCCCATGTCTCCTTCGGTCAGAAAGCTCAGGCAGTTCAGCAGGTTGCAACTGCCTCACGCCGCCATCCCGGCCGTCATCCTCGCGATCGGGCTCGCGGCCCTCGCGACCTCCCGCGACTCGGATCGAGTCAATGCAGCCAGCCTCCCCTCGAATGACCGGGCGATCGCGCACGTCTTGAACCGGGTGGCGTTCGGCCCGCGCCCGGGAGACGTCGACAAGGTTCGGCAGACGGGCGTCGCGGCCTACCTCGAACAGCAGCTCCACCCCGAGCGGCTCGACGATGGCCGGCTCGGCGCGCGGCTCGCGTCGTTCAAGACACTGACGCTGAGCTCGCGCGAGATTGCCGAGCAGTATGTTCTCCCGTTCCAGCAGGAACGGCGCCGCCTGCAGCAGCGCGCCGCCCAGAGCGGTCAGCCCGCGGACCCGGACCTGCAGACCGACCCGCGGATGCAGGCCCCCGCGCTCCTACCCCAACGCGCTGGAGAACGCGCGTCGGGGCCCCCGGCGCCGGACGCCGCGAGCCAGGCCGCGAGCGTGATGAAATCGCTCCTGGTCGAACGCGTCCGTCGCTTCATCAGTGAAGGAGGGCCGGCGCTCGGC
>JACOUA010000335.1 GCA_016178075.1 Acidobacteriota bacterium
CGCAGTGGCGCGGCAGGCGCAGGAACGAGCCGGTGAACTGGTGAGTGTGTGAGAATTGACGACGTGACGAAGTGGCGGACTGACGAAGTGACGAATCTCTCGGCTTCACTCCGTCAATTCGTCACTCCGTCACTTCCAGGACCTCGCTGGTTGCGGTCTCACCCCGAGCTCCCCGCACGCGCGTATTTTGGGACCAGCCGCGTCATATGCGCCCCGCGCGGAGCGGAGCGGAACGGAAGCGGCTACTGGAAAAACCGCTGCCTGCCGTCCAACGTCACCGCCGGCGTGAGCTGCCCGCGAATCTCCCCGCCCGGGTTTACCTGCGTGTGGATGTTGAAGTACACGTCGCCCATCAAAATCGTCTCAAGAGCATCGTCGGCTGATCGGATACCCTGAGCGGGCCGCGCCGTGAAATCCGTGTCCCGCCACACGCCCTCCAGGTGGAAGTCATTCGAGAGCGGGCCGGGAACTGTTCCGGAAAAAAATGTCGGCCCGGCAACGCCTCTCGAGCCGGCGTGCGGGTGAAACGCGGTCAGCCCGCTCGGCAAGTTCCAGACATCGACGCTGTACGTGATCGTGCGCGCCACTGTGTCGATGAAGAGCGTGGCGAACCCGAATGCACCGGTGACGACCGGCGGCACCGCCTCACCGCCCACAAGGTAGGCGGTCCGCTTCAGAATTTCGGCGTTCGCCGGCGTCGCGACCGTCGCCACCAGCATTGTCGCCGCGAATACCACCATCACACGTCGCAACATTCGTCTCCTCCTTTGTCAATAGTGTCAGTCGACGGGATCCAGAAAGTCGCGAAAGGATCAACGTCGAGCAAGTTGACGTACCACGAGCCGCGGCGCGGAGTGCACAACGAAGGCCAACGGAGACCTACCCGCCCGCGACTCGGCCCCTCAAGCGGTTACGGGCGGACCCTGCGATGAAGTCACGCTGCGCGACGTTACGGCTCGCGAAAGCCGCTTCGCGCGTGGAAAGCATAGAATCGCCTGATGTGGCCGCAGGCCCTGTTTGTCGTCGTGACCGCGCTCCTGCTGTTGTCGCCGTCCTGGATCACTGCGACCGCAGGCGCCCAGGAGCTCACCGTCTCGCCGCACGCGCAGCCGCCGCCCGACGAGCTTGCCGCGGACGTGAAGCCGCTGCTGGCCGCAGGGGGCGCGACGGCCAAGGTGCGCGCGACCACGATCGATCTCTGGTTCGTCAAAAAGCAGACGACGGGCATCGCGCATCCCGCCATCTTCAGTCTGGACCCGCCGGTGACGACAGAGCCGGTCCTTTAGGTCCAGACAACGGGCGCGGGGTTCAAGGCGGTGACCGTCGGGGTCGCGACGAGCGGGGGCGGCACGCTCCGCTTCGGTCTCGTGCTCATTGGCCGGATCAAGGCGTAGCGTTATGGAAGTGCCCGTGCCACGGTGCCAGTGCGAGGTGCCTGAGTGCCGGGTGCCTCGGTGCTCCGTGCTCGTGCCATTGTGCCGTCGTCGCACAAGCACCAAGCACCCAGGCACGTTTGGCACCTTGGCACGCTGCACTGGCACCGAGGCACCCGGCACCTGACAGGCTTAGATCCATGGACCTTCAAGGACGGGCGGCGCTCATCACCGGAGCCAGGCGAATCGGCGCGGTTGTCGCCGGCGAACTGGCGGCGCGGGGCGTGGACGTGGCCATCACGTTCAACCGCGCTCGCGCGGAGGCGACCGCGACGGTCGACGCGATCCGCGGGCGCGGTCGGCGCGGCGTGATGATCCAGGCTGACCTCAGTCGATCCGCCGAGTGCACGCGCGCCGTCGAGGAGACGGTGACCGCGTTCGGCCGGCTGGACATTCTGATCAACATGGCGTCGGTATACGTCGAGGTTCCGTTCGACGCATCGACCGAGCAGCACTGGGACGCCGGCCTGAACGTCGACTTGAAAGCATCGTATTTGTGCGCGCGCGCGGCCGTGCCGGCGATGCGGGTGCTTGGGGGCGGCCGCATCATCAACTTCTCGGACTGGCTGGCGTACAGCCATCGGCCGCGGTATCGGGGGTATCTGCCGTACTACGTCGCGAAGGCCGGCATCATCGGTCTGACCGAGGCGCTGGCGCTGGAGCTGGCCGAGGACAACATTCTGGTGAACGCGATCGCGCCGGGACCGATTCTGGCGCCGCCGACGGTCGACGATCAGGAATTCACGGCGGTCGAGAAGGCCACGCCGCTCGGCCGGTGGGGCGGCGAGCTGGAGATCGTCAAGGCGATCCTCGCCCTCATCGACAGCGACTTCATGACGGGCGAGACGATCAGAGTGGATGGAGGGCGGCACGTGCGGTAAAGAGCGCTTTCATCGAGTCGAGCGCACCCTTCAGTTCTTTCCGCTCGCGCGCGAAGCAGAACCGCACGTAGCCTTCGCCGGCGGGACCGAAATCGGCCCCCGGCACGCAGCCGATCCGGCCGCGCCGCACGAGGTGCTCGACCATCTGCCAGGAGATCGAATCGCGGATCGACGGATCGACGCTCGGCTCCTCGGGACGCCAGGCCGGGTCGATTTCGAGGAACGCGTAGAACGCGCCCTTCGGCGGCGTCCCAGTGAGGACGCCGTTCAGATCGCGCACGCCGTCGTAGAAGAGTGTTCGCCGCGCCTCCAGCTCGCTTCGAAACTGCTCGACGACCTCCTGCGATCCTTCCAGCGCCCCGACGCCGCCGTACTGGACCACCGAGGCGATGTTGCTGGCCGTGAGAAACAACACCTTCTTCATCCGATCGCGCAGCGTCCGGTTGTTGCACGCGGTATAGCCGAGCCGCAGCCCGGTCATCGCGTAGCTCTTGCTGAAGGTGTAGATCGGCACGGTCCGGTCGTACATTCCCGGCAGCGACGCGATGCTGACGTGCTGCCCGCCGTCGAAGACCACGTCCTCGTACGCTTCATCCGACACGACCCAGAGGTTGTGGCGCTCGGCAAGCGCCGCGATGCGCTCGAGGTCGGCTCGTGTCAGGACGCCGCCGGTCGGGTTGTGCGGCGAATTGATGTAGATCGCCCGGGTACGTGGCGTGATCGCGGCCGCCAGCTCGTCCAGATCGTAGCGCCAGCCCAGGCGCTCGTGGATCGGGCAGCGCGCCGGTACGGCGTGTGCCGCGAGGATGTTGCTCACGGTTGGGGGCCACGTCGGGTCCGGCACGATGATTTCATCAGCCGGCTCGAGAAGCGCTTGACAGACCATGAAGATGGCGTGAATGCCGCCGGTCGTCACCATGACCTCGTCGGGTCCCGAGACGGGAATCCCATTGCGCGATCGGAGCTTCTCGGCGAGGAGCTGGAGGAGCGGAGGAATCCCCGCGGTCTGGACGTAATGGGTCCGGTTGTCGGCGATGGCCCGCACCATCGCGTCCTTGACACTCGCCGGCGCGTCGAAGCTGACGTCGCCCTGATCGAGGCGGTACGGATCCTTGATGGTGTACATCAGATCGCGTATCCGGATGATGCCCGAGAGCGGCACGGAGTCGAGAGACTTGGCCATGCGGTAAGGTTCTCATAGAGCTCGGAGGGCTCGCAACGTGAATCCACACGATCTCGATCGGTCCAAACGGGCGGCGGTGGATCATCCGATCCACGATCTGCTTGCTCGCCGGTGGAGCCCACGCGCGTTCGACGAACGGCCCGTCGATCGCGAGCTCTTGCACCAGCTCTTCGAGGCGGCCCGCTGGGCGGCGTCGAGCTTCAACGAGCAGCCGTGGCGGTTCCTCGTCGCGGAGCGGCAGGCGGAGGCCGAATTCTCCCGGATGCTCGAGTGCCTGAGCGAGGGCAACCGCGCGTGGGCTCGTCGTGCATCGGCCCTGGCCATCTCAGTGTCGAAGCTGGCGTTCGATCGGACCGGCAAACCGAATCGTCATCACGCGCATGACGTTGGAATGGCCACGGCGAATCTGGCGATTCAGGCGACGGCGCTCGGCCTGCACGTCCACATGATGGCGGGTTTCGACGTCGAGAAGGCGAGAACGACCTACGGAGTTCCGGAGGGATTCGATCCGCTGACCGCGATGGCGATTGGCCACCTCGGGCCGATCGAGGTGCTGGACGAGCGGAAACAAGCGCGCGAACGGGAGCCCCGCACACGGCTCCCACTCACCGAGGTCGTTTTTCGGGAGCGATGGGGAAATCCGATTTGACCTCAGGCCGTGACGCCCACGAGATCGACAATCCGCGCGAGCACCTGCGGTGCCCGGTCGACCGGCAGGTTGCTGATGTAGAAGTGGCGCACCCCGCGCTCCATCATGGCGCGCACCGTCCGGGCGCAGATGTCTTCCGCGGTGGCACCCGCGGCGAACTCGCGCGTCAGCTCCGTCGCCGGCACGGGCAGGAACTGCTGCAGCAGCGAGAGCGTGTGCGGATGCGCGCTGCGATAGAAAAACACGCCAAAGAGTCCCGGCATCGTCAAGCCGCGCCGGTCCCGCTCGGCGAGGAAGCGCTCGACTGGGGCCAGCGCGTGATGGCTGACGATCTGCGTCAGATAGAACTCGGCGTTGACGTCGGGATCGAGCAGATACGACACCTGCCGCTCGGGATCCGCGGCGGGGTTGGCCCAGCCGCCGAGCGTCAGGTCGTCGCTCCGACGCCGAATCGCCTCGCGGAGCTGCCAGGCGTGCTCGACCGAGCGCGGCGCCCCGATTCGCCGGTCGCCGCCGAGGACGACGAGCGTCGAGAAGCCCTGCTGTCGCGCGCGCTCGGCGTACGAGAGGCAGTACTCCAGCGGGTGTTTGGTCGTCAGAAACGGGATGACGCGCGCGCGCGGCGCGTCCGCCCCGAGATTCGTCACGAGGTGGCGCAGGTTGTCCTCTTCGGCGGAGCCAACGGCGCTGTCGGTCACGAACACCGACGTGCCCTGTCGCGTCAGACTTCGAATCGCGTGATAGGTGTCGATCCAGGCGTCGAGGCCGTCCGCGAGCTCGAGCTCGGCGCGCGGTGGGCGCAGCTCGGCGGCGATCAGGAGGTCGGAAGATCGAAGGTCATCCAGGAGCGGCATTCGTAGGGTTTGGCTCGTGAAAGACGCTGCGTGCAGCACAGAACGCGCGCGACACGAGCGTGGCCGAAGTATATCTTAGCGCTCGAGGGCACTAGGATCAGGGCAAGACCCAACGCCCAACCAATGCCCACGCTCACCTTCCTCGGCGCCGCCCGAACCGTCACGGGGTCGAAGTACCTCCTCGAGCGGAACGGCAGGCGCCTGTTCATCGATTGCGGGTTGTTCCAGGGCCTGAAGGAGCTCCGGGAGCGCAACTGGCATGATCTGCCCGTGGAGCCCGCGACGGTCGACGCCGTCGTCTTGACGCATGCGCACATCGATCACTGCGGCTATCTGCCGCGACTTGTGGGCCACGGCTTTCGCGGCCGGGTGTTCTGCACGCCCGGCACGATGGACCTTTGCGGGATCGTCCTGCCAGATGCGGCGAAGCTGTCCGAAGAGGACGCGCGCGACGCGAATCGCAACGGCTACTCGCGCCATGCCCCCGCGCTGCCGCTTCTGACCGAGGCGGACGCGTACCGCGCGCTGTCGCAGCTTCAGCCCGTGGGGTTCGGCAGGCCGATTGACCCGCTGGGTCCGGCGAGCGGCCTGCAGATCGAGTTCGTGAACGCGGGCCACCTGCTCGGGTCGGCCTCTGTGCTGCTGACGATGGACGGCCCGAAGGGCGGCGCAGGTCGCGTGCGGGTCCTGTTCGGCGGCGATCTCGGGCGCTACGATCGTCCGATCCTGCCCGATCCGTCCCCGCGGCCGCCCTCCGACATCCTGCTGGTCGAGTCCACCTACGGCGACCGCACGCATCCGGCTGACCACGATGGTGAACGCCTCGCCCAAATCGTGCGCGAGACCCATGCACGCGGCGGCAAGCTTGTGATTCCTTCGTTCGCCGTCGGACGCGTGGAGGAGATCTTGTACTGGCTGAAGTCCCTCGAGCGCGAGCGCCGCATTCCGGTGCTGCCGGTGTATCTGGACAGCCCGATGGCGATTGCGGCCCTCCAGTTCTACGCGAATCGCGGCTCCGAGCTCGACGCCGACTCGCGGCCTGGACGCGGCCAGCTCCGGGCGGTCTACACCGAGCGGGTCGTCACGGTCGCCTCGGGGCGGCAGTCCGACGCCCTGGTCCGCTCGACTCAACCGGCCATCATCATCTCGTCGAGCGGCATGGCGACCGGCGGTCGCGTGCTCCATCATTTGAAGGCGACGCTTCCGGACACGCGGAACACCGTCCTCTTCGTCGGCTTTCAGGCCGCCGGCACGCGCGGCCGTCAGCTCGTGGACGGCATCGCCGCGGTCAAGATCCACGGTGTGATGGTTCCGGTGGCGGCGAAGATCGAGCGCATCGACTCGATGTCGGCGCACGCCGATGCGAACGAGAACCTGCGGTGGCTGCGCACGGAACCATCGGCCCCACGCATGACGTACCTCGTGCACGGAGAGCCCCGCCCGATGGACGCGCTGAACGCGAGGATCGGAGCGGAGCTGGGATGGGCGGCGCACGCGCCGGAACACGGCGAGACGGTGGAGCTGGAGAATTGACGATTGCGGACTGCGGATTGCGGATTGATTGGCGATTGACGATTGGCTGATTGACGAGTGAAGGACGATTGACGATTGGCTGTTTGACGAATGAAGGACGATTGACGATTATCCTGATGCGGGCGAGGTCTGTATGCCGATAAACGCACGCGTGGTGATGCTGATGCTGACAATGACGGGAACGATAAATTGTGGCGGGTCGCTTCAGCAACCGACGCCCGCCGAGACAAAGCCGAGCACCGCCCCGAGCACGCCGCCCGCTCCCGACCGCACATACCTGCTCGAGCGGGTGGACGATGCGGCGGTGGTGCAGTTGTACGCGGACGGATTCGAAGGGCTGCCGCCGAGGGAAAAAACCCTCATCTGGCATCTGTATCAGGCGGCGCTCGCCGGGCGCGACATCTATTACGACCAGCGGTACACCCACAACCTGGCGATGCGGGACATCCTCGAGGAAATCATCACGCATCCCGACGGCATCGACCCGGCCACCCTGCAGGAGATCCAGCGCTACACGAAGCTGTTCTGGCTGAACACCGGTCCGTACAACAACCTCACCGCGCGGAAATTCGTGCTGAACACGACACCCGACGCGTTCGCCGCGGCGGTGAAGGCCGCCGCGAAGAACGGCGCGACGTTCCAGACGCAGCGGGCGGGGGAGACGCTCGACGCCATGGTCGGCCGCTACAGGCCGATGTTTTTCGACCCGAACGTCGATCCGATCGTGACGAACAAGACGCCGCCCGCCGGTCAGGACATCCTCGCGGCAAGCGCCAACAACCTCTACGTCGGGGTCACGTCGAACGAGTTGAAGGGCTTCAAGGAGCGCCACCCGCTGAATTCGCGACTCGTCGATACCGGCGGCAAGCTGGTCGAGGAGGTCTATCGTGTCGGCGGGCGCTATTCGAAGGCCATCTCGACCATCGTCTCGCATCTCGAGGCGGCGATTCCGTACGCGAGCGATCCGATGGCGACCGCGCTCAAAGCGCTCGTCAAGCTCTATCGAACCGGCGAGACGGTGGATCGCGAGGCGTACGACATCGCGTGGGTCCAGGACAAGGCGTCGCCGGTCGACACGATCAACGGGTTCATCGAAGTCTACATGGACCCGCGGGGTCAGAAAGGATCCTGGGAAGGCCTCGTCTTCTACGTGAACCGCGAGAAGACCAAGGAGATTCAGACGCTGGCGCGTGAGGCGCAGTGGTTCGAGGACCACATGCCGTGGGATCCGAAGTATCGCAAGCCGGGCGTCACGGGCATCACGGCCAACGCGATTGACGTCGTCGTCGAGACCGGGGATTCCGGCCCGATCACGCCGGTCGGGATCAACCTGCCCAACGATCAGAACGTTCGCGAGAAGCACGGCAGCAAATCGGTGTCGCTGTCGAACGTGACCGAGGCGTACGACAAGTCGACGCCGCCCGCGTTCCGACGCGAGTTCTCGTGGACGCCCGAGGAGGCGGCCCGCGCCGACAAGTGGAGCGCGATCGCCGGCGAGTTGACGACGAACATGCACGAGGTGATCGGGCACGCGTCCGGGAGGATATCGGAGCAGTTGAAAGGGAGCCCGCAGAACGTCCTGCGGGAGTTCTACTCGGCGCTCGAGGAGGCGCGGGCCGATCTCGTCGCGTTGTACTTCCTGCCCGATCCCAAGCTCGCCGAGCTCGCCATCGTTCCGGCCGAGAGTCAGAAGGACATCGTCCAGACCGAATACGAGGGGTACACGCGCAACGCGCTCGTGCAGCTCCGGCGCGTCCGCCAGGGGTCGCAGCTCGAGGAAGATCACATGCGCAACCGCCAGATGATCGTGCGGTGGCTCATGGACAACACGAAGGCGATCGAGGTCCGGAGCCGCGACGGGAAGACGTATTACGTGATGGTGGACGCCCAGGCGTTCCGCGACGGCGTCGGGCGCCTGCTGGCCGAAGTGCAGCGGATCAAATCGGAGGGCGACGTCTCGGCGGCGAAAAAACTGTTCGAGACGCACGGGATCCACTTCGATCCGGGGCTGCGCGACGAGGTGGTGGCGAGAGTCGAGAAGCTGGATCTGCCGTCCTACACCGGATTCGTGATGCCGAAGCTCGAGGCCGTCACAGGGGCGGATGGGAAGATCGCGGACGTGAAGATCTCGTATCCGATGGATCTCAGGCGGCAGATGCTCGAATACGATGGCAAGAAGAATTGATGATTGGAGATTGAGGATTGGGGATTGATTGAAGATTGAAGATTGGGGATTGGCGATAGATGGTTTCTTGGCGATTGGTGATTGCCTGCCTGCTCCCCGCCCTCGTTGCGGCGCAGGGGAGCCCTGACACCGCGGCGGTTCGCCACGCGATTGTCGTCGCCGAGGACAGTCGCGCCGAGGGCGCGGCGCTCAAGCCGATCCTCGACGGCCTGAAGGATTCCGATCCTGCCATCCAGCGGCTCGCGGTGAGGGCGCTCGGCCGGCTCGAGCGGACCGAGCACACGCCGGCAATCACGCCCCTCCTGTCAGCCCCCGACGCTGAGGTCAGAGCCGAGGCGGCCAACGCGCTGGCCCAGGTGACGTCCGCCGATCCTCGAGCGGTGGCGGACCTGCTGTTGAAGCGTCTCGCCCGCGAGCAGCATCCCGGCGTCCAGGGCGCGCTCGCCGCCGCCATCGGCAGGCTGCCGTATTCCATCCCGGCGGATTTTGGACGCATCGAACAGACGCTGCGCAATCTCACGGAACGCCACTCCGAGCTGCCGATGCACGTTGGAGTCGCCGAAGGGTTCGATTCGCTCTACCGTCGTCTCGGCCGGCTGATGCGGCAGCAGACGTCCACCGAGCCGCCTCGTCCAACCGAGGAGGCGGTGCAGTGGCTTCGCGGCGTCGTCGCCATAGGGTCGAACGAGCCCTTCGACGTTCGCCCTGGGCCTGTCGAAAGAACGAACGGCACTCAGGATAGGCCGGCCGATGGGCGAATCGCGCAGGGCAGGCGCGTGAGACGACTTGCCCTCTCTGCCCTGATTTCAGTCGGCGCGGTCGATACGGCGACCGCGAAGACCGCGGCCGCCGATTTAGACGCGCAAGTCAGGCGGCTGGCGATGGTCGCGATCGGATCCGCGGACCCGCCGTGGTCGGCGACCGACCGAAGCACGCTCGCGGCAGCGGGCCTGAAGGATCGCGACCCTCAGGTGAGGGACGAAGCGCTTGCCGCTTACGTCCGCCTCCTGCCGGCCGGGACGTGCGGTCCAGTGTTTCGCGCCCTCGATGATCTGGACGAGCAGGTCGCGATCCTCGCGATCGACGCGCTCGGAAACAGATGTCCGGAACGCGAACGCGCGGCGACGGAATTGGAGCTGATCATCGGTGAGCTTTCGACGGGGCGCGCGAGGGCGGAGTGGCACCGTCCGGCTCATGCGATCGTCGCGCTGGCCCGGACGGAGGCCGCGCGTGCCGCGAAGCTGCTGCCGCCGTTCGTGCGAAACCCGACCTGGCAAGTCCGGATGTACGCGGCGAGGGCCGCCGGCGCGTTGAAAGCCGAGCCGGTCCTCGAACGGCTCGCCATCGACGAGCATGACAACGTGCGGCAGGCGGCCGTGCGGGCGCTCGCGACTGTCAGCGCGCACCAGGCCGATCGGCTCTACATCTCGGCGCTGCGCAGTCGCGATCCGCAGCTCCTCATCGCGGCCGCGGAGGCGCTGGCCGGCACGCCGCAACCCGGGCAGGCCGTGCCGGCTCTCCTGGACGCCCTCCAGCGCGCCACCGCCGAACGGAAGGACACCTCGCGCGACGCCAGAGTCGCGCTGCTCGAACGCCTCCAGGCGCTCGGGTCGAAGGATCAGGCGGCGGCGCTGCGGCCGTATCTGGCGGATTTCGATCCCCGTGTCGCCGAACGCGCTGCCGAGGCGTTGTCGCGGTGGACGGGCGCCAGAGAGACGCCCGTCACGAAGCGGATGGCGCGGGCCCCGTCACCGTCACGCGACGAGCTTGCCGCGCTTCCTCGGCGGGCGCGGCTGACGATGCGCGGCGGGGGCATCGTCGATCTGGCGCTCTTTGGAGACGAGGCGCCTGCGACCGTGCTGCGCTTCGCGCAGCTCGCCCGGGCCGGGTACTACAACGGCCTCACCTTCCACCGCGTCGTGCCGAACTTCGTCGTCCAGGGCGGAAGTCCGGGCGCCAACGAGTACGTGGGCGATGCGCGCTACATGCGCGACGAACCGGGCCGCCTCACCCACGCCCGCGGCACGGTCGGCATCTCGACCAGGGGCCGCGACACCGGCGACGCGCAAATCTTCATCAACCTCGCCGACAACCCCCGCCTCGACCACCAGTACACGGTCTTCGCTGACGTGACCCGAGGCATGGAGGTCGTGGATCGGATCCTCGAAGGCGATGTCATCGGCCGGGTGGACATCGTTCAGTGAATTACCACTTCGGTCGTTTCCGTCTGGACGCCGCCTCGTATCGGCTCCTTCGCGACGAGGCGGTTGTGTCGTTGTCGGCGAAGCTGGTCGATCTGCTGATCTATTTCGTCACGCATCCGGGGCGGCTCGTCACGAAGGAGGAGCTGTTCGGGGCGATCTGGCCGGACGTCACCGTCACCGACAACGCGCTGACACAGGCGATCTCGGACCTGCGGCACGCGCTCGGCGACGATCCGTCGGCGTCTCAGTACATCCAGACCGTCGCCCGGCGGGGCTACCGGTTCGTCGCGCCCGTCACGATGGACGAGGTGTCGCCGAAGGCGCCCGAGGTTCACGCGAGCAGCCACGAGACGTCGAGCCTCGAGGCGTACCGGGCATACACCGAGGGCCGGCTGAAGCTCGAGACGCTCGACCGCGCGCGCATTCAGGAGGCGATGGTCGATTTCGAGCGCGCGCTCTCGCACGATCCGCTCTACCCGCTGGCGTTCACCGGTCTGGCCGCCTCCCACTTTCTGCTGTACGAGGCGTCGCGCCCGCGCACGCAGCCCGACACCGGGCTGCTGACGCGCGCGATCGGCTACGCGCGCCGCGCCGCCGACCTCGCCCCCGAGCTCGGCGAAGCGCACGCCATGCTGGCCTTCATGCTGGTCAGCGCGGATCGACCGCAGGAGGCGCTCGCGGCCGGCCGCCGCGCCGTGGCGCTCGAGCCAAACGACTGGCGTCACCAGTTCCGGCTGGGCCATGCGGCCTGGGGTGAAGAGCGGCTGCAGGCGCTCGATCGCGCGCTCCGGCTGTTTCCGGATCTTCCCTTCGCGCATTTCGAGATCGCGATGGTCCGGATCGCGCGCGGTGAGATCCACGAAGCCGAAGGCGTCCTCCGCGAAGGCGTCCTGGTGCTCGGGCGCCATCGCCGCCAGAGCTGGCGGTTCCCGGCGAGCGGCCTTCATTGGCTGCTCGGCACGGTGCTGCTCGCGCGAGGCGCGAGAGACGAGGCGCAGGGTGAATTCGAGGCGGAGCTGGCCGGGGCCAACCCGGCGACGATCTATGGCGCCGAATTCGTCATGAACGCGTACGATGGGCTGGGCTTCGCACATCTCGACGGCCGCGACGTGGACGCGGCGCTCGAAGCATTCGATCGATCGCTCGACCTGTATCCGGATCACGCACGCGCCGTGGTCGGACGAACGCTCGCGTTCCGCGGCGCCGGAGACCGAGCGCGGGCGGACGCCGAAGCGGCCAGGGCTCGCCAGACGATCGACGCGCTGCAGCGGGGTGGCCGGCGGACCGAATCGTCGATCATGGAGGCAGCCTTGGGGCTCTTGGACGATCACCTGACCGACGCAACGGCCATCCTGTTGCGGCTGCTGAACGATTCGCCCCCCGGGTTCGCGGGGTGGATGATCCCGGTGGATCCGCTGCTGGGGGCGCTTCGCCGATCCGACGCCGCAGCGGCCGTGTTTGCGAGGCTGGCCGAGCGCGCCCGCTAGCACGCAGAAGAGTCCGTGCCGACTTCCACATCAACCGTGTGGCCGCTGCGCGACATCCGAGCGTCCTTGATCGAATACCAACTGCTCCTGCCGGTTGGGGCGATTGCCGCGCTCGTCTGGGCCAACTTTGCACACGAGTCGTATTCCCGCTTTGCCCACGCCATCGACTTCTTCGTGAACGACGTGGCGATGGTCTTTTTCTTTGGCATCGCGGCCAAGGAAGTCGTCGAGGCCACGGCCCCGGGCGGAGCGTTGTCGTCATGGCGCCGCGCAAGCCTGCCGGTGGTCGCCGCAACCGGCGGCATGACCGGGCCCGCGCTCATTTATGTCGGCCTGGCGCTCTGGTTCGGTCGCCAGGATCTGCTGCGCGGCTGGGCCATTCCCTGCGCGACCGACATCGCCTTCAGCTACCTCGCGGCGCGCGCGATCTTCCCGGCCACGCATGCTGCGATTCCGTTTCTGCTGCTGCTCGCGATCGCAGACGATGCCCTCGGGCTGGTGATCCTGGCGCTGTTCTATCCGATCGGCACGGTGCGGCTGGTCGATTTCGTCGCGATCCTGGCGATCGCGCTGGGCGTGGCCTGGTGGCTCCGCCGGCGCAAGATCCTCAACTTCTGGCCCTACATCATCGTGCCCGGTGTAATTTCGTGGATCGCGCTCTTTCGAGGTGGACTCCACCCGGCGCTGGCGCTCGTCCCGATCATGCCGTTTCTCCCGCACGCGGCCCGCGACGCCGGGCTCTTCGTGGATATCGAGCCCGCGCCGCGTGACGCGTTGAACCAGTTTCAGCGCAGGTGGACCATGCCGGTCCAGCTCATCTTGTTCTTGTTCGGTCTGGTGAACGCGGGCGTTCCGCTCACGAGTGTCGGGACCGGGACGTGGGTCGTCTTGACGGCGCTCCTGGTCGGCAAGCCGATCGGGATCGGGCTGTCCACGCTGGCGTCGGTGGCGCTGGGGCTCCGCGTCCCGCAGGGCGTCAACTGGAGGGAGATGCTCGTGGTCGGCATCGCGGCTGGCATCGGCTTCACCGTCGCGCTGTTTTTCTGCACGGCGTCATTCCCGCCGGGCATCCGTCTGGACGAAGCGAAAATGGGCGCGCTTCTGAGCTTCAGCGCATCGATC